>JASHOT010000057.1 GCA_030040965.1 Candidatus Sulfotelmatobacter sp. | reverse complement strand
AATTCTGTTGAAGCTAAGCTTAGCAGCGCCGCTACCAACCTTCCCCAATTCTTCCTCAGTCAGGCTGCCAGTTGAAGCGGGATCAATGTTCAACTCTGTTGGACAGCGCCGATGTTGTATGTAGCAGTACCACCCCCAACCACCTCCTCGGTTTCCCTCTCCGAAAGCTGGTCCGGTTCAAGATTCGGGACATCTTGTTGATTGGTTTGCTCGGTTTGCTTCACTTCGTTCTTTTCGTCTGCCATGGGTGTTACCTCCGCAGAAAGATGACGCAAACCAACCTTGGATATTGCCGCAATCGAACGAGATATTGTTGGGAGGATGCGCGGTGTAGCCTGATCGAGGACTTGGCCGGAGCAATCGCCCGGTGCGGGGGGATCAAATGTCCCCTGCGGTCCTGGTGGCCTTCCCCCGCATGAAACGAATCGATTCAGAGATGCACTATTTTTCTGGGAGTGGTTCATCCCCGCTTCGCGTCAAACCGGGAAAAACGGCCATGAAAATCAGCACAGCCGACTTCAGCGACGAACCGAATTCCCAAGGTTACCCTGATAGAATCGTGCGCCGCCTTGATGATTTCCCCGAACTTGCGCAAGCATTACGCCGTGGCGACACGCTCACCGCACGGCTGCTGCTCGCCGAGTTGTGCGAAAGCGATGCGTGGGACGACGCACTGAAGTCGAACCCGTCGTAAACAGGCACGGCAAAAGTTTAATTTGTTGCTGTCTTGAAAAGCAAACGCGAACCAATAGTCGACGATGGGTAACACAGGCAACACCTCCAAGCCCCAAGCGAGAATGGATTCGTTGCGCACATTTGAGGTTTCCCGATCGTAGCTGAAAGTTGAAGCGGCGGTTCAACCTGATTCTTAATGAAGAATCGGGTCGCCAAACCTTGAAAGGATGAACCGCCGTGAAACGAAACTATCACACCATCAACAAGCAAGGAAAGACCAACGAAAAGAAGTTGGCCGAGTTTCTCTCCAAACGCGGGCAACTGCTACTGCCCATGGTGGATCTGATCCAGCAGGGTCGGATGGCCTGCGACGAACTTATCGATGTAGCGGGACGAGCCACCATCCAGGCGGTGCTAGACCTGTCGGCGCAGCAGATAGCGGGACCGCGCCAGCAAGGTAAGCAGCGAGTCGGGGATGTAGTCTGGTACGGCCAACAAGCCGGAACCGTGATGCTCAGCGACCGCAAGCTGGCGGTGAAGCGGCCGCGACTGCGAAAGAAAGGAGCTGGCGAGGGCAAGGAAGTGGAGGTGCCGGCTTACGCGGCCATGCAGGATCAACCACGGCTGGGAGCGCGCATGCTGGATATCCTGATGCGTGGCGTTTCCACCCGTCAGTACCGCGGCGTGATTCCGGAAATGGCCGACACCGTGGGAGTTTCCAAATCCAGTGTGAGCCGGCAGATGAGCGAAGCCTCGGAAGCGGAGGTGGAAGTGCTGTTGAGCCGGCGTCTGGAGGAGCTGAAACTGGTCATTATTTATGTGGATGGCATGAGATTCGGCGACCACGTCATGATCGGCGCGGTGGGCGTGGATGTCGACGGCCACAAACATGTGCTGGCCATCCGCGAAGGCGCCACCGAGAACGCCACCGTGGTCAAGGAACTGCTCGAAGACCTGGTGACGCGCGGCGTGAACCCTGATTCCAAGCGCCTTTTTGTGATCGACGGCTCGAAGGCGCTGCGCACGGCCATCCATGCTGTGTTTGGGAATCAGCACCCGGTGCAACGATGCCGCGCTCATAAACTACGCAACGTGATGGATCACCTGCCGGAAGATCAGAAGGACCAGGTGAAATCGGCCATGCGGGCGGCTTGGCGGCTGGATGCCAAAGGTGGCATGCTACGGCTGAAGAAACTGGCGGAGTGGCTGGAACGCGAATATCCTTCGGCTGCCTCCAGCCTGATGGAAGGCTTGGAGGAGTGTTTCACCATCAACCGGCTGGACGTCCCAGTCTCACTGCACCGCTGTCTGGCCACCACCAATATCATCGAGAGTCCACACGCCGGTGTTCGCCTGCGCACCCGGAGGGTTTGTCGCTGGCGGGATGGTGCCATGGTCAAACGATGGATGGCTTCGGCTCTGCTGGCAACTGAAAAGAACTTTCGGAAGATCATGGGCTATCGGGATCTCTGGGCTTTAGATGCGATCCTGAATGGATCGAAGTCTGTCACCCGACGGGAGGTGGCGTAGTAATATGAACAGCAACCGCCGCTACCAACTTTCAACTGACTTCGGGGCACCCTCATCGCCAGAGGCCAATGAAGCGAAGGGTTTTGATACAGCCAAGGTGCAATGAACGGGGTTTTGATACAGTTTTGATACATTTTCGACCTGAGAATGAGTTTCGGGATGGTTGGCAGATCGAGAAGTGGTTTAAAATCAAGGAAGCTTCAGATGTCGGGGCGTAGCGCAGCCTGGTAGCGCACCTGCCTTGGGCGCACCCCATCCGGCTCCAACGGTTCTTTTAATTCTCCACACTTTTAATGTTTTCAACAATTTGGGGAATCTGCTTTTCGCTCAAAGCTATCCCCAAAAGCCTCCAATGAGAGGAGTTTTGACACGGTTTTGACACGGTTCGATCGGGCTGAGTCGACGTCCCCATTGAGAGTTTACGCGTTGACGATCTTCGACTTCTGTCAGGCCCAACTTTAGTCGATTTCTAACCCACCGATCGGAGCGACCCGGCACGCGTTTCCGCATCCTCGTGCTCATCCAATTTTGCCGGTTCGCCAGTATCGATACGCAACGATCCACTCGGCGCCTTCTGGAAGCGGCGATGGCAATGGCAGTTCCGAGAGCGAGATCCGTTGCTTGGCCTTATCCTTTCGGCACACCGCGACGAGCTGGTCGTCGTCGGTGATATCGATGGCTTCCACGATTGCCGTCATGCCGAGAATCTCCGTATCGAAAGGCAATAGAAGGTCGTTCTCCATTATCGTATAGAAGCCGGTCACTTCTTCCGATTCGCCATAGGCATCCACCAGGGCTTCCTCGACCAGCTCGTCGAGCCGCGCCTTGCTCAGTCGAAGGTGTTGGCCCGCGCCTTTTCCCGTTTTTCGCTTTGTACTCATACCGTTTCTCTATGGGATCCCGACTCTACCGCTCAAAGGCGCCGGAGAATCGGGCGGAGAGGTCCCTTGCTCGACGACGTATCCGATCGTGCTGTAGCCCTTCAGCCTTCGCTCGTACATCCTGGCCAGCATCAGGACATAGTTGTCCACGTAATCGTAGACCTGCACAAATCGCTTGTTATCGTGCAGACGATGCAATCGGCCCACATACTGTTGCAACGTGCCCTTCCAGGAGATTGGCATCGCCAGGAATAGTGTGTCCAGCCGCGCGTCGTCAAACCCTTCTCCGATGTAGCTTCCCGTCGCCAGAATCACCCGCGATTCATTCTCCGGCACTGCCGCCAAGGCTGCCGCTGTCTCCCTGCGCTGCTTTTTCCCCATGCCGCCCTTCAAGACGAAGACGTGCTTGGCAACGCGTGCGAGCTTGGCGGCGAAATACTGAAGGTGCTCTGTCCGGCCCGTCAGGAGTAGCGGGCAACGCCCGGATTCCACGGCGCGCACGATGTCATCGGCGATCATCTCGTTACGAGGGACATCATTCAGGAGCGCGGCGTAGATATCCTGAATCGTGACATCGTTGAGGTCGGCCGCCATCCGGAACCCAGTATGCCGAGGAGTCACTTTGTGCTCGAAGGGCGTTGTTTCGGTCATCGTCCGGGCGCTCATGCTGAACCGCACCGGGCCACACTGCATGTAAATGATCGGATGGCGCCCGTCTTTTCGCGTCGGCGTGGCCGTCAGACCGACTACATACTTGGCCTTCACCTGCCTCATCACCTGTTCGAACGTGAAGGCGGATATGTGGTGGCACTCGTCGACAATCACCTGGCCGTACTCAGCGACAAAGTCCTTGACTTCGTCCTTTCGGTACAGGCTTTGGATGACGGCGACATCAACGCACCCCGTCCGGTCGACTTTGCCGCCGCCGATATGCCCGATCGATTTAGCGGGCAGATCCAAGAACATCCTAAGGCGCTCTTGCCACTGATCGAGCAACTGCTGCCGGTGAACCACCACCAGAGTGTTAACCTTGCGCTTAGCGATCAGCCACGCCGCCACGGCGGTTTTCCCGAACGCCGTCGGAGCGCAGAGAATACCTTCGTCGTGGGCGGTGATCTTCGCGACGGCTTCTTCCTGGAAGGGCCGAAGCCGCCCTTGGAACTCCGCTTCAATCGCCGTGCCCGCATTCCGTTCGTCCCGAACTTCGGGCCGGATCTTGTGCGCTTCGAGAAGGGCCAAGGTTTCTGTCAGGCATCCGCGCGGCACCGCTATATGCTGGACGAATTCCGTGCCGCATGCGATCACGCGCGGCTTGTCGTACGTCGAGAGCCGCATGGCCTGGGCCTTGTAGAACTCCGGGTTCTGAAAGGCGGCCAAACGGAGAAGCCGGTTCAGCATGGCTGGCGGTAGGTCCTTACTTTCCACGTAAACAAGATTCGCGCGGACAATCTGAACGGTCTTTGGCAGCGGTCCTTCGATCGGCCGCTCCTTCCGTTTGCGGGAAGGAGGCAAAGTCCAGGGGTCTTGTGCCTCCTCATCATCGGTGATGCTCATCCTGACGCCAATGAGGTCGCCTTTGCGCTGAGCTTCCGCGACGATCCCCTCCGCAGCATCAACCGGCATTCGTCGGATTGTCGAAAGGAACTGCCACTGGTCCGGGTGCGGGCGGAAGTCGTGGTCAATGAATACGCTGTTGTCCTGCTTGCGCGGCGCCCGCTGTAACGGCAGTACAATCAGGTTTCCGAGGCCGCCTTTGGGCATTGTGTCCTGGTTGGGGAAGAAGCGATCGTAAGAATCAAGACCGACCTGATGCCTGCGCTCCATGGTTCGCGTGAGCAGCACGCAGCCGAGTTTGCGCGCGGTGATCGCCGGCAGCGCACGCTCAAAGAAGATCCAAATGTGGCCGCCTTTTCCCGAACGAGAACGTTCCAAGGCGGCGGGCACGTTCAATTCCTGGCACGTCTCCAGGAAAGCCAGGGAGTCGTACTCCCAAGTCGTCTTGTCGAAGTCTGCCGCAAGAAACCAGCACGTTTCATCTGGCAGGAGAGCGTACACGCCGATGGTTTCCTTGCCCAAGAGATGATCCTCGATGACGGCGTCGGTCAAGGGAAGGAACTTCCGCGTCTTCTGGTCGACTTTCTTTCGATCCTCTGGGCGGCTTTTGTTGATGGCCTTCCAGTCCTTTACGACCGCCGGCATATATCCGTGCCGGCCAGCAGCATTCTCCCATCGTCGGGCGTACACATCTTCTCTTCCGCGAAACAGGCTTCGAAACAGCGCAATCCTCTGTCTGGCGCGCTCCTCCTTGTCCAGC
>JASHOT010000056.1 GCA_030040965.1 Candidatus Sulfotelmatobacter sp. | reverse complement strand
TTCACTTGATCGCCAGCGATGAGTTCTCCAGAACGGATAATCTCGGCCAGATCGAACTTCACTTGTTCGTAGCTCTTCAAGTCCATGGCTAGGCTCCGGAAGACGACCGCCGAATGCAAGGACAGCTTCCTGCACATGGCGCGTCAACTTGAACTTATTTGCAAGAAATCCCGAAGACAGACATGGCTCCGCAACAGGATTTCCCGCCAGGAGTCATCATCTGCCCCGATTTAAAAGCCAGGACAGCGGTTACGGGCGAACTCCTTCACCCCGATCTCTCAATGTAGTTGATGCTTTTGGAGGTGGATGGGATTCCGTCGTTCGTTCGGGCGTCCGCCGGGAGTCATCCTGGGCTCTTTCTGCTCTTTGATCATGCACCATCATTGCGGTCGAAAGGGCAGCTAGACCGACACCAACCACAATCATGGTTGCATTGATCGCGGCATATATCCAAGTGCTGCCATCCACAGTGCTCTTGACGTAGATGGCGAGAACTGTGACCGCGAAGATTGCCGCGCCAACGATTCGCATTCTGAATGGGCGAATCAACGCAATGGATCTCGCGAAATACGAATCCGTTTCCGTCCTGGTTAACTTGTTTGGGATTGCGCTCGCAGATTGAGGCTTCGGTGGCATCATCGCTCCCGGACCATTGAGGTCCCAATAGGAGTCATCAGCCGCCCGAAAAGCCCTCGGGTGAGGCGGTTAACGGTGGTACTCCTTCACCGATAACAATGTGTTCTTTTCATTATAGTTCATGAAGAGCCCGGTCGAGGCGAATCTCGCAGACGGCAGCCGGCTATTTTAATTTTTGCCTTTAGGTGTAAGAAATCTTGAGGTCATGCGTTTACCGGTACAGACGCCTATCGGTGTCGAAAGGAGAATAAGCACACATGATTTGTCAAGTTTGCCCATGTTGTCCAGAATGCGACTGTCCAATCTGCACCTGTGCGAAGCAAGGCTAGTCGCTCTTACATCAAATCGGGTAGGCGGTGAAGAACCCCTACCCAACTTTCTATGCCCGGAGAACCGCTCGCCCAACTCATCGCTCAGCGCAGACGATTCTTCGCTTTCGTTCACCGTCGAGTGTCGGACTACGAACTAGCCGAAGACATCCTCCAGAGCGCATATCTCCGCGCCTTTGAACATCGGGATACTTTCAAACCCGACGAATCGGCTGTGGCATGGTTTTACCGTTTATTGCGTAACGCTGTGATCGACAACTATCGGCGGCATACTTTCAAAGAAAAAGCTCTTGAAACATGGACACGCGAATTGAAGAGTTCGACCGGGTCATGCCCTGAACTTCAGAACGAAGTGTGCGAGTGCCTTCATGACATCGTTGAAGGTCTGAAGGCGGAATACTCTGAGATTCTCCGTGCGGTTGATATCGGGGAACAACGTCTGCAGGACTTTGCCAAGCAGAATCGGCTCTCGATTTCAAACGCAGGAGTTCGTGTCCACCGTGCGCGTGCAGCCCTCCGCAAACAGCTTTTGCGAATCTGCGCGACTTGTGCTAAGCACGGATGTGTGAACTGCACATGTAAGAACGACAGTCATCCTTGTCTTTAACGATGTTCCAGCCCGCAACGAGAGGTTTTTCAGTCAAAATAGTCCACGACTGCAAACCAAGTTCGTGACCTCGTCCGACGCGCCGGCCTTCGTTCTATTGAAGGTCGGATCTTTCAAAGTAGCATCTCAAGGTCATAAGTGTTATCGTTGAGATGGCGCGTGATTCCGCCACAACAGCATTCCGGTGCTGTGGGTGTTGGTGTTCACCTTTAAGCGCTCCTTCCGGGGGCAGATAACTCCTACACAATTTATTGAGGATGGTGTTGCCCCCTCTCTTTCTGAAGGGGGTCAGCCGTACAAGCGGCGAGGTGTCGCTGTGGCTATCTGTCCAAAGCTCGAACCGCGGTTCGATAGCTCATACGTAGTGCGTAAGGCAGCCGACTTGCCTGCCTGGTGCGACGTTTCGCACGGACATGAGCAGTTCACAATTGGAGTTTGCTTCCCCTCGGCAAATTTGGGGAAGACTGGAAACGAGGATTCTGTTCTGAGCGAGGCCTTGTTGCTTTTCAAGAATTACGTAACTCTTGCCCGTTTTGGGTCGGCTCCAGATCTGCGGCGTATTCCGCTGCGCTCCGTCGAATTTATCGAGTCGGGCAACCTGATCGGTGAACGCTGGCTCTCGATTGCCACCTCCGATTCAACATACAGATTTCAATATCGAACCTGTGATGACGCTTGCGTTCAAATGTTCCTGTATGATTTGCGACATCGTCTGATGTGTGTCCGAGCCGACGCTGGTTTGGCCCAAGGGCTCTCCTGTGGTGCACCGCTCGAACTAAAGTTTGCTTGTGCGGAAGCCGATGAACTCGACCCCGAAGAGTCCCTTCTAATTCGCTTTTTCAGCCCGCACGTTCGTGCTGTCGAGAGGCACCACTGGTTCTGGCACCGCCCTTTGTGGCTTCCGGCAGACTATCTTGGTCTCACCACTCAACGGCTCCTATGGCTGTCCGACCGACACGAAGGACAAACCGCGACCGGGGGAATTATTGCTCGCTACTGCCCTCTCGGAGGCTCGGCCCGGATCGGAATGGAACGTGAAATAGATGGTTGGCAGGTGCGAGTTTGTTTCGCTTCCGCACGTACCTGGCGGATTCCCGTTGCCAATGGATTGATGAAATCCGTCTGTCGTTTTATGGAGGTGTTCAAGGCGCGTGAGAGGACGTGCCGTGATCGGGATGATGAGTGCCAACCCGATTCTCCTGGGAAGTTGGCATGAGCGTCGTTGCAATGAAGTCTAGATCGGACGGGAAAACGTCGTGATGCGCAGGTGGCTCAGTCAAGGTCGTAGCAAACACGTTTCTGGGCAAGTTGCAGCCGCCGTCATAAGCGGCAGGTCTGTGGAGGAAATCATCGAGCGCTTAGGCCATAGTCATCGCGCTACAACGCGCGAGCTTGCACGCGTGCTTGGTCAATATGGTTATCTCTGTCCCGAACGCTGCGTCCCTGCCAAGAAACTGAGCGAACCACCCAAGCTTGGACTGGCACAAGTGCACGCTGCCCGCTCATCCCGCTGGCATTGGGTTGTGGTCGAAGACGGTCACATTTTCGACGGTGTTTGGGGAGACGCTTACGGAGTGGTCGACTGGCCCAAGGACTTCCGCATCACGTCCTATCTTCCGGTCGAGGAATAGTTCCGGAGAATGAGGGCATATGCACCAGAACGGATCAGCCCTGTAAATCTCGTGATCGTAAGGCAAGCCCTTTTGCAACGGAAGTGAACTCGGATCCACCAACCAATCGCTCCCTTCCGAAGCGGCGCTCGAAAATATCACGCACCGCGGGTACGAAGGAACTCCCGCCGGTAAGAAAGACCTTGTCGACATCGGCGGGCTTCACACCGACTCCCTCCAACATGTGATCGACACAGGTCGTAATGGCATGAAGCTCGTCCGAAATCCACTC
>JASHOT010000055.1 GCA_030040965.1 Candidatus Sulfotelmatobacter sp. | reverse complement strand
CGACATCCGTTACGAATCCCTGCGACATGGGACGCTCGATCGAGTTGACGTCGCTCGCGCATCGTAAACACTATCGTGCCCAGGAAGGGCTGGAATCGTGGCTGCGTCTGCGGTTCGACGCCATTCCGGTATCGAAGACGCGCTACAATCGCATGTCGGCCCCGGCACAAAAGGCCATCGTGAAATCGATCCAGCGTGTCATGTCTCCGCTGCCGCTAAAGAAAGCGCCGCTGGTCAAGACGGAACGGAATCTGGAGCGGGTAGAGAAATTGATTGAACTCTTCGAGCCGTTCATTTTGCTGAATGAGCACGACTTCTCTGCGGAAAACATTGAGAAACTCTCTCACGCCCTCCTACCCGAGGAGCGCGAAGAATTTGGCTACGACACGCGCTCGCTCGACTGGTGGGACTACTGGATCAACATTCATATCCCGGCCTTGCGCCGCTGGACTTATCCGCTGATCGAAGGCCGGCCGCTGGAGGCGCGACCTCCGCGCAGCATTCAATTTGTCGGTGTCAACGGCGATGCCGTGAAAACGGGCACTAACGGAGTCACGTGGCGATATTCCTGACCGGATCGACCGGGTACCTCGGCGCGCATGTCGCCGCAAATTTACTGGACGGGCACGGAGCCGCGTTGAATCTGCTGGTGCGGGCGCGCGATCCGCAGGATGCGCAGTTGCGCCTGTGGCGTGCACTGCAACTGCACCTCGAGTTTCCGCGGTTCTACGAGCACTTGCAGACGAAGGTGCGGATTTTCGTCGGCGATCTGACCGCACCCGGTTTCGGCTTGGGAC
Source organism: Candidatus Sulfotelmatobacter sp. (assembly GCA_030040965.1). Taxonomy (GTDB): domain Bacteria; phylum Acidobacteriota; class Terriglobia; order Terriglobales; family Acidobacteriaceae; genus Sulfotelmatobacter. The sequence goes on along the minus strand of JASHOT010000055.1, from coordinate 6,090 downwards.
GCGATGAATACGATCGACTGGTGCACACAACCGACTCAGTGATTCACTGCGCAGCGTCATTAAATCGCAAGTCGGAAAAGAGTTGCCTGAACGTAAATCTGCGCGGCACGCTGGAAGTGCTGACGCTGGCGCGGCATGCCGAGCATTACCACGGCCTGCGGAGGTTCAGCGAAGTCAGCACCGTGGCCGTCGCTGGCAAACGCAGCAACGAAGTGGTCACCGAAGACCGCTCCATCGATTGGGAGCGCTCGGACTATGATCCTTACGCACGCACCAAAAAATTCTGCGAGCACATGACGCGAGTGCTTCTACCCGATACGCCGAAGACCGTGTTTCGCCCCAGCATCGTTCTGGGCGATAGCCGCCATGCCGAGACGACTCAGTTCGACATGGTGAAGGCGTTTGTGTTTCTGGCAGGCTTGCCCGTCCTGCCGTTTCGCGCGACGGACAAGATCGACATCGTCAACGTGGATTTCGTTGCCGATGCGATTGCGACGCTGCATCAGAAAGATCAGCCGCAGCACGAGACGTATCATCTTTCCTCGGGCACGTCGTCGCAGACCTTTCGCGAAATCACGGCCGCGCTGGCCGAGGCGCAGGAGAAACGCCGGCCGATTTTCTTTCCTTTCACAGAGAAGCCATTCACAAACTCCGTGAATTTTCTTTCCAACCGGAAGGGAACGCTGGGCTACGGCGCGTCGTTGATGAAGGTATTCATGCCCTACCTGGTATGGAACACTGTCTTCGACAACACGCGCGTGACCGCAGAACTGGGCCGCAAGCCGGTTCCTTTTTCACGGTACAGTTTTCCCCTGATGAAGTTCAGCCGCGAAAATAATTTCGAATACAAATACAAGCCCTGGCCCACGGCGGCAGGAGGCCACGCGGCATGATGGATCTCATTCTGGAGGCATGGGTGAGCGGCAACATCGAGCGCGCGAGAGCCTCGTGGATACTGGGCGGCGGCCGTCCCTGGCATCCGGGTGAGAAGCTGAAGCTGCTCTTTGCCGGATATAACGGCACGCGTAACATGGGCTCGGATGTGCGCGTGGACGAGATGCTGCGCCAGATCCGCCACATCCTGGGCGCCGACCGCGTCGACTTCAGCGTCATGAGCCAGAATTTCGAATTCTCGAAGGGCTACTTCGATGGGACGACGCAGGTACATCTGCCCGATATTTTTCCGTCGTTTCTGGCGAACGAAGTTCCCCGGCATCACGGAGTCGTGGCCTGCGAAGGGTCGATGTTCAAGAGCAAGTTTGCCAATGCCCTGACGACGATGATGATCGGCTCGCTCGGAATTGCTGCCGCGCAGAACAAACTTTCTGTGGGATACGGCGCCGAGGCTGGGCACATGGATCCGCTGGTGGCGAAGATGTGCGCGCGCTATTGCAAGAATTCGCTGGTCATCACGCGCAATGAAGAATCGCGCACGCTTCTGCGCGAACTCGGCGTGCCGACCGAATTGGGCACGGATACCGCCTGGACGTTTGAACCAAAGCCTGCCGAATACGGCCAGAGCGTGTTGCGGGAAGTTGGGTGGGATGGGCGCACACCGGTGCTGGTGGTTTGCCCGATCAATCCCTTTGAGTGGCCGGTACGTGCGTCGGTGGCAAAGTATGCGCTGCACAGCCTGACAGGCGCCTATAAAGACAGTCATTATCGCACCGTTTATTTTCACAATTCCGGTCCGGCCGCGGATCGCGCATATCAGCATTACTGGAACTCGATCGCAAATGCCGTGGACGCATTCCGCAAACGGCGCAGCGTATTTGTGATCATGGTTGCAACCGAAAGGCTCGATGCCCGGCCGGCTCGGCGCATTGCCGAGAGACTGGGCGGCGTGCCGGTGCTCACCTCCGATCAATACAATATGTACGAACTTGTAAGTATCTTGCGCACCTGTCACATGATGGCATCGTCGCGTTATCACGGTATTGTGACGTCTATGCCGGCGCTGGTGCCGTCGGCCGGCATCACCATGGATGAGCGCATTCGCAACATCATGCGAGAGCGTGGACATCAGGACTTGCTGATGACTGTGGACGATCCCGACCTTGAGCACAAACTATTGGCCGCGCTGGAAACGCTGGCCACCGACGCTGAGCGCATCGCTGACGGGATCGCGCGCACGGTGGTGAAGAATTTGAAAGTGATGGCGCGCATGGGAGTTTATTTTGAAGAGGAAGTGCGGCGGCGCTATCCGGAGTTTCCCACGCGGAGGGAAGAGTGGAGCTGGGAAGATTATCTCCCTCCCACGAGCGCGTCGCTGCGGCAATTGGTGGCGTCGTACAGTTAGCCGAGTTTTCCTTTCACTCACGCTATGCCATTCGTCGGCGAAATTTTCGCGCAGCTTAAAGCCGTACCCAATACTCCGGTGCTGCAGGAGATTCGGGATGGTCAGATCACGGGCGTGACCGGAACCGAACTGCTGGAGTTGATTCGCAGGGCGCGGACGTTTTTGGCCACAACAAAGCTAAACAAAGGCGACCGCTGCGGACTGCTCGCCGCGAACAGCATCCGGTGGATGGCAGTGGATCTCGCAGCCGTGGCGGAAGGTCTGATTGTTGTTCCTCTCTACTCACGGCAGGCTCCGGCAGAGCTTGTTGCCATGATCAAGGACAGCGCTCCCGCTCTGATCTGCTGTGGTGAGGCGAAGCTGCGCGATGGGATTCTCGAGGCGTGGCCGGGTGCGCCGCCGCATTTTCTGTTTGACGACATTTTCGCCAGCACAGATGAAGTGACGCTGGATCGTCCGCAAGTACGCGACGAAGGTCCGGTCACGATCATCTATACCTCGGGCACGTCGGGCGAATCGAAGGGCGTTGTGCTCACTGCGGCGAATGTCGGATTCATGCTGGGTTGCACGGCCGCGCGGCTCGACCAGTTGATGGGCGGCCGCACCGGCCAGGACCGCATTTTCCATTATCTGCCATTCAGCTTCTGCGCATCGTGGATCGCGGTGCTCACGTTTATGCTGCGCGGAAGCGTGGTCACGCTGAATACGGACCTGACGAGGATTCCCAATGACATGCCGATGGTCGCGCCACACTATTTCCTGAATGTGCCGCAATTGCTCGAGCGCATGCGCCGCGGAGTGGACGAGCAGGTTGCACAAAAGGGAGGCATCGGGCTGGCGATTTATTCGCGTGCAAAAGAGGCATGGAGTGGAAGTAGCGAAAGCGAAGCGCCGAGCGGCTTTTGGTTATGGCTGGCGAACAAGCTTGTCTTTCCCACAATTCGCAAGCGCATGCTTGGGCAAAATTTGAAGGCGCTCATCTGCGGTTCCGCGCCACTCGCGATCGAAACGCAGGAGTACTTCCGCATGCTCGGCATTCCGGTGCTACAGGTGTATGGGCTCACCGAGACTACGGGTATCCTCACTATGGATGATCCAGTGCATCCCGTTGCAGGCCGCGCCGGGCTGATGATTCAGGGTATTGAGATGAAGGTTGCAGAGAATGAAGAAATCGTTGTGCGCGGGCCCAACGTTTTTCCGGGATACTGGAATCGGCCGCAGCAGACGGCGGAAGTCTTGCGCGAGGGATGGTTTCATACCGGGGATCAGGGGGAGAAAGATGCCTGGGGTAATTGGCGGATCGTGGGACGGATCAAGAATCTGATCGTCCTCGGTTCTGGACACAAAATTTCTCCCGAGGCGATCGAAGAAGAAGTCGCACGCCAGTTGCCGCCAGGCGTGCAGGTGGTAGTGGTCGGCAATGGTCGCGGATATCTTTCCGCGATCTTGTCGGGCAACGTGAGCGAGCAGCAGGCACAGGCCGCGCTCGATGCGGTGAATCTGCAACTGCCACACTACAAGCAGATTCGGGCGTTTCGGGTGCGCACCCAGCTGTTCTCGATCGAAAATGGCATGCTCACTGCGAACGGAAAATTGAAGCGCGACCTGATCTCCGCGCGCATGAAAGACGAAATCGAAGACATGTATCACGTGAAGCAGGCGGTATAGCCGTGAAATCAGCAGCGGAAGAGATTGTGTTGAACACTTCCTTCAAAGGGCAGGCGCTGTCGTGGGAGCTAACCAATGGTGTCGTCGAGCTTGCTCTTCATCGACTGCCGTGCAACGAACTCGGTTCGCTGTCGCTGACTGAACTCGAACAGTTTGCCTCTGCGCTTGATGTCATGGAGACGAACGCGCATGCGCTCATCGTTTATAGCGAATTGAAATCAGGATTCTGCGCGGGCGCAGATTTGCGAGAGCTCTACGAGCGTTCGCAAGCGATGGCCCCGGCGGACGCTGTGCGCGGGGTGCGCGATTTTCTGGAACGGATTCATGCGGTCCTGAACCGCATCGACTCGTCTCCGCTTACAACCATTGCCGCCGTGCAAGGCGTTACGTTCGGCGGAGGGTTCGAGATTGCGCTCACCTGCGACCTGATCATCGCCGATAAAACGCCGCGTTTTTGTTTCCCGGAGTTGAGGCTGGGTCTGATTCCGGGCTTCGGCGGAATCCCGCGCCTGAAGCGGGATGTGGGCAACTCCGTTGTGCGCGACTTGCTGTTCACCGGCCGCAGCTTCAACGTCACTAAAGCACAGCAGATCGGACTCGTGAGTCAAGTCGTCGCCGAGGGTGAGGCGTTGCGCGCGGCGCGAGCCACAGCCGCCCAGATCGCCAAGTTTGACCGGCAAACCTCCGCCGCGGCGAAGAAATTTATCAAGCCGATTCCGCACGAAGAATTACAGCGTGAGATCGAAATCTTTTGTGATCTGTTTACCCGGCCAGCTGTCCAGGCCGGACTGAAGAAATTCGTGGAGAGCAAAGATGCGCAGCCATATTTGCCATAGCTCGCGCATAAAACGTGGTAAGCGAGGTCTCAATTAGAATGATTCTTATGCAAACTGAGGATAAGACGCTCGACGAAATTCTTACTTTGGCGGCCGCGCACTTCAAGGTGCCGCGTGAAAAACTTTCGGCAGACGATGATTTTTTCAAGACCCTCGGCATCGACAGCCTGCAGACGCTCGATCTTCTGACGCGGCTGGAGAATCATTTTCATGTCGAACTGCCCGACTACGAACTGCAGGGCGTGAGCGACTTTCGCACGCTCTCGGGCAGGATTCGGGCGAGGCTGTGACCCAGGGCATTGTTAATGGTTGACTTGTGATTGTTGATTGCCAAGGCACGTGACCCCAGAACGCGCCCGTGATTTTCCAGCCACAATCTAAAATCAACAATCAACATTTGTTTTTATGCTCGATTTGCGCCATTACACTTGTCTGGGCGCGGCGCTGCGCGACGCGCTCGATCGCTTTTCGTCCGAAGTCTGCCTGATTGAGGCCGATCGCGATCGCGAAAAAGTTCGCCTTACCTACTCCGACTTCAAAGAGATCGCGCTGCCGCTGGCGCGCGCCTTGGAGGACGCCGATTTCGATCCGGCCGACCGCGCCGCCATCATCATGACGAATCAGTCGAAGTGGCTGATCTCGGCCTACGCGATTTGTTATTGCGGGGGCGTGCTCGTTCCGCTCGACCACAAGCTTACGGCGGCGGAGCATTTGCAACTCCTCGCGCATTCCAAGGCCAAGGTTCTCGTGGTGGAATACTATCTTTGGCGCGCCATCATGCAGTCGCCCGACTTCCAGAAGATTTCAACGAAAATGGTTCTGGTCACGGAAGCCCCGCTGGGCGCCGATTTGGCCGGTGCGTTTCGCTGGGAAGATTTCAAGCGCAAGGGCGCGCCTGATTTCATCATGCGTCAGCGTGAAGACGTGGCCTGCATCGTCTACTCCTCGGGAACGGGCGGACGGCCCAAGGGCTGCGTCCTGACGCACGAGAATTATCTCGAGCAGTGCCGCTCGCTCACCGCCTGGTATCCCTTCTGGCCGGGCGTGCGCTATCTCAGTATTCTCCCTACGAATCACGCGATCGATTTCATGGTCGGCTTCATTGGGCCGTTTGTTTGCGGCGCCTGCGTTGTGCACCTTCGCACCTTGCGTCCGGAGTTTGTGCGTGACGCCTTCCTCCGCTACCACATTACTTATGTGGCGCTGGTTCCAATGATCGTCAAGAATCTGGAGCGCGGCCTGCGGGCCAAGTTCGACGAATTGCCGGGCTGGAAGCGCGCGTTGTTG
>JASHOT010000054.1 GCA_030040965.1 Candidatus Sulfotelmatobacter sp. | reverse complement strand
ACTCGCCTTCGCCGATCAGAGAGAGCGCGAGATGCGCCAGCGGAGCGAGATCGCCGCTCGCGCCTACGCTGCCCTGCGAAGGGACAACCGGCGTCACGCTTCGGTTGAGCATTTCACAAAGCGTGTCAATGACGACCGCGCGCACGCCCGAGTGGCCCTTCGCCAGCGAGTTCGCGCGCAGTAGCATCATGGCGCGGGTTTCTGCGATGGAGAGAGGTTCGCCTACGCCGAAAGCATGAGAGCGCACAAGGTTGACCTGCAACTCGCGAATCTGGTCGCCGGCGATGCGAACGTCGCTCAATTTACCCACGCCTGTGGTGATGGCGTAGGCAACCTTGTTGCTCGCGACAATTTCGTCGACCACGGCGCGTGCCTGATCCACTGCCGCTCGAGCGTCAGGCGACAACAAGACAGCGCGCCGGTCCGTTGCAACTTCGCGAACGTCTTCAAGCGTGAGATCGTTTCCGTTGATGTGCAGTGCGTTCAAGAGAGTATGTAATTAATTATTCATTTCCCGATGGCCGCTCGAAAGGCGTGTAAATATTTTCCCGGGAGTGCGGCGACTTTCATGGACGAATCGGTCACAATGTGAGTCGTTTCGCCCTCCGCTAACAACGCGCCGTCATTGGCACCAACCAATTCGTAACTAAAAATAATGACCGACTCGCGTACTTGCTTCAAGCGGGTGCGCACCACGACTTCCTGATCGTAAAAGATGGGCGCGCGATAGCGGCAGGTCGCCTCCGCTACGGCGATGAATAGGCCTTCCTCGCGTTCCATGTCGCGATAAGAAAAGCCCATCTGCCTCATCAGTTCGACGCGCCCCACTTCAAACCAGATCAAATGATTGGAATGGTAAACCACGCCCATCTGGTCGGTCTCGGCATAGCGCACGCGGAGCCGCGTCTCGTTTGTTGCCTGCGTGCGCCTTGCGTGCGGGTGCGTTGCCTTTGAGTGGTCCGAACTCATCTTCCCGTCCACACCGGTTTTCGTTTTTCCAGGAAAGAAGAAATGCCTTCACGAAAATCTGCGGTGGAGCGGATTCCGGCATTTTCCCGCACTGCGGTTTCGATTTGCGCGTCCACTTCGGCCTTCGCGTGCACAGTCAACATTCGCTTGGTGGCGAGCAACGAAGAAGAACTGTTTTCCATAAGCAGAGCCGCCAATGCCTGGGCGCGATTCATCAGCTCGGCGGCGTCCAGAATTTCACTGACCAGTCCCATCTTCTGAGCTTCTGCGGCGTCGAAAATTCTGCCTGTCAACAGCAGATCGCGAGCCTGTTTTTCGCCGACCTGCCGCAGAAGAAACGTGGAAACAATCGCCGGGACAAATCCAATTCTCACTTCGGTATATCCAAACTTCGCGTCGGGGACGGCGAGAGTAAAGTCGCATAGCAGCGCCAATCCTGTCCCACCGGCGATGGCCGCACCGTTAACGGCGGCGATCGTGATTTTGGGAAATTCGTAGATCGTCCGAAACAAGCTCACCATGGTCTGCGAGTCTTCCAGATTTTGTTTGGGCGTGCGTCCAAGCAAAGATTTGAGGTTATCGAGGTCCATTCCAGAGCAAAACGCCTTGCCCGCGCCGGTCAGGATGAGAACGATCGCATCCGATTTTGCAACTTCGTCAAGCGCCCGCAAAAGATCGTCGATCAATTCAAAGCTGATGGCATTCCTTTTTTCCGGGCGATTTAGCGTGATCGTCGCCAGGCTGCCGTCAAACGCTAGTTGTACAGTTTTATAGTTCATTGTTCATCTAGTCGACGACCTATCGCGTCGCCGTCTCAATCCGCGGCGTGTGAGCCGGAATATTTCGCGCTGATTCCTGCTGTCGCCCGCACGAGTGTATCCAGCGGCTTCAGCGGCGGAAGGGAAGCGCCCCGCCCGCGCAATGCTTCGATCACGCGCTCCGTCGGAATATTACCCACCAGCGTATCCTGTGCAAACGGACACCCGCCAAGGCCGCCGACTGCCGAGTCGAACCGCCGGCAGCCCGCATCATAAGCCGCAAGAATTTTCCCCGCAGCTTGCTCGGGACGGCTGTGCAAATGAACTCCAATCTCCAGATAATCGTATTTCGCATTCACGGCGCCGATGAGGTCGCTGATCTGCCGTGGGCTTGCCATTCCGACGGTATCGGCGAGAGAAATCGCGTGCAGATCTTCGGCCTCCAGAAGTGAGATAGCCTCGAGCACTTCCTCCGCACTCCACGGATCTCCGTATGGATTGCCGAATGCCATCGAAATGTAAACAACAACCGCCAGGCCCGCATCGTCAGCTTTCTTCTGGATAGTTTCCAGTTCGTCCAGCGCATCGACCGCCGTCTGGTTCTGATTCTTGCGCAGAAAAGTTTCCGAGATGGAATAGGGAAATCCCAGCGTCGATACCGTCTTGGTGGCAATGGCGCGATCCACGCCTTTCTCATTCACCACAATTGCAATGATCTCCACGTCATCAGGAGGATCGAGTTCTTTCAACACCTCCTCCGAGTCCGCCATCTGCGGCACAGCCTTCGGCGAGACAAACGATACGGCGTCAATGTGCTTGAATCCCGCGCTGATCAAGGCTTTGAGATAGTCCGCCTTAAGCCCCGCAGGGATCAATTCTTTCAGCCCCTGCCAGGCATCGCGTGGACATTCGATCAGTTTGACTGAATCAGCCATTCAAAATTCGTCCCCGCGGATGCATGCGTATTTTCGCGGACTCGCCTTCTCAAGTACTTTGCGATCACGTGTATCGATCCGCTCACCATTTGTTACCCGGTTCACGTCTGCCGATAATTGCTGATCCTATAGTTGCTATGCTCATAGCTCCGCAGATCAGGAAGACTACCTTAAACAACCGCGATGTCCGCGGCTTGTAAAGGTCGGAGCCAACCATCATTTCGTATGCGCTGCCCATCTCGGCTCGCTCCTTTTCGAGCCGGCGATAATCTTTGTACCCGACCGCAAACAAACAATAACCGCAGCATGCGAGGATGGTTCCGAGTATTCGCGTACGCTTGCCGTGGTAAATCATGTCTGTAGCACTCCCACCTTGAACTCCGGTATATCCGGGTTCAAGGCGGCCGCTTCCAGCGCTTGTGTGATCGCATCCCGCGTTTCGATGGGATCGATGATCTTGTCGATCCACAGTCGCGCCGCGCCATAACGCGGATCGGACTGCTCATCGTAGGTGCGCTTGACGGATTCGAACAGTTCCCTTCTTTCTTCCTCGCTCAGCTTCTTGCCGCCCCGCTCCAGTTGCTTGACCTTGATTTCCACCAAAGTTCCGGCGGCCGAATCGCCACTCATCACTGCATAACGAGCTGTGGGCCAGGCAAAAACAAACCTTGGATCATACGCCTTCCCACACATGGCATAGTGCCCGGCGCCAAAGGATCCGCCGACAATAATGCTGATCTTCGGAACCACGGAATTCGATACCGCATTCACCATCTTCGCGCCCGCTTTGATAATGCCGCTCCATTCCGCATCGCGCCCTACCATGAACCCATTCACGTCGTGAAAGAAAACGAGCGGGATGAGATTCTGATTGCAATCCATGATAAAGCGAGCGGCTTTTTCTGCCGATTCCGTGTAGATCACGCCTCCAAATTCCATTCGCTTGTGGCCTTCGTGATCGGTCTGCTGTGCGTGCAGTTTCTGATTGGCCACAATGCCGACGGCGAAGCCTCCAATCCGTCCATAGCCACAGAGGAGAGTTTTGCCGTATTCGGGCTTGTATTCATCGAAGCGGCTGCCATCGAGTAGACGCGCCAGCACTTCTTTCATGTCATAAGGACGCGCCGGCGACGAATCATAAATGCCATAGATTTCCTCCGCCGCCAATTCCGGCTCTACCGGTTTCTTGCGATCCCAGGGCGACATGCGGCGGTATCCCCACTTCTCCACAATGGAACGAATGCGCGCGATGCATGCTTCGTCGTTCGGTTCGCGAAAGTCGACCGTCCCACTGATCGCAGAATGCATCGCCGATCCGCCCAAATCTTCCGCCGACACTTTCTGTCCAATCGCCGCCTGCACCAGCGCCGGCCCGGCCAGAAATAATCCGCTGCCGTCAGTCATGAGCACGGTATCGCACATCACCGGCAGATATCCGCCGCCAGCCACGCACATGCCCATGATGGCGGCAATCTGCGGAATGCCCATCGCCGACATGACGGCATTATTCCGGAACACGCGTCCGAAATCGTCGGTGTCGGGAAAAACATCTTCCTGCAGCGGTAGAAAAACGCCAGCCGAGTCGACCAGGTAAATCGTGGGAATGTGATTTTCCATCGCGATGTTCTGGGCCCGGATCACCTTCTTCGCCGTCATCGGGAAAAACGCGCCCGCCTTCACCGTTGCGTCGTTGGCGATGATCATCACCATGCGCGTGTGGATACGGCCCAGTCCGGTGATGACGCCGGCAGCCGGCGCGCCGCCCCACTCCTCGTACATGCCGTGCGCCGTGTACAAACCGAGTTCGAAAAAGGTGTCAGGATCTACCATGCGCTCAATGCGCTCGCGGGCAGTCAGCCGGCCTTTTGCATGTTGGCTCGCAATTGCTTTCTCGCCTCCGCCCTCGCAGATTTTTTGCTCTTCGTTGCGGACCTGCGACATCAGGTCCGCGAGAAAACGCATGTTCGCCTCAAAGCGTGCGGAAGTCGGATCGACCCGGGTGGTCAAGACGTTCGCCGATTCAGACGAGTTTGCGCTGAGAGATTCGTTGCGGTCGACCATGAGTCACGACGGATAGCAGAATGTTTACGGTATACCAGCCGATGGGACGCGCGCAATCAGCTACGCTGGGGATGGCGTCATCCGGCGGCTTCATAAAGACGCGGGAAGGCGGCGCGCAATCCGCTCGATCACGAAAAGTTCTGCCTCAGTGATAGGATCTTCGGAGATCTTATCCACCAGCCCGATTCGCAACGCCTCAGTTGCGTTGACCTTTTCTGCCGCAAGAAACATCTGAAGCGCGCGCCCTTTGCCGATCAACCGGGGCAGCCTCTGGGTGCCACCCCACCCAGTCATCAGTCCAAGAGCAGCGCCGCGGTGTCCGAATACTGCGTGCGGCGACGCGATGCGATAACCAGAGGCCAGCGCAAGATCGAGGCCCCCTCCCATGCAATATCCGGAAATTGCTGCCGCAACGGGCGCGGGAAAGTCGTCGAGAGTTTGCATCAACTCCTGACCCACTTTTGCGAATTCAAATGCCGTAGGACCAGCAAGGGCCGCAATTTCGCTCAAGTCCGCTCCCGCCGAGAAAAAGCGCTCACTTCCGGCAATCACAACGGGCTGATTTTCGTGAGCAAGTTGTCGGAGTACGCGGGTAAGGCTCAAAACAAGGTCGCGGGGCAAGCGGTTGGTCGAGTCTTCCGAACAGAGTCGTAGAAGAACTAAACCTGCACGGCGTTCAAGGTTGAAAGATGAGAAATTTTTCACCTGTGCCTTGGTTTGCAAAGTGGCTCGTCGTTCACCATCCGGCTTTCATCAGCTGACATCCACATGGCTCGTACCAAAGTAATCCGATGCTCGCAGGCGGCTTTGCCGAAAGTCAAGCAGGTGATGTGGAGCTTTCCAACGACGCGAAAAGGTGCCCTACCGGGACTGAAAGCAACGAAGGAGAATCTTGTGCAACGGACTCAACTCGCCCCAGCCTGTCTGATCCCGGTGTTCTCCCTGCTGCTCGTGTCCGCAAACCTGGCTTGGGGACAAGGGCAGGATGGCGTCAGCGAGCAAAAGGCCGGCGAGCAGAAGATCGCCGAGCAGAAGAAGAGCCCAGCGAAAACCAGCGCAGCAAAGACCAGCGCAGCAGCGCATTCGGCTGCTCGAGGCTAACCAGAAAGAAGCCAACCCGAACCAAGCCAGCGAGAAACAACCCGCCCAGGCCGAGAACCCGAAGACTGCTGACGAAGCGCCCTCTTCGCAAACGACGGCATCCACTGCAACCAGCGGCGCGGCCGAGCCTGAAGCCGCGCAAGCAGCCATGCCGGAAATGCACTGGCTGCGAGGTATTCAATGGCGGGGTTTCGGAGAATTTTGACTACAAGGTGCTCGACCAGCGCACGCCCGAGCTTGGTACGTACGGATTCGTTCCCGGCTCTGGTGGAAACTTCTACACCGGCGATTTCGATCTGTTTCTCACCTCAAAGCTCACGCAGAAAACCAGCATCCTTTCTGAGATTGATTTCGAGGAAGGCGATGCGCAAAGCTTCAAGGTCGACTTGCGCCGCATGCTGTTCAAATATGACGTCGATGATCACTTGCGCGTATCGCTCGGCCGCTACCAGATCAGTACCGGCTACTACAACTGGGCTTTTCGCAGCGCCAGCTGGCTGCAGACCACTGCGGACCGTCCCCTGGTCATGGCATTCGCGAGCGACGGCGGCATTCTTCCGACGCAGGCGGTCGGTATCTCCGTAACCGGGACAATTTCCTCAGGTTCTCTCGGCTTGAACTACGTCGCCGAGTACGGATCATCCGATACCATTCGACCCGACATCAACGGCGACGGCCTTCTGAACGACGAAAACAATGGCAATCAGATTGGTGTTGGCCTGTTTCTTACCCCCGACCGTGTTCCCGGATTGCGCATCGGCGGATCCATCTACCACGACCCTCAGTCGGGCAATTCATCGGCACTCAGGGCATCGGCGCCAACTTTCCATCCCCCACCGCCCGCTGGAATCAGACCATCGTCAATGGCCACGTGGTTTACATTGGCCACGGTATGGAATTCCTGAACGAAGGTTTCCTGATTCGACACGCTCCGCTTCACAGCGGAGAGATTTTCAACACGCCCGCCTTCTATTCCCAGTTTCCCAAAAGATCGGTCCTGTCCATCCGTTTTTCCGCTATCAATACATCAACGCGAGCGCTCTGAATCCGATCTACAACGACGTTGGTCTGCGCGCCGGGCCTTCATTCGGGGCACGCTATGACGTTACGGAATTTTGGGCATTGAAGGCGCAGCTCGACCACACTCTGCGCCGCGGGCTCCCGGATTTGAACGGGTTGCACCTCCAATTGTCGGGGACGTTCTGATGCGGGTAACCGCCATGAAACGAGATCATCGACGCCGCGTTTTCCTGTGGATCGCCATTCCGCTGTTGCTCGGAGCTTTCTGCACTCCATCTCCGGCTGGTGCTCAAGCGGGCGAAATTGCCGTCATCGGGAATCCCAATAACTCGATTGCCAACCTCACGCTCGCCGATTTGCGCAAGATTTTCTCGGGTCAGAAGCGCTCCTGGCCCGGTGGAGCGCCCGTCAAACTCATCGTCCGAGGGCCCGGTTGCCGCGAACGACTGGCACTGTTAACTGTGCTGGGAATGTCGGAAAGTGAATACAAACAGTACTGGACCGCACAGGTATTCCGTGGTGACGCCGATGCTGAACCTCCCACCATGCCTTCTTTTGGAATGGTCAAAGAAGCGGTCAAGGTTTATCCCGGCGCCATCGCGCTGGTTCTGGCGCAAGATGTAAAAGCGGGGATGTACGTAAGAGTGGTTAAAGTGGAAGGGCACATGCCGGGCGAAACGGGATATCCGCTTCACTAATGGCACGACTCGCCCGCGGATCAAGACACCCTGCTAGCTGGTTGAATCAGCCTAGCTTTTTACGGCTCCGGGAACCTTCACATTCGCCCGAATGAACTGAACGATGTCGTCCATGGCCGTGCCCGGCTGGAAGATGGCAGCCACTCCCGCCTTCTTCAACCCGTCAACATCCTGATCGGGAATGATGCCGCCCACCAACACGATCACGTCGTCCATCTTGTTCTGCTGGAGCAGGTCCATCACGCGCGGCACAATCGCATTGTGCGCTCCGGAGAGAATCGATAGGCCGATGACCTGCACATCTTCCTGCAGCGCCGCCGTCACGATCATCTCCGGCGTCTGACGCAGCCCGGTATAGATCACTTCCATGCCGGCATCGCGCAAGGCGCGGGCAATGACTTTCGCACCGCGGTCATGACCGTCGAGCCCGGGCTTGGCCACGAGCACGCGGATTTTGGGATCAGCCATAACAGAATATTTAACCACAGAGAGCACAGGGGATCACAGGTGAATTATGTTTCCTGTGCCTTCTCTGGGTCCTCCGTGGTTAAAGTGTTTTGATGTCCAGGCTCCGCCACAAATACCAACAAGCAATGCTGCGATACGGAGACCACGCATTGGCAATCTTTTCCATCACATGCGGTTTGGGCAGCTTGCGCTTACGGTAATGCTTCTTGATCGCTGCCTGCACGCCATAATCTCCCGTCGGCAGCACATCCGGCCGTTTCAGCGTGAACATGAGAAACATGTGCGCGGTCCACACTCCGATGCCTTTAACCTGCGTGAGATGCTCGATCACTTCCTCATCTGTCATGTCAGGCAATCTTGCGAAATTCAGCAAACCGTCGCGCGTCTTCACGGCCAAGTCTTTGAGATACGCCGTTTTCTGTTTGGAAAGGCCGACGGCGCGCATCTGCTCGTCGCTGAGTTTGAGGATTCCCTCCGGCGTCAGCGGATTGCCGGCGAGATCGGTAAATCGCTTCAAGATGACTGCCGCGGCTTTCCCGTTCAACTGCTGGTAGAGAATCGATCTCGCCAGACTGGAAAACTCCGCCGCCCTGTATTCCATGCGGAACGCGCCAACGCGCTCAATAATGCCGCACAGTACCGGATCGCATTTCTTCAGATGATCGATGGCCTTTCGCATGGCCAACATGATAACCGCAAAATCACCTTAAGGCGAACAAAAAACGAATCACGCCGAGAGCTCTATTGCGATTTCTTCACCGCGATTCCCTGAACCTCGAACCTTCCATTCCGTACCAGCTTGTCGACTCCGATAAAGGCCCGAGCCGGATAATCTCCCTGGAAGTACGTCTTATACACGCCGTTGAAGGTGTCGTAGAGCTTCAAGTCGGTGCAGAAAACCTGCAACGAGACCACTTCATCCATCGACAGTCCTGCCGCCTCCACCGTCTGTTTGACGCCATCCATCACCAATTTTGCCTCATCCTCCGCGCTGGCCGGAGGCATGCCCGTTTTCACATCCAGACCGATGTGCCCGGCAATATAAAGCGTGTTCCCGACGAGCACTGCATCGCTGAAAGGTAATGCCTTGAGATCGCCGGGTCGTGGCTTCACGACGAACTTGCGATCTGCCGCACTGGCACCCAGACAGGCCAAAAGAAACAGAAGTCCTACGAAAATCGCGCGTTGTTTCATACTTTTTCCCCTGAAATGGATTGAAAGCCACCGCAGACTACTACTATCCACCAAAACTCGGACAGCATAGCAGCCGAACTGGAAAACGACTGCAAATCATCCCCAGGCAACGCAGGCATGCGCGGCGATTCGCCACGCTTATTGGCTTGGATACCTGCGCGCCTGGTCAATCCAAGTCTTGATTTCCGCGGCCGACGCTCCGGCCTTTTGCAGGTAGGTTTTCAGCGCCGATTCCTGCATCGACTCCGATGTGCTCGTAATCGCGGTTTGGGCGAAATCAATACCCACTACGATGAATGTCTCCGGCTTAGCGCCCTTCACCTGCACCACCCGATATTTCGTCGCCATGCCACGTCCTCCTTGGAAGTCTGCGCCAGAATAATGCAAGTTGTGCATTAAGAAAAAGCTCCGTACTGCCGAAGCGAGAGATCCGGACACAAGCCAAGCGACATCTTGTAAACGATTGATAATGAAATGAGAGATAACGGGCCGGAGTCGAGATGTCCCTCTTCCAGTTTCACCACCACATCCCAGAAAAATGGTGGAAACAACCGAGTCAAACCTCTTTCGGGTGGCTGTAAGTCTAACTGGCGACTTGGCTTAACGGCGTCGAGACGTAGTCCGTCTGTTACTTCAGTTTATTGTGAACCCTGATGAGACTAAGAGACTGAGTAAGATAGACGGTATCCTGCACGGGTGGGGCGCCCAAAAATTGCGCACGCGCTGACCCTCTTGCTGCTGATGGCAGGATCGCTGCGTGCCCAGGAATATACTTTCCGCACATTTGGCAACGCCGACGGGCTCAATAACCTTGCCGTTCGTCAGATCTATCAGGATCGTGCTGGCTTCGTTTGGGTGAGCACGGAGAATGGCATCTTCCGGTTCGACGGAGATCGTTTCGAGTCCTTTGGACCGGCAGAGGGAATCCCGATCTCGTCGGCAGCCGCATTTGGCGAAGCTCCAGACGGCTCCCTTCTCGCCGGCGGAAGCTTCGGCCTCTACCACCTTCGCGGCAACAGCTTCGAGAAGCTTTCAGTCAGTTTCAAGACCATCAGCTGGTCGCAAGGCATCCAGTCAGATGGAAACGGGCACACATATCTTGGCACCGACTCCGGTCTGATCGAACTCCATTCTGAACCGGGCCATGAGGGATTTGTAGAACGCAAGTTTCTCGAGGTGGCGACCTCTGGACCAGGCGTCGATGCCGTTCTGGTAGACGGCGGCATCCTTTGGTACGGATGCGGACAGCAATTGTGCCGTGCGGATCAGGATGGGACTCGGGTATTCGGACGAGAAAGTGGACTTCCAGATTCCCCACTGGTGATCCGCAAAGACCGTGCTGGTGATCTTTGGGTTCGAGCCAGGAATGCGGGCGTGCTGGTGCTGTACGAAGGCCAAACCAAGTTCCGCAAGCCCGACACTCCGATTCCTGTCAGCGTGGTCGGCATTCCCAACATGGATGCCGATGGGCGGGTATTGATTCCAACCGCCGATGGATTATTGATCGGCGATGGGAAAAGCTGGAAAAAGATTGATCAGTCCGTCGGTCTTCGGGGCGCAGTTTATTCGGTCTTCGAGGATCGACAGCGATCGCTGTGGATCGGTTTGGCAGGCCGGGGACTCGCCCAGTGGCGAGGTTACCAGGAGTGGAGGAGCTACTCCACCGCCAGCGGTCTAGCAAGCGACATCGTATACGAGATCCAGCCGCAATCCGAGGGGACGCTGTGGGTTGGCACGGAGGGCGGACTACTCCGAGGCGAGCGCGGACCCGCAGGTATCCGATGGAAGAAGGTTCCAGGATTGGATAAGTTTCCAGTTCACAGCGTTCGCGTGGTTTCGAGCGGCGACCTGTGGATCGGAACAGAGGCGCATGGTGCAGCCCGCTTTCATGTACGAACCGGCACTGTGGAGTGGTTTGGCGAGCCACAAGGCCTCGTGGGCAAATCACCGTACACGTTGCGCTTCGATCGTCAGCAACGGCTCTGGGCGGCCACTGAAGCCGGCCTTTTTGTAGCCACGTCCCCATATCAAAAGTTCGCGCGTGTCGCTGAACTGCCTGCGAACCGCATGTGGACGCTCGCAGAGGCAGTCGACGGCACCATCTGGGCGGGAGGCGCCGACGGACTTTTTGCCTACACCAACGGGCATTGGAAGAATTTCACGCGCGAAAACGGATTGAGCAATCAGGAAGTACTCGCGCTGGGCGTGGGTTCGAATGGGGATATCTGGATTGGCTATCGCTTCGGCGGGGGCATTGACCGTGTCCGTCTGCAGGGGGACGAGCTGGTTGTTGCGAAGGGAGTGCAGAGACCCGGTACCGATGGGCTGGTTTATTTCCTGGAATTTGACGCGTCCGGACGCTTGTGGGTGGGCACAGAGCGAGGCGTGGATCTTTGGAACGGTTCCCACTGGAGCCACTACGATACCAGCGACGGCCTGGTCTGGAACGATTGCGACCTGAACGGGTTCGCCCAGGAGTCCGACGGCACCGTTTGGATTGGAACCAGCGGGGGACTCTCGGAGTTCAAACCCGCGCCGCGACCAGTCCCTGATCAGCCGATCGAGGTTGTTTTCACGAAACTGGTCATGGGAGGAGCAGATGTTTCCAGGCAGACAAATCCCTCCTTCAGCGCACACACAAACTCTCTCATCGCAAGATACTCGGCACTCAACGTTTCCGATGAACACCGCATTCTGTTTCGCTACCGGCTTGACGGGTCGAGTACCAACTGGACTGAGACTACTCAGAGAGAACTGCAGCTTGCACAACTGGCTCCGGGAAACTATCGCTTGGAGATAGAGGCGCAGGACGACGACGGCGCATGGAGTGAGCACAGGGCCGAGTTCGCCTTCCGAATTCTCCCTCCATGGTATTCGTCGTGGTGGTTCATCGCTATTTGCGTGTTGACGCCCGTACTGGTTGCAGGAGTGGTGATCCGGCTGCGGATATTGAGCGGACAAAGAAGAGAGCGTGAACTACAGCAACTACAGGCGGCCCATGACGAGATCAGAAATCTGGCGTTCTTTGATCCGCTGACCGGCCTGCCCAACCGCCGCCTTCTGTTGGATCGCTTACAACAAACGTTGGCAGCCAGCTTCAGAAGCAGCCGCAAGCGCGCCCTGCTGTTCGTGGATCTGGACGATTTCAAGACGCTGAACGATACCCTCGGCCACCACATCGGCGACCTCCTGTTGCAGGAGGTGGCTCGGCGTATAGTCGCCAGCATTCGCGAAGCCGACACCGTGGCGCGACTGGGCGGAGATGAGTTTGTAGTCCTGCTCCAGGATCTCAGCGACTCGCCCGAGGATGCGGCAGCTCAGGCGAAGATTGTCGCCGAGAAGATTCTCACCACGATTCATCAGCCCTATCTGCTGGATGGCCGTGAATGCCGCAGCAGTTCCAGCATCGGAATCACCGTATTCGGAAATCGACAAAACAGCACCCACGAGGTTTTACAACAAGCCGATATTGCGATGTATCAGGCAAAGGCGGCTGGGCGTAGCACACTGCATTTTTTCGCTCCGGCCTTGCAGGCTGCCGTCAATGCCCGCGCGGAGATGGAGGAAGATCTCCGCCAGTCGATCAAAGCCAACGATTTCCTGATCTTTTACCAGGCTCAAATAGATCGTGGCAACGTGATGGGAGTCGAGGCGCTGGTACGCTGGGCGCACCCGAAGCGCGGCCTTTTGAGCCCTGACGAGTTCATTCCTTTGGCGGAACAAACGGGGCTGATTCTGCCATTGGGAGACCGTGTGCTGGAAGCTGCCTGCCAACAAATTGCCGCGTGGGCAACGCGGAAGACTACCGTCGATCTGACGGTTGCAGTGAATATCAGCGCCCGGCAGTTGCTCAATCCGGACTTCGTAAAGAATGTGCTGCTAACGTTGGAGCGCACCGGAGCCAATCCCCGAAAACTGAAGCTGGAACTGACCGAGAGCATGTTCGTCGACGATCTGGAGGATGTCGTTGCCAAAATGACCGAGCTCAAATCTCGTGGTTTGAGATTCGCGCTTGACGATTTCGGCATGGGTTATTCATCGCTCGCGTATCTGCGACGCCTGCCCCTGGACCAATTGAAAATCGATCAGGAGTTTGTTCGCGACATCCTGGTCGATGCCAGCAGCAGCGCGATTGCCCAGAGCATCATTTCGTTGGGCAAAGCAATGGGATTGTCGGTCATTGCTGAAGGCGTGGAAACCGAAGAACAACGCGACTTTCTTGCTCGCCTGGGCTGCCATTCGTTCCAGGGATTCCTGTTCAGTCGACCGCTGCCTCCGGAAGAGTTCGAAGCGCTGTTGCAGCGTTCCGCGAAGGCCGCTGCCCAGACTCACTAGAGATGGAATTGATCTAGTTTTCGAGTGCGCTGATCTTCAGGTCTTTGAGGAACTGCAGGTCTTGCCCTGAAAGCAGATGGGCGAGAGGTTCCCGACCGGATCGGAATTCTTTGGCTCGCGCGACCGGTTCAGCCGCTTGGCGGACTTGAGCTTGGCGGACCTGCGCGTAGGCGGAAAGGTCGAGGCAAATGACAATTTCGTGCCCCGCCTTCTCAATCGCAGAAGCGATCTGCTCGAAGCGTTCACTGCTTCCAATGGCGTCGTTCATAATGCGATCGAGCACTTCGCGGTAGCGACCACGCACGATCACGTGGGATGCCGCACTTCGCAGTTCCTGGGTCAAGTGTGCGACCGGCGCGGAACGGCTGATGGCAATCCGCTTTCGTTCGGGCAAAGAGATTTCGCCGCGGCTGGTTCGCAGGCGAATCTTGATGTGAGGAGTCAAGGAACTTGAAACCCTGCTTCCCCCAGCGCCCAGTTGGTTGACTGCCGAGCGCACTTGCGGATCGCGATCAATCTCAGCCTTCAATGAGCGCAGTGCTTCGTAGAAAGCGGGAGCGGAGTGCAGAGCTTCTTCAGCTGCGCTCTGCATACCTTCCAACATCGACCGCATCGTTTGATCGTCAATCATCCGTTGAATACCAGCCATTTGCCCTTTTTCAGATTTTCGCTGCAATGTACGCAGGGACCAAGTAACGATAGGAGTTGTCCAATTGGATAAATGCCCGCGTGCATCTCTGAAGGAATGGATGAGGCATCGATGCCGGCCACTTGCAGGAAGAAACTGTAGACCGCGATCTGCGAAGTCTTAGGGTCCATCAGAGACGACAAACTGAGGTCGCGCCGCGATAAAGCGGGCTTCCAAGACTGGACTTCTACGATATGTACCCCAAATTAGCGACTATCGACGCGAGGGCGCTGGAGGCTACAATTCGCGGCGTCGCGGGCAAAATGTAGCCCGCGAGTCCCTTTACGATCTCGAGCGTGCTTGGGGTTACGAGTGCCAGTTCAACCAAAAGAACTGTTTCTCTCCAATCTCGACGACCAGGTGTCGAGGTCGAGTTTTCTTTCGCATCCGCTGCCCCGTTACAAGTTCCCCAAGGAAGAAACTGATCCCACAGCTGCCTACCAACTGGTTCACGATGAACTTCTGCTCGACGGGAACTCGCGGCAGAACCTCGCCACGTTCTGCCAGACGTGGGTGGAACCGGAAATCCGCAAGCTGATGGACGAGTGCATCGACAAGAACATGATCGACAAGGACGAGTATCCGCAGACGGCTGAGATCGAAGCCCGCTGCGTGCGCATGCTCGCTGATTTGTGGAACTCGCCCGACGCCCCCAACGCGCAAGGTTGTTCAACGACGGGATCGAGCGAGGCGGCAATGTTGGGCGGCCTGGCAATGAAGACGCGGTGGCGCAAGAGAGTGGAAAGCAGCGGCAGGAGCCTTGCAAAGCCGAATCTGGTTTGCGGTCCGGTACAGATCTGCTGGCACAAATTTGCGCGATATTTCGACGTGGAGTTGCGTGAGATTCCCTGTGAAGGCCGGCGCTTCGGCATGTCGCCGGAGGAAGTGATTCGGCGCTGTGACGAGGATACGATCGGCGTTGTGCCCACGCTCGGAATCACACACACCCTGCAATACGAGCCGATCAAGGAGATCTCACTAGCGCTCGACGATCTTGAAGAGGAACTTGGCATTGACGTCCCAATTCACGTCGATGCCGCCAGTGGCGGTTTTACCGCGCCTTTTCTCCATCCATCTTTGGGGTGGGATTTTCGCTTGCCGCGAGTCAAGTCGATCAATACTTCCGGACATAAATATGGTCTCGCCCCGCTCGGTTGTGGGTGGGCGATTTGGCGCGAGAAGCAGGATCTTCCTGAAGAATTGATATTTCGCGTGAAATATCTGGGCGGAAGCATGCCAACTTTCGCGCTCAACTTTTCGCGTCCCGGCGGGCAGATTGTTGCACAGTACTACAACTTCGTTCGGCTGGGCCGAGAAGGTTACGCGAAGATCACGCAGGGATGCGCAGAAGTCGGCCAGTGGTTCGCCGACCAACTCAAAAAAGAAAGCCTCTTCGATCTCATTTACGATGGCCGCCACGGCATTCCCGGATGTACATGGACGTTGAAACGAGGCGAGAATCCTGGTTTCACACTGTACGATTTGGCCGACCGCCTGCGAGTAAAAGGCTGGCAAGTGCCGGCGTACCCGATGCCCGCTAACAGAGCGGATATGGTGGTGCAGCGCATGGTGGCGCGGTTGGGCGTGACCCGCGACCTGGCGGGCCTGTTATTGGAAGATCTGCAAAAGGCGATCAAGCACTTCAAGCACAATCCCGCTGCGAAGTCTCTCAGCCGTCAAAGCGCCGGCGGATATCATCACAACTAATCTCGGGCCGTGCGTATCGCTCATTCGAGTGACCACTTTCCGGTGACCTCAAAATTGTTCACCAAAAAATGGGACTATCTTCATTTTTCGCTTCGGTCTACTTTGCACAAGTCGTCATCAACCGTGAGGAGGTTAGACCATGGCAGACCTGCATGAGGGCGAACTGGAGTTGGAACTGGAAGATGAGTTCCACGAAGGCGAAAGCGAAGACGAATCAAGTCTGGAAGGCGAGGGCTGGCTCGGCGCCATCGGCAATGTCGTGGGCAGCCTGCTCGGCGAAGGCGAAGAGGAACTGGAGGGGGAAAGCTCGTTCGAGAGCTCCCTCGAAGGTGAAGACGAACTTGAGGGCGAAGAAGAGTTCGAAGACGAATCGAGCCTGGAAGGCGAGGGCTGGCTTGGAGCCATCGGCAACGCTGTCGGCAGCCTGCTTGGCGAAGGCGAGGAAGAGTTCGAAGACGAGAGTTCGTTCGAGTCTGAAGATGAAGGCGAGCAGTTCTTCGGCGGCATCGGCAACTTTCTCAAGAAGGCCGCCCCCATTCTGAAGCGAGTCGCAAAGGTTGCTGCCCCGATCGTGGGTACGGCCATCGGCGGCCCATTCGGCGCTGCGCTCGGCAATATGGCCAGTAAGGCCTTGGGCGAAGGCGAATTTGAGGAGGAAATCGAGGGCGAGATCGAAGGCGAAGCTGAAATGACGCACGAGATTGCGGCTCACGAGCTGACGCACAACGAAGCCGTCGCCGAAATGATGGCCGACGCTGCCTCCCGTGAGGCGCATGAAGGCGAGGCCGAGGCAATGGTCGGCGCGGCAGCGGTGACCGTCATCTCGCCGAAAGATCGTAGAGCCCTGCGCAAGATTCTGCCTCACATGGTCCGCGGTACCGCCATTCTGACTCGCATCCTGCGAAAGCGCCGAGAGACCCGGCCCGCAGTCCGCTTAGTTCCGACGGTTGTCCGCCGCGCGGTGAAAGACCTGAAGCGCCAGGCAGCGAGAGGAATTCCGATCACGCGCAAGCGCGCAGCCGCAGCAGCCGCAAAGCAGGTACGCAAAGTACTCAGCAGCCCGAAGGCTTGTGCGGCCGCGATTACGCGCAATGTGAAGGTTAGCCGCGCCTACAAGAAGCCGCGCCGGCGGGCAATGGCTCGTCTGCGTCGCCGGCGCCGCAGCTCCATCCGTTAATACGTCTGAAGTTTCAACCCGGGCCCGCAACATTCGACCACTCGTGCAGGAGGAATTGTCATGGCTTATGAGTCCGAACTGATTCATGAACTCGAAGAAGAGTACTCGGGAGAAGGTGAAGAGGAACTGGAATCCGAGTTTGAGGATGAATCCAGCCTCGAAGGCGAAGGCTGGCTCGGCGCAATCGGTAACGTCGTCGGCAACCTTCTGGGAGAGGGTGAAGGCGAATTCGAGGACGAATACGAAGACGAGAGCGCCTTCGAAGCCGAAGCGGAAGCTGAGGAAGAGATCAGCCCCATCCGCAAGATCTATCCCGATGCCATGATGGAGCATTTGGGAGAGATGGCGTTCGAGGCGGAAACCGAAGAAGAGGCGGCGGAACATTTTCTGCCGCTCGTGGGCATGGCCGCCAGCAAACTGCTGCCGGTCGTAGCCAAGGCCGTGGCGCCGATGGCGAAAAAGGCGCTGCCCAAGATTGCGCATGCCGTCACGAAAGCGACTCCGCACCTGACCAAAGGCATCGGTCACGTGGCGAAGACGCTGTACCGCGATCCGCGGGCGCGACACTTGCTGAAGACTGTGCCCGCGATCGCGCGGCGCGCGGTCGGAAGCATCGCACGCCAGGCAGCGCACGGCCGTCATGTAACGCCGCGCACCGCGGTGCGAACACTAGCAC
>JASHOT010000053.1 GCA_030040965.1 Candidatus Sulfotelmatobacter sp. | reverse complement strand
CGGTCACCAGCATGAGCGAATTCTTCACGTACCAGTCGACCTTGGCGCGATCGACCTCAACGCCTTTGATCATGTACTCGACGTAGCCGTGGCAGGCGTCGGTGATGAGCGTGACCGAATGCAGAAAGTTGTAAATGATCACCGGCTTGTAGACGTTCAGCTCGAAGTTGCCTTGCGATCCGCCAAATCCCACTGCGGCAGTTGCGCCGTGCACCTGCACGCAAACCATGGTCATGGCCTCGCACTGCGTGGGATTCACCTTGCCCGGCATGATCGACGATCCCGGCTCGTTTTCCGGAATGGTCAGCTCGCCCAGCCCGCAGCGCGGTCCGGAAGCGAGCCAGCGAATGTCGTTGGAAATTTTCATGAACGAGGCGGCAAGCGTTTCCATAGCGCCCTGCGCGAAGACGATCTCGTCATGCGCCGACAGCGCGGCAAATTTGTTGCCATGCGAGCGGAAGGGAAGTCCCGTCAACTCGGCGATCTTGTTTGCAGCACGCTCGGCAAATTCGGGATGCGTGTTCAACCCCGTGCCCACGGCAGTTCCGCCGATCGCCAGGTCGTAAAGGCCTTCGAGCGCCTGCTCCAGCCGGTGAATATCGCGTTCGAGCAGACTGGCCCATCCGCCGAACTCCTGCCCAATGGTCAAAGGCACAGCGTCCTGCAGGTGTGTGCGACCAATCTTGACAATGTCGTTGAATTCTTTTGCTTTCGCCGCGATCGCATCGTGCACGGTCTTGACCGCCGGAATCAGCGCGTTCTTCACGCGATCGGCCGCGGCAATGTGCATCGCAGCGGGGAACGTGTCGTTCGACGACTGCGACATGTTCACGTCGTCGTTGGGATGGATCGGCTTCTTTGATCCCATCTCGCCGCCGGCGATTTCGATGGCGCGGTTCGAGATGACTTCGTTCACATTCATGTTGGTCTGGGTGCCGCTGCCGGTCTGCCAGATGCGCAGCGGAAACTGATCGTTCAGCTTGCCGGCGATGACCTCGTCGGCGGCCGCGACGGTCAATTTCGCTTTGTCCGCGGGAAGTTTGCCCAGGTCCTGATTCACCAGCGCGCACGCTTTTTTCAGAATGCCGAAGGCGCGAATCAGTTCCGGCGGCATGGTGTCGCGCCCAATATTGAAATGCAAAAGCGACCGCTGGGTCTGCGCTCCCCAATAAACGTTGGCGGGGACTTCGATCTTCCCCATGCTGTCGGATTCAGTGCGGGTTTTCGTGGCCGGTTCGGCTTCAGTAAGAGTGGACATGACGGCTCCTGATGCGGCGGGAGGGATGAACGCAACCGGAGATTATACGCCCGCGTGCTAGAATCATCGGTTTCCGGGTTGCGCTCGATTCTACGTTGCCTCGGCCGACTCCCCGCAAAAGTCCATGCCTGAATTTTTTGTTGCCGAAGCGCTCGACAAAGAGCTTGACACTCTGCCCAAGGCCAAGACGGTGCCGCGGCACGAGATGCGCACCGATGTTCTGGTCATCGGCGCAGGCCCGACCGGTCTGGCCTGCGCGATCGAGGCGCTGAAAATCGGGCTTAAAGTCATCGTCGTCGACAAGGGATGCCTGGTCAACTCGCTCTTTCATTACCCGGTCGGCATGCTTTTTTTCACCACGCCCGAACTGCTCGAGATCGGCGACATCCCCTTCACCACCGCGCAGCAGAAGCCCACGCGAGAGGAAGCGCTCGAGTACTACCGCAAGGTGACCGAGCATTACAGCCTCGACATTCGTCAATACGAATGGGTAAAGACAGTGATGGGAGAGGATGGCGACTTCGCCATCACGGCGACCGATCGCGCCGGCCGTCCGCACGACTATCGCGCCAAAAAAGTGATTGTCGCGACCGGCTACTACGATCTTTCGAACAAGCTGGAAATCCCCGGCGAGGATCTGCCCAAGGTCTCGCATTACTACGGTGAGCCGCATCCCTACTACGATACGGACGTGATGGTGATCGGCGGCAAGAACTCGGCGGCCATCGCGGCGCTCGATCTCTGGCGGCACGGTGCGCGCGTTACGCTCGTCTATCGCGGATCGCAACTGCACCATCACGTCAAATACTGGATCAAGCCCGATCTTGAAAACCGCATCAAGGCGGGAGAGATCGAAGCTTATTTCAACAGCTTCGTGCAGGAGATCGCGATCGATCATGTTGTCATCATCACGCCGCGCGGGCCCATTCGCTTGAAAAACGATTTCGTGCTGGCCATGGTCGGCTACCATCCCGACTACGATTTTCTGCGCAGCATGGGTATCGAACTCTCCGACGAGCAGCATCGCCCGGTGTGCGACCCGGTTTCACTCGAGAGCAACGTGCGCGGAATCTATGTGGCGGGCGTCATCGTCGCCGGGTCGCGGACAAACGAAATCTTCATCGAAAACGGCCGCTTCCACGGAAAGCAGATCGCGGCGGACTTGAAAATAAAAATCAAGCCCTAGCTCGGCGCGATCGCGAGTCTCTTTCACGGATCCAGCTTAAGGAACGTCACTCCGTAGCCGCCCATGGTCAGCGTCATTTGCGGTGCTGGCACAACGTTCACCGTTGCTGGTCCCTGAGTCACATCAGTGTTGGCGTCGATGGTGAGCTCGGTTGCTGAACTGAAACTGCCGAGTTTCGAGAGATCGACCGCCACGTTGCGGGGCGCGCCCGGGCCGTTGTCATCGCTGGGCGCGTTGATGGCGTGATCCACTGCCATCAGCACCACGGAACCATCGGTATTCTGCGTCGCAAAAATCTCTACGGTTTGTGCGTTCGTCGGCTCGTTCGTCGTCCAGGTCAGGATGCTGACCGGCTGCGCCGAGCACCAAGATGCCGGTTCGTCGGGCGCGCAATAGGGGAAATATCGCCCGAGATAGTAATCGACCCAGTAGCTGATGTAAGGCTGAGCGGCCGCATAGGTGACTTCGGCATACATCAGCGACATGTCGCTGGCGTCCTGCACGAAATCGGAGTGCACGAGCATGTGCGATCCCGCCTGTGCCCATTGCGAAAACACATACGGCCGCCATCCGGCGAAGAACGGGCTGGTGCCCCGGGGATCGATTTCGAACGGATTGCTGCACCCACTGCCGGGAAAGTCGGCATCGACATTGTTCTCGGTCATCCACAACACCGCGTTGCTCAGCTTGGGACTGGTGGCCACGATGCTGGCAAAATCCTGGGCGAATGGCGCAAAACTGCCGGTCACCGCTCCCATCGCGACAGCGTCGGTGTTGAACCACCCGCAAACTGCATAATCCTGTTGCGACACGACGTCGATCGGCGCCGTCTCGGCATTCAGAAATCCGGGAGCATAATCTTTCGCATCGGTCACGCCGCTCAGTTCGAGCGCGACAAACTTGAGCGGCACGAGCGATCCGGCGTTCTGCATCGCCGTCACCGTGAGGTCGTAGAGATTGGCGTACTGCGCCGGTGTCATGCCGACAAGGTCTGGAATCGAGTAGATGCTCCAATACGTGATGGGCGTGTAGGGCGTGTGTACGTGCTGCACTCCGTTGGCGTCCGTGAATCCGGTTGTGGTGTTGAAGTACTGCACCATCTGGGCCGCGTAAGCGGCAAACTCCGGATAGTTTGGAGGTTGGAGCACGCAATTGGGGCCAACCACCGTGCACATCCAGGGCGGGCCTTCCACCAGAACCAGGTTGATGTCCTGGTCGCCGACGCTGATGACCGGGTCGAGCGTCGCTTCAAGTACGCTGAAATCCCAGCTCTTGTCGGCACGTTGGGGAATGCCCTCGCTGCTGGTGTAGACACGTATGTGCTGGGGATGCAGGTTGGCAAGCACTGTGGTGGCAGTTGGCACCGAGGGAAAGAAGGTTTGAGCCCACTCCGCCGCTTGGAACTGGGTGTTCATCATTGTCTGCATCAGCCCGCCGAATCCCAGGCTGGTGTTCACCGTCGGGCTCACCGTCACGTTCACCGTCGCGGGAGCGGAAATGATCTCCATCGACACCGACGCGGTGACCGGGAGGCCACCATTTTCAGACGCGGACACCGTCACCGAGTAGTTGCCGGGACTGGCCGAGGGCCCGGCGGCAAATGCGATCGTGCCGCTGTCGCCGCTGCCGGGAGAAACGATCTGCGGCGTCACGCCGGGAACGGAGGTTACGGCGATGCTGACCGGGATGGTGTCACCCGGCATCCTTTGGATCGTGACGG
The DNA here is from genome assembly GCA_030040965.1 of Candidatus Sulfotelmatobacter sp. GTDB lineage: Bacteria > Acidobacteriota > Terriglobia > Terriglobales > Acidobacteriaceae > Sulfotelmatobacter. The sequence goes on along the minus strand of JASHOT010000053.1, from coordinate 3,815 downwards.
TGAGAGACGGCGATGTGCCATTGAACGGCACGGTGGCGGATGTGCCGGAAAGAGACATCCCGATGGGATACGATATCGGACCGCTGCTGCCTCCTCCGCAACCAAGCAGCAATGTTATGGAAAATACAGCGAGGGGCAAGGTCAGTTGGCGCAGCATACAGAACTCCTCTTACCTGGCCGGACGTTGATCTAACCGAACATGGATCTAACGAGCATTGACCTGACCGAACATTGACCTGACCGAGCATTGACCTGACCGAACGTTCGGAGTCTACATTATGGTTCGCGGCGTGGGAAGGCGCATCGGCGGCGGGTAGTGACTCAACTTAAATCTGATCTATTACTTTCATCGTCCCTGCTTGTGTCATCCCGAGCGGAGCCGTAGTTCAGGCGGAGCAAGGGATCTCTCTAGGCGCGGACCATTTCTGAGGGAGATCCTTCGGCCCGCTCGTGAAAGCGCGCCATCGGGATGACCCTTGTACTAAATTAGAACTTAACCGCTGCCTCCGGCGAGCCGAAAGCCGCCAGGAATCGCTGACCCAGCTCAAGTGCAGCCGTGAGTACGTTGCCTACTTCAGCAAGTACTCCTTCACAAACTCGACCGTTGCATAGAACTGGAAGTCGCGATTCTTTTTCTTGGCGAAGCCGTGGCCCTCGTCTTTGGCTTCGAGCCACCACACCGGAGTTCCATTCTTGCGCACGATGTCGACCATTTGCTGCGACTCGCTCGCCGGAACCCGCGGATCGTTGGCTCCCGCGACCACGAACAGCGGCTTGGTGATGTTCTGCGCCTTGTTTGCCGGTGCGATCGATTCCAGATACGCGCGCATCTTCGGATCGCGCTCGTCACCGTACTCCACGCGCCGCAGATCGCGGCGATATCCCGAAGTATGTTCGAGGAACGTGACCAGGTTCGACGGGCCCACCACATCGACCGAGCAGCAGATGCGGTCGTTGTAATTCGTCGCGACTGCCAGCGTCATGAAGCCGCCGTAGCTGCCGCCGACGACCATGATCTTGTTCGCGTCCAGATCGGGCTGAGTCTGAATCCAGTCGATCAGCGTATTGATGTCTTTGTAGGAGCCTTCGCGCAGCATGCCGTTATCGAGTTTCTGGAAAGTCTTGCCGTACCCGGTCGAGCCACGCACATTCGGATACATCATGGCGATGCCGAGCTCGTTAATCCAGTAGTTGTCGCGGGCAAGAAAGTCGGGACGATATTGTCCCTCCGGCCCGCCGTGAATCGCGATCATCACTGGATGCTTGCCGGTGAATCTTGCTGGCGGTTTGTAGAGAAAGCCAGAGATCGAGCGATCGTCCCAGGATTTCCAGTGAATCAACTGCGGCGAGGAAAATCCGGAAGTGTTGAGCCCGCCAGTCTCGCTGAAGGTCCAGCGTTCCAGCTTGCCGTTAGACATGTCGAGTGAAAAGGCATCGTCAGGCTCGCTCGCCATGCTGACGGTAAAGGCCAGCTCGCGGCTGCCCTTTCGCCACTCCAGTCCGCTGATGGCGCCCACCGGCAGCATGGGCATGGTGACTTCCTTGTTCGTCTTCGTCTCGAGGACGTGCAATTTGCTGACGCCGTCTTCATTGGCCTCAAAGGCGAGCCAGCGCCCATCCTGCGAAAGAGCGACTTCCTCGACATCCCATTCGAGCGACGGAGTCAACACTGTGGTCTTGCGCGAAGCCAGGTCGAGATAGACGAGCCGTTGGAATTCCGAGCCTTCGTCGCTCGTCATGTATACGCCCTTGCCGTCCTTTGAGAAGCGCGCGTTGTTGTGCGCCGCTTCCTCGCTGCCTTTGGGAGTCAGCAGCTCTTTCTTGCCGGAATCGACATCGACGAGCCACACGTAACTTTCCGCGGCAGAGATATCGTTGTTGATCAGCAGTTGCTTGCCGTCGGGCGACCAGTCGCTGACACTCCATCCGCCGCTCTGGTTCTGCATGACCATGCGGGCGCTGGCCGCGTCATGCGCGTCGACCACCCAGATATCGACATCGTCGCCGGAGCGCTTGGTCGATCCATAAGCGATGCGGTCGCCCTGATACGACCAGCGCGCGCTGGTATTGCGCGACTTGCCGTCGGTGAGCAGGGTAATGTTGCCGGTTTTCAGGTCATAGGTGTAGATCTGAAAAAACTCGCCGCCGCCGACATCTTTCACGAACAGAAACGAGTCGCCGCGCACAGGCTCGTAAGCCGCACCGGCAATGCGATCGGGGAAAAATGTGAGTTGCGTGCGCGCGCCGCCGGGAAATTTCACCTGATGCACCTGGTTGGTGTCGGCGAAACGTGTTTCGATCAGCATCTCGCGGCGCGTGGGATGCCAGCTGGCAAAGAAAGCGGCGCGGAACTCGCTGTAGCGCCCAACCGAGTCGGCGAGTGCGGCGGGAATTTTCGGAATTCCTTCGGCTACGAGATTCTCGTTCGGCGCGATGAAATCACTTTGCGCAAACGCGGCAGCGCTGAAGAGTAGAACTGCAAAAAGATGAGAGAGGCGCTTCATGAATTCCTCCGGCAAGTTGGCGAGATTCAGGGCAATGGTGCAGTTTGAACTCTATCCCCGTGGAATGCGTCATCCCGATGGCCCGCGTTCTTACCAGCGGGCCGAGGGATCTCCCGGGCTACGATTCTGTGGTCGGGGAGATCCCTCGCTCCGCCTGAAAAACAGCTGCGCTCGGGATGACGCCGCCCAAGAGATAATAATGCCCGGCAAAACTCAAGCTGCACCACCAGATTCAGATAATGACGGTTCAGGTTATGACGATTGGATTGCAGCGCCGTTAGCGAGCTTTGAAACTTGCCAACCGTCGGGCGCGTGCATCGTAGGGCAAGGAAGGAGGCGAAGTCAACGCGGCGAGGTGAATTCCAGAAGTGTAATCCTCTGCTTGCAACAATCAGACTGGCACGTATCGTTACTTTGGCGTAAAACTGAGGCTAAGACGGCGTGTTCCCTCGGAGGACGCCATGAAAGTCCGTCGCGATTCCGTCTCGATATCAAGCGTTCTTCTTACGGTTGCGCTGCTTTGTTTTCTTCCGGCGAGCTGGAATGGTGCCTTTAGCGGGCACGGTGGAGTGGCCGCTTCGAAGCTCGATTATGGGTTCCGGATAGCCGCCTTAATGATGAATTACGTCGGGTTCGCTTCGCTAGCAATCATTCTCATTGGACTGATCGTTCTCTGGACGGGATACATCAAGCGCTCGCGGTCGGCGTGGGTCGTGATGTTCGTCGTCGTATGGCTGTGGGCGTTTCCTCTGTTCATTTTGCCTATCGCTTCTCCCATAGCGCGCGGGCATAGTGGCCTTACATTTTCTGAGTGGGTCTACGACGCGATTTCTGGGCCGGGGCTGAGTCGAAACGTGGCGGAGTTGGTCCTCATTTTTTCAGCGATGCTCGCTGCTCTGCTGCTCCCGATTAAGAGGTTCTTCGGCAACCGTGGGAGTGAGGAACCAGTTCACCGGCCATCCGTCAGGCTCGCCAGCTTTTCGTTGATAAGCGTTCTCCTCTTCGTGACTGCCCTGTATGCATGGATACGCGTTGGTGTCCTCTATGAGATTCCAACCAGCGCGTTAAATTCGACGCAGCGATTACCTTCACCACCACCACCCGCCACATTCAGGTGATTGGCGTAACATCCCATCTCACTCATCCTGTGAAAGAGGATGTCAAGGAAAAACTTCTCTCCCTGCCCTCGCGGGAAAGCAAGGCTGGTGACTTACATCCAGCCCCTGCCTCCTTCTTAGAGGGGTTTTTGATTTTGCCGCTTTTGTTCACCGCGTAGTTCAGCGGTGATGCCAGCCCCAGTTGCGAATCCCG
>JASHOT010000052.1 GCA_030040965.1 Candidatus Sulfotelmatobacter sp. | reverse complement strand
GTTCGGGTAAGATCGTTGCGGAAAGCGACTCTCATCATCGGAGGGGCCACGGTTGCGTTGGTATTGTTTAACTATCTAGCGGATGGCCTACCACCGGTCGCTTCTTTCTTTGGATTCTCCACTCTCGACTACCAGGAATATGGCCGCTTCAAGCAAGTTCTCGAGCCGATGACCGCCGCTCTATTCCTCAATTCCCTGCTCGAGCCCGTCCGCTGGCGGCGCTGGTTCTGGGCTGCTTTCGCAATCGGCATCATGCTGGCATACGTTCTTCGGGGCCCACTTCTGCTGGCGCTTGTCCAGGCTGTGATTCTGGCTTCGATTCGAGGCTCCGCATCGAAAAAGAAAGTTTATATTCGCGCGGTCGCTGTATTGCTCATCGCGCTTGCCCTGGTCAATGTCATTGGCAATTATCGAACCCCGCAGCAAATTTTTTTCGAGTTCATGGAAATCAAGCCCGAGTTTCGCTCGTGGCCGATGGCGTTGCTGTGGCCCATCACTTACATTTCCGTTCCGGTTTCGAATTTGTGCTGGATAATCCATGGCTCGCACTTCACCGAACCGACCTTGTCCTTCCTTTATCCCGTGCTTCCCTCTTTTTGGGCGCCGGAAAATCCACACGAGGGGCCGCTTTCTGATCCCCACATCATCGACGGTGTACATACTTATTTGGCAGCATATTTTCTCGATTTTTCCTGGCTCGGCATAGCGGCAGCGAATTTTTTTCTGGGCCTGCTCAGTGGGTTTCTGGTGAACCGGGAGCGGATCAGCCGCCATCTGCTCGTGTCTCCGGTTTTGCTATCGGCGATGTCCCTGATCTTTTTCTGGGACTTTTTTGTCTACCTGCCTACCCTGGGAGAACTAGCGATTCAATTGATGGTGCAGCGCTTCTGCATTGTGCCGACCAGAACCGCGGAGTCGCCTCTGGCAACGAACACCGGGTTGAGTCCCGCAACGTGAGATCACTTTTGTGAATTGATGCCCGACAACGCAGCCATGCCCGAAATCAGTGTCGTCGTCGTGAACTGGAACGGCCGGCAATTTCTGGAGGAGTGTCTTCAATCGCTGCGAAGACAAACCTTTCGCGATTTCGAAGTTATTTTTGTCGATAACGGCTCGGCGGACGGATCGGTCTCCTATGTTCAAAATCGTTTTCCGGAAGTGACGGTCGTGCCCCTTTCTGAAAATCGAGGATTTACCGGGGGAAATATCGCGGGCTATCAGCAATCCAAAGGCAAACTGATCGCTTTGTTGAATAACGACACCGAAGTCCACGCCGGATGGCTGGATGAAATCTACCAGGCAGCGATGCAGTACCCGGAGGCAGGAAGCTTTGCCTCGCGCATGATGTACTTTGACGATCGCAAAAGGATTGAGAACTGCGGATTCGATCTCGGAACTGCCGGGGTAACCGTCGATCTTGGTAGAGGCGAACTGGAAGCAACTAGATGGGAATCGTCGAATGCGGTTTTCGGCGCGTGCGGCGGCGCAGTGGTCTACCGTCGATCGATGCTGGACGACGTCGGCTTTCTTGATCCTGATTTCTTCATGGTTTATGAAGACGTAGATTTAAGTTTTCGGGCTCAGCTTCGCGGCTATCCGTGCATCTATGTGCCTGCAGCGGTCGTTTACCACCGCTATCGCGCAACTCTCGGCAGGGCTTCTGTTGGTCAAGTTTTCTATTCGCAGCGCAACATCGAGTTCGTGTACTTCAAGAACATGCCGTTGGTTCTAATGCTTCTTTCGCTTCCACAGCGACTTCTCTATGAGGTCGGCTCGGCCATTTACTTTGCCCGAACGGGTCGAGGCGCAGCTTTCGCACGAGCTAAGTTCGACGCTCTCAGGCACTTGCCCTCGCTTCTCAAGAAACGAAAGCAGATTCAGCAACGCAGGATATTGGCAAATCATCAGTTGCGCTCCCTGCTCAAGCCCGTTCTTGCTATTAAATTCAGGAAACTTCTTTCTTCTTTGCCATAAGCCTTTCCCGAATTAATTGCATCTGACAAGAGCAGATGAAATCGCGTTTCAACGTAAGCCGAAGTGCAGCAAGCGGCTTTGCGCAAGGTTGGCATGGTTGCTTTATCGGTATTGCTTCTTACCAGGAATGGCTCGCGTGACTTGGAGCGGCTTCTACCGGCGCTCTATGCCCAAGAATCGGTCCCCGCATTTGAGGTCATTGCGGTCGACTCTGGTTCGACGGACGGGACCCTCAATCTTCTGAAAACCTTCCCTCTGCAATTGGAACGAATTCCATCAGAGGCATTTCATCATGCTTGCACGCGGAATTCAGCGGCAACCCTGGCAAGAGGCGAAATCCTGGTCTTTCTCTCGCAGGATGCGATTCCAACCTCGAAGGACTGGCTAAGAAAATTGATCTCCAACTTTGACGACCCTAACGTTGGGGCCGTCTATGGGCGGCAGATTGCGAAGCCCGGCTCCGCCGCGGAGCGCCAGGACACGTTGGACACAGTTTACGGGACTCGCCGTCTCGTCAAAGATCCTGCGCATCACAACGGCTTGGGATACCGCTTCTATCACTTCTCCGACGCAAACTCCGCCATTCGGCGCTCGGTCTGGCAGCAGACGCGTTTTCCTGAGAACCTCAAAGTGTTCGAGGATTTGGGCATTGCCAAGCGCATCCTCGATTCGGGATGGAAGATCGTCTACGACCCCGAAGCCTCGGTCTATCACTCCCACAACTACAGTTCGTTTGGACTTTTCAAGCGTTACTTCGATATCGGCTACACGCTGAAACTGTTGAAGATCTGGGAGGTACCCGGAACTCGCAAGTCGCTCTGCCGAGATGCCTGGAAATTGATCTCGAGGAAGGTCAAGCGCGCGCGCGACGGCAACAGCGACCAGAGCGCCTGGCAAGGAATTCGCCACGATATTGCCAAGTCCTTCGGATTTTTCCTCGGCCTGAATGAAGACCGCATACCAATTTCTGTGAAACGTCATCTAAGCGCTTTCCGCGTTTTTGGGTAGCAGAACCGCATTGGAAGCAGCTTCATGCAGCGCGGCCGCTTCGTCAGTGCCATCGAGCCATGTTGCATGATTCGCAGCCGTTTGAGCTACGTTCGCTTTCACCTCAGGATGCTGACTCTCCTGTTGCCCGCGCTTGCCTATTTCATTGCGGTCAAAGTGCGTTTCGGATTTAACCTGTTTCTGACCCGCAGAGCTCCCTCATACCTGCCTTCCTACTGGCACATCATGTTGTTGACGACCATTGTCTGGACCATTGCGGCTGAGGAATCCGGCCTCTGGAATTTGGAGCAGCTTTACGCTCCCGACCGCAAGAGCCGGCGGCTGCTCGAAGCCCTGGCTTTCACCTACACGATCGTGATGGCAGCCGGGTTTTTGTATCGCGGCGCGAGCTACTCTCGGCTGGTTGTCATCACGAGCGCTTTCTTCCTGTTCATTCTTGGAACCATCGCTCGCATCGCGTTCCGTGTAGTTCTGGAGATGCTGCGCAAAAGCGGCAAGAGCGCCGTAAAGATTCTGATGGTCGGCACCGACCGTTTCGCAAGACGGGTAGCAGCGACCCTGCAACAGGGCGAGGTGCTGCCCTGCCAGGTGGCTGGTTTCGTGCATCTGCCGGGCCAGGATATCGCCGTGGAAGGTCCGGTCTATGAATCGGATGAGATCCCGACTTTCTCGAATGGACATTCGATCGACGATGTCATCATAGCTCTCCCCGCCGATCGCTTGCGTGATGTGCAGAACATCGCTCCGGCCCTGGAGAAGCTTTGCGTTCCCCGACGGGTGGTCATCGATCTCGGCGAGGGAGTTGGCATTCGCGACCGTCTCACAGATTTGGGCGAGATTCACATGCTCGACCTGGAGCCGACTCTGGCCGAGACCGGACCTTACCTCTTCCAAAAGCGCATCTTCGACCTTAGCATCTCTGCTCTCATTTTGATTCTGACTCTTCCGATTTCTTTGCTGGTTGCGCTCGCTATCAAACTGACCAGCCCCGGGCCTGTGTTCTTCACGCAGGAGCGCGTCGGACTGAATGGTCGTGTCTTTCGCATGTTCAAGTTCCGCACTATGCGCATGGGAGCTCAGGATGAAGCCGACACGCGCTGGACCTCGGTCGCCGATCCTCGTAGAACGGCCGTCGGCGTTTTTCTGCGCAAGACGAATCTCGACGAACTTCCTCAATTCCTGAACGTGCTGAAAGGCCAAATGAGTATCGTTGGGCCGCGTCCCGAGCGACCGTATTTCGTCGAAAAGTTCCTCGGTCAGTTCGACCGCTACAATGCGCGTCACATGTTTAAGGTCGGCATTACCGGCTGGGCGCAGGTCAACGGATGGCGCGGCGATACTTCCATCGCCAAGCGGGTTGAGTATGACCTTTATTATTTGCGTAACTGGAGCCTGAGCTTCGATCTCCAGATCATGACGATGACACTGCTGCAGATCTTCAACAGCAAGAACGCATACTGACGCCGCTTATTCTAAGTTGCTTCGGATCCGATTAGCTTTGGCGCCTTTTGCGAGATTTAGAGGACGGATGTGGCTGGGGCTTTGGCTTGCTTTTGCCCTCCAGATTGAGCGCCACGGCAGCGCGGATAAGTTGCTTCAATGCCGCTTCGTTGATCTCCTCGCCCTCGTGGATGTCGATGGCGCGCCTGACATTCCCCTCGAGGCTGGAGTTGAATAGGCCGGCAGGGTCCTTCAACTGAGCTCCCTTGGCAAATGTCACCTTGACGGCGTTCTTGTACGTTTCGCCCGTACAGACAATGCCGCCGCGAGAGAAGACGGGAATGCCGGGCGAAGTCGGCTTGACCCACTTCCACTCTTCGACAATTTCAGGATCGGCCTCGCGTATGATCTCGCGCACTCGAGCAAGCGTTTTCGCACGCCAGTCGCCCCCAGGTTCGTGAGAAAGTTCCCTGATCCTTGCGTCGATGACTGACGAGGCAGACTCCAGCGGGACTGATCTTTTCATGGGCAGCTCCCAAACTCTCGCACCTACTCTAGATATGCCGAGCATGAGATGCAATCATGACAACAGAAGTCTCTTCTGGTTCATGACTTGTTAATTGAAAGGAGTTCTGATTTCTGCTTGAATTATCAGCTTAAATCGCCCACGGAGCGTGCACATGAAAATCTACAGCGCCACCGGCTATCTGATCATTGTTGGCTACATGGCAGCTTGCGCGTATTCTTCGCCGGCTCACCTGGGACCATGGATGGGATTATTGATCGGCGCGGCTTATTTTGTTTTTTGCTGGTTGATGGGCGGATTGTATCTGGCGGATGTTCTTCATCTCGGAATTGCGCATCGCTCACTCGACTACAAGGAGTGGTTCATCAAAGCGGTGACAATTGTGAATAACACCTTCGCGATCTATGTGAATCCGATCACCTGGGTGAATCGCCACCGCTTGCATCATAAGAACTCCGACCACGATGGCGACCCCAATAAAGTTTCAGGCGATGGTTTCTGGCGGACCTTATATCTCTGTCTCCTGCCGTATCGGTGTCGGGAAAATCTGGCCACCGACGACGTTTTGAAGTCGCGAGCCCTGCGGGTTACAGCGAGCCCGGTGTTTGTAGTGCTGGCACAAACCGCCACTTTTTGTCTCATGTGGAAGCTGGTGGGAAGTCTGAAGTTCACGCTGGTGATGTGGGTTGGAGCGCGAATTTTTGGATGGTGGGTCAACATGATTCAGAACTATTGGACCCACACGCGAAACTTTGGATACCGGCGCTACGACGATGAACGCGACAACGCCATGAACATTGGCGAATGGCTGCCGGTGACCGCGACCTTCAGCGCATGCCTGCAGAATAATCACCATCACTATCAGACTTTGTTGCGGCTCAGCCACGACGAATCCGAATACGATTTTGGATTCATTACCGTCAAGGCGATGAAGCGTCTCGGCCTGGTAAGGGCAACTGCAAAGGGCTTATTAATACCGAAGGACGTTCGACTGCCCGCGCTGGATTTCTAGAAAACGATTTCTAAAAAACGGTTTCTAGAAAACACTTTCAGGGCGCTGCTTTTTCCTTTTGCAGGGCCACTATGGTTTTCCTATAAATGGATCGATGGTCTGACGAAGAAAGCCAGGGGCAATCTCCTGGCCATCGAGGCCATATTTTTCTGGCCATTCCTCAGGATAGTAATACGTTCCGAAAATCTTATCGATCCAGGGAAAGTGGATGGCGAAATTCTTGTCGATGCCCTCTTTTTGCGAAGTATGGTGCCAGTGATGATAGCGGGGCATCACCAGGAACTTTTCGAGCCACTTCGCATTCGGTCCGAAATTGCAATGCGTCCAGGTCGCATGAAGCGTGACGAAAATCAGGTAGGCCAAAATGATGTTTTGCGAAAATCCCAGCATGAGGGGAGCGAGAATAAGTCCGCGCACCAGCGTGTCATCGACAAAATGGGAACGTGAGCCCGCGATCCAATCGAGCGCCTTCGACGAATGATGAACGGCATGAAAGCGCCAGAGAAATGGCACTTGGTGCAACGCGAGGTGAACGAAATATTCGGCAACGTCGGCAACCACAACCGCCAGGAAAAACTGCAAAAGCCAGGGCAGACGGGCGATGGAATGCTGCAGCGCCGGAACGCCCAAATATTTGACGGCTTGCGTCGCAGGTAGCAAGACCAGGAACGACAGAATCTGAATGGGCAGATGCGTGGACATGAAGTAAACCACATCCAGCGTCCAGTCTTTCCGGAATGTTCCCTGCTCCGGATATTGCGGCCAGAGTCTTTCGAGCGGCACGTAGATGATGGCCATCAAAAGCATGTCAAGCAAAAACCAGTCCAGGCCGATCGCTGGGCCATCATGAAGGGAACCGTTAATCTGCACGCTCGATCCGCCCCAGGCCGTCGCAGCCAGAGCGAACAACATTCCGGTTAAAGCCAGGATTCTTTTTTTGCGCAGAATCGAAGAAATGACTCCGAAGGCGAATGCAGCCACGATGACGCCCTGGATCAACAGGCGGATCACGTGCAACGAATAATAGGGCCGCAGTTCCGGGTCAGTGAGCAACTGCGGAAAATGCATGCAAAGAACTCCGCCAAATGCCAGAAATCCGAAGAAGGCGGACAATACCCCGCTCCACCAACCGGTCCCAAAACCAGTCGACTCGGCATCCCCAAAAAATTGGTTGATTTTCTGCTCGATCACGACGTCCCCAGTTTAGGCCGTGTCCCATCGCACCACACAATTGAGCCTCATTCTTAGGTTGTTTGCAAGGGTACCAACGATCTGCCACGATTCGATCGATGCTACACACGCGGGAGTTGAGGGAGGGCGTCAAAATGCGCATCGCGGGCACACAGCGCGAGCGAATGTTGCAGGACGAGCGCCGCGATCCACATATCATTGGTCGGGATGGGAGTGCCTTGTTTTCGCAGCTGGCGGTAGACAGCTCCGTAATGATGCGTTGTCTGTTCATCGGCGTAGAGCACAGCAACACCGGATTTCAGCAGAAAGCGCCGGAGGACGGCCTCGTTGCGAGGCCCTTGATTTCCGACGGAAAATCCGGCGCGCAGCTCGCCGACTACAATGAAGGGCAGCCAGACTTCATCGGCGAGTTCCACCGTTTGGACGACTGACACATCGCCCCGGCATAGGTCGGTATAGCGATTCGTATCGAGCGCCAATCTCATTTCCACATCTCTTCGTCGATGGTATCTTGCGCGGCCAAGGCCCGATCGAAGGCGGCATCTTTGCGCCAGCTCCCTGCAATGTCGCCGAGATCGCGTTGTCGGCTCCGATCCTCAGCAATGCCCGCTCCGCGAGCCAGGGCTTCAATCGCTACCTCGTTCAGGCTCTTACCTCGGTCACGTGCAGCTCGGCGAAGAGCTTCGTCCAAACTATTTGGCACATTGCGGATGGTATATTGCATGCACTAATTGTAGGCATTGCAGGCATATAATGCAAGCACAACTAATTCTGCGAATGTTCCTCGGGACGCAGATCAGACCCTCAGCGAGCCGCGGAACCCTCTGCCGGCGTAGTAAGATTCTGCGCCATTGTGATAGGCGAAAACCGTGTCGAAGCGGCGATCACAAAAGAGGGCGCCGCCGAGTTTTCGGACATTCGTCGGTGTTTTCACCCAGCTCGAAGTTTTCATATCGAACTCACCAAGTTTCTGCAGATCGCGATACTGTTCTTCGGTCAAGAGCTCAATGCCCATTGCCGCTGCCAGATCGAGTGCGCTGCCTTTTGGTTTATTTTCTTTCCTCGACTGTAACGCTTCCCGATCGTAGCAGAGGCTTCTGCGGCCTTTCGGAGTTTCCGCTGAGCAATCGTAAAAAACGTATTCGCCTGTCTTTTGATCATGGCCAACAACGTCCGGTTCACCCCCGGTCTTTTCCATCTCAGCCAGCGACCGGAGTTTTTCGGCGCTAGCTTCCAGCTTTGCTTGCACCTTCGGCCATTCCACACCTTTGTGGCGGTTCAGGTTTCTCGCAAAGCGGGCCTGCAACGTCTTGAGTATGTCTTCGCGCTGATTCTTTGAGAGAGATGCGATTTTCATAATCTTCACGCCTCCAATGGAGTGCGAATCCGCATTCGCGCCTATGGGGTTTTGTTTGGAGTTTCACTGCCAAACTGTTTGGCGTACTCGCCGACTAATCGCTGCCAACCGGCGGACTTCATCGCGTCGGCGCCGGCGATGCGTCCCATGGGATCTCCGGCAAGCAAGCGCGCCAGAACGTCGAATGCGATGTGCCATCCTGCGGCGCCCCAGGAGATGAACCGACGATCGATCTGATGCCACAGCGTCAGCCGCGTCCCGTTGCCATGCGCTTCGAGTTCCCAGCGCATATCGCCGTACTCCAGGAAGTGGGGAGCCTCCGCTCGCGTCACCTTGGTTTCGAGGGGCGCCGGATTTCCCACCCACGTGAGTTTCACCGTTCCAGTCGTGCCCAGGTTTCCATCGGTGACAAATGGCGCCCATTCGCGCAGGTGTGACGGGTCGGTAAGCGCCTGCCATACTTTTTCCGGCGAATGGCGCAGCTCGCGGACAAGAACGAGAGTCCACGTGTCCTTTTTAACTCCCTCCTTTATTACCCGCGCCCCGTTGGCCGGACCCGGTGTGTACTCCGCGCGCTCGATCATCTTCTTCTCCTTGCCGTAATATCGTGCCGATCTATGGGATGCACTCGACGATCCTCACGGGCGGCGTGTGTACGATTCTTGCCGGTGCAAGTCAAACTCCCATCAAACTGAGGAGGATTCGAACCGCCTCGCGCCCTACGGCATGGACAACAACGGGAAACAGAATCCGTGCAATCGGGTATGTGATCAGCACCACACTGGCCGCCGCTAAGGCCCAGATTTTGGCGGAGAGGTGGCGTTCGAGAGCGTCGACGTGAGCGGACCAGAGCCGGCACAACTGCGCGTCACTAACCAGTTCCGGTGCGTATTGCGAGTGATCCGTCATCTTGATTCTCCTTACAAAAACTATGTATGCGCGTTCGCAGCCCTACCAGCGTGCCAGTTGCGTCAGCTGAATGAGATTGCCGCAGGTGTCATTCAGCATGGCGATCTTGGACGCCGTCACGTCGGTTGGCGGCATGGTGAATTCGCCGCCGCAGGACTTGATCCGCTCGTAGTCGCCCTTGACGTCATCGGTAAAGAACATGGCCGCGGGCTGATTCTGTTGAAATAGCGCCTGTTGATACGCTTTGGCCGCGGGATTGTTGTTCAGTGCGAGTTGCAACTCAGTGCCTTCCGGCTCCTCGGGCGAGGCCACGGTCAACCAGCGATATGGGCCATTACTGAAATCCGACCTCTTCGTAAAACCCAGCACTTCGGTATAAAAGTGCAAAGCCTTCGCCTGGTCGTCGACGTATACGCTAGTCAGTTTGATTTTCATTTCTTTTCTCCTTGATTCGTTCGCGGTTTGGGCTGTGACGTTTTCTTGCTGGACTTCCCTTTCGGTCGTGTTGATTGAGGTTGATCCATACGATCGAGGTAGCGCTCGAGAGCATCCACGTGAGCGGACCAGAACCGACGAAATTGAGCCAGCCAGGTATCCATTTCCTGAAAGGGCTCGGGTTTCAGCCGATACAGACGGCGCTGTGCGTCCACCGTGGATTCCACAAAACCGGCCTCACGCAGAACCCGCAGGTGCTTGGACACGGTCGGCTGCGTCATACGGAGTTGACGCTCGATCTCCCCGACTGAAGCCTGATTCGAGACCAGCAGGGCCAATATGGCGCGGCGGTTGGGCTCCGCAATGATTTCGAATACCGATTCCATTCTTCTGATATACTCCACCGAGTATATACTTGTCAAGGAATATAATGACCCAATAAAGCCGCCAGAAATGGGATCACCGTCGACTCAAGCCGCGGTGCCCGGAGCATTGCAGCCGCAATCGCAAGCAAGGTACGGTATTAACCGGCGCGGCTTGCAACTCGAGTGTTATCCCCTCTTAAATTCGATGGCGCGGACCAACGAGCAGTTGAAGTGGTGCAAATGCTCAATCGCATCTTCAATAGGCAGGCAGCGAGGGCGAGCACGGTCCGCGTGTTGACGTCGATTTTGTTTTGTATATTCGTGGGGCCCGGCATTGCCGGCGCTCAAGACAACTATGAAATCCAGGTTTATCCATCCGAGACGATGACGCCACAGACGCTGCTGGTTGAGTTGCACAGCAATTTTACCGTAGCGGGCAGCACTACCACGCAGTTCGGCATGCTTCCCACACAGCATCAGCAACATGAAACCATGGAACTGACTGAAGGGATC
>JASHOT010000051.1 GCA_030040965.1 Candidatus Sulfotelmatobacter sp. | reverse complement strand
AGCAATTGTGAACTGCCCTGCGGAGAGGACGATTAGAAAGGTGGCCGCGTTCGGTAAAGGAAACTCCAATGCCAAGACTCTTCACGACAGCCATGTTAGTTTTCAGCCTGCTTCTTAGCATCAGCTTGCAAGCACAATCGAAGCTTCCTTCCACCTGTCCATATGTCGGACATGTAAATGACTTAGCCTGCCTAATCCCCGGAGTTACAAGTACCGGACAATCTGGAGGCAATGGGCTGTCAAGCTTCAACACAACAGTTGCTCAGGTGTTGGGGCAACTGCCGTTGGCCGTTCCCGTCTCCGGGTTTGTGCTGGGCTTTGATGCTAAACTCGGCATACCCATCGACATCAATGAAAACTTGGGGTCGGTGCTGACAGAACGTGGAAACACCGTGGGGAAGTACAAACTGTTTGTTGGCTTTACCTATCAACGCTTCGTGTTCCAGACCGTCGACGGCATACATCTTAACAATCTTCCCCTCGTCGGATTGGTAGGCAGCGGAGCGAATACAATTTTAACCGGCTCGAGTAACAACATCTCTGCCAACATTGATCAGTACACTGCCATCGCCGCCTTTGGGCTGACTAGCCGGATTGACATCTCGGCAACCGTCCCATTCGAAAGAGTTTCTCTCTCCGGTGGACATGGGATTCTATCGGAGGCCCTGGCGTCCCAGCCGAGCAGCGTCGGTACGGTTTCTGCTCTCAATGTGAGCGGTTCGGCGAGCGGCATTGGAGACCTGATTTTGAATCTGAAAGGAGCGGTAATTCCCGGCGAGAAGTCCAAAATGGCGATGGGACTTGAGGCCCGTTTTCCGACTGGAGATGTCTACAATCTCCTGGGTTCGGGCGCATACGGACTCAAGCCCTACATCGTCTTCTCGCGCTTTTCGGGAAGATTCACTCCGCACGCGAACGTAGGCTATCAGTGGAATGGGTTCTCAGTTCTTCGAGTCAATCCATGCTACTACCTTCAATCCAGCCAAGGAGGGTGCGCGGTGCCGACTGGCACTCCTGGTTCGGGGCTCCCCACGTTGCGCCTTCCTGACAGCCTCGATTACTCCGGTGGCTTGGATATTGGCCTAGTCCCCAAAAAACTCAGCGCGGTCGCAGATCTTGTAGGCCAGCGATTTTTCACCGCGCCTCGTGTGACTCCGCCGGGCCCCTCAATTCTTCCTGGGGTATCGCTTCCGCCCGGTTCCCCGTTTGCGACCTCGGTAAACGTTACCAATGCTTCGTATTTTCTCGACAACGCGGCTGTGGGCCTCAAATGGGACCCCGTCGGCCACTTGATCATCTCGGCCAATGCTTTGATCCGGTTGGATAGCGGAGGGTTGCGTCCGGCGCGCCTCGTGCCTCTTGGCGGTATTTCTTACAGATTCTGACGCACAACCCAGTTGCCCGACTGTTCCCGCAGAAGAATGCCCACCCGCGTCGGGACTGCCTGCTGCACGTTCCCCTTGGGCTTGCCGTAGGTTACCGGTCGAGGGAGCGGCGCCGCGCGATCTGTCGCGAGATTCTCGGGCTGACCTTGGAAGCATCCGCAGCTATACTACTGCGTATGTCTTCTCCGGTGACTCTCGAGATCGGCTCAACAATTGGCGATTATCAGATTATTTCTCTGGTTGGGCTGGGCGGGATGGGCCAAGTGTTCAAGGTCAGAAATGTGATCTCTGACCGGGTGGAGGCGATGAAGGTGCTTTCTCCCGACCTTGATCCGGACGCGAAAATGATCGAGCGCTTCCTGCGCGAAATCAAAGTGGTCGCCTGCCTCGAGCATCCAAACATTGCATCACTACGCACCGCACTGCGCGTCGGCAACCAGATTCTGATGATTATGGAATTTGTGGAAGGTGAGTCCCTGCAGCCGGTCTTGCAGCGCGGCAAAATCGACCCCATGCGCGCAAGTTCCCTGACGCTGCAAGTGCTGGATGCGCTCAGCTATGCGCATGGACGCGGGATCGTTCATCGGGATGTGAAGCCGTCGAACATTCTTATTGGCCGAGGAGAGTGGGTAAAACTCACGGATTTTGGTATTGCCAGCCGAAGCGGAGATCCCAAGCTTACCGCTGCAGGCATGGCCCTCGGTTCGCTGCATTATATGTCTCCCGAACAGATGAAAGCGGAACCCGTTGACGAGCGCTCTGATCTGTATTCGGTCGGTGCAACACTTTATGAGATGGTGACAGGGCAGCCCCCGGTTGGAGGACGGAGCTTTTACGCGATCATGAAGGCTCATATGGAGGAACAACCGACCCCCGCCGTCGAACTTGTTCCCGGGATTCCACTGATGCTCTCCCGAGTCATTGACAAAGCTCTAGACAAAAGGCCTGAACTTCGTTTTCAGACCGCAAAGGAATTTCGGGTGGCTTTGAACAAAGTAGATTCGGCAAGCCAGCCACAACCCGCCGCGACAGTCCCTTTGACGGCACGCCCGGTATCCGCATCAGCAGTTGTCCAGAGCACTATGCCCAGTCCCGACAGCAGTGGCGGGAATGAGTTGCGGACAACGACCTCGGCAGGAACCGGTACCAAGTCATGGGACCCTCAGGTGCTGGAGAATTTGCGCAAGAATCTTGCCGTTTACGTGGGGCCGATGGCAAAAGTCCTCGTCAACCGCTCCGCAAAGAACGCGAAAACTTTGGAAGCCCTCTGCCAGGCGCTGGCCGCGGAAATCTCCTCACCCGCGGATCGCGAGAAATTCCTCCGTTCGCAGGTTCGTTGAACCAGCGTTGCGCAACTGGCCTCACTGGGACTCCAGCATGCGAATCGCTTTTACCAGGCTGAGATACATCCGATTGAAAGATTGCCCCAACTGTGAAATCTCATCCGAGCCTTTCGCCGGCACCTCGGGAATGGTGAGATCGCCCTTGCTGATCTGGTCGGCAGCTTTGGAGAGCCGGGTGACCGGGCGGATTACGATCAAGATGATTGCCAGGTCGAGTAGAAGTAATGTCGCAAGCGAGATTCCTCCGAGCGAGAACATCAACGTGCGAAAGGCGCGGTCGGCAATGCTTAGTGGTACAGACATCGGCACCGAAATGATCTGTGCGCCAACCGTGTCCCCTACCTGCCAGCCGAATCCATTGTCCTTACCATAGGTTTGAATCAGGGTCGGGGGAGCGTCGCGCGCCATTCCGTGACATTCCAGGCAGTCCTGGGTGACGGCAATCGGCTTGGCTAGAAACAAAGCGCGGCCCGCTGGCGTGTCGCGCTCGCCCGAGAACTCCCGCTGGTCGGGATGAGTGCGGAAGATCTGTATGACATCGGCCTCCCAATCAGCGGCCCGATCGCGCAAATTGGTGGGGTTCAGAGTAGCCTCTTTGTATGCATAATCCGGGTAATCGCCGTGCAGATAATGAAACGCCTCTGTGGCTGCATAAAACGGAATTGTCTGCGGCAGGAAAGTATTCATCTTCGCCTCATGCGCCTCCAATAAAGGACCGACCTGCTTGGCCGTGTAAGTGCGCATGGCGCTGGCGGATCCGATCATGAGCCGCGCCTGCTGCAAGACCTGATCATGCGCGGTTTGCTGAAGAAAGTTTCGGGCAAGGTAACCGGCGAGAGATACTCCCGAACCAAACACGACGATGAGGATCAGGTTGAACTTGATGAGGAGCCGCATAGCGCCGCCATTATAGCGCGGGCCTGATGGTGCCTCTTTATCGTCATGCGCCAATGTAGGTCGTCCTAGCTAAGTCAGTATATCCAGTTCGTCGAATGGAAATTAGGAGATGATTGGCGGAAATCGCCATTACATCAATACCCCTCGGCACCAGTTCGTGTCCGATAAATGAAGCCGTGCAAATACCGTCCCGCCGCCATTGCTGATAGAGCTCGCAAAACCAACTATAGAGATAACCCTCGGGATTCCGTAGCCGACAGAAACCATTTCACCTTCCCACCGGAACGGCGTTCGCTTTAGACCGGAATGCTGTTCGAAATCATAACGGAATGGTGTTCGGATTCAGACCGGAATCGCGTTTGCCTTCGACCGGATTCCCCAACCGAGCTTGGATTCGTGGATTGGTTCCGTTATGACTCCTCACCTATCCCGGAATGGCGGAGAGATTCTGGCGCCGGTCGAGGAAATTCTATGAAGGCCGGTGCCCGCGATAGCGGCGACTTTTGGTCGGCCTTCCATGAGAAGGCCGGCTGGCGTGAGGCCGATTTTTTCTTGTCTTCACTTTTTCTCTTTGATTCGCTAGCGGGGGCTTTTGTGGCGGCGGAGGTTCAGTCAAGAGCGCGCCGGTTTTGCGCGGCGAAGCGCATTCTTGACGGGTTCTCCGCGGCCACGGTTTGATCGCGCAGCGAAGCAAAGAGAAAGACGCTTTCCGTTCGCATGCCGCAGCGCTTTCCCTTCCATGCAGCACTGGCAGAGTGGACTGTAAGAAGTCCGGTGCATTTTGAGATTCTTCGCGGAGCGCCGCCACCTTGACAGAGTTTGCGCCCGCGCTACGTTGCCACTATCCGGGGCAGGCAGGGTTTCTAAATGCTGATTCCAAGCCCCGTGCCATGCTCCTGTTGTGGTCCGGAGATTTCCTGCTGTGGCGCAATTGTCTGCTCGACGTTGGTGTGGAGCGCGTGCGCGGTCTGTTTTGAAACATCGTGAGCGAGGGCCGTCGGCAGCTTCTCGCGATCGTTGGTGAAGATTTGCGCGTCGAATGCTCCACGCGAAACGGACACGTACGCCATTCGATTATTGAGCAGGTCTTTGGCGGCCAATACCGTGTCTACATGAATCAGCACTCGATTCGCGGTTTGTCCCTGGCTGGAATGACTGGTCATCGCGTAGCCGTAGTCGAGATGCGGATGCTCATTCGGATCGATTTTGATCGAGCGGCCAGCATCCATCTTCAAATTCAATCGCTCAGCTCCGCCAACGCTCGTGATCACTCCCAATTCGCGATTTGCGATTTTGAGGTCGTTGGCTGGGGCCGTGAATTGAATGCGGTCGCCAACAGAAAACCTTCGTATCTCCTCACGGAAGACGGACACGCCACACTGTCGGCGGGGGTCGTAAGTGCGCTCGATGCCATCTTGTAGTTGCACTGTTAGCCGGTTGGTGGCGGCATCAATGCTCTTCACCTGGGCGTACTGACCCTTTCCGATGCCTGTCTCTTTGGACGCGCGGGAATAGTGCAGAATATCGCCTGCCTCATACTTCGCTGCCCACGTGCGATCCGCGCCAGTGAGATCCTGGCGTGGTACCAGGGTCCGGATTGCGAACTCTTCGGCTCTGACCAGGCTCTTGTTTTGTAATTCCGCGTGAATGCGTTCATTAATCTCCATGCGGGAGCGATTATCCGGTGACACAACGAGGGTGTTCTCCGGCGACCTCGCATACTCTTTCGCGATGGCCGAAATGCGCTCTTCATGTCCGCGAATTTCGTAAACTCGGCCCTGCTGATCGAGATTCTTGATAGCTTCCCGTACATCACCCCGTGCAAGCTGTTCCACTACCTGTTTCAGCTCGGGGTCCTTCTGGCGCACGATCTCTTCCAGCTTTACAGTCTTCATGCCAGCGTCTTGGAGTTGCGCAAACGGGCGTCCGGCTTCAACAGCTTCATGCTGTCGCCGATCTCCGACCAACAACACTCGATCCTGCGGATGAAGCCGCTCGATGAACTCATGCAGTTGCCGTGTCGAAGCCAGTGAAGACTCGTCGAGGACATAGAGTCGTTTTTCGCCAGTGTCAGGCTGCTGCCCGCGTGCCAAATATTTCTGTAAAGTCGATGTCTCGATGCCAGCTTCGCTGAGCTTCTGCGCTGCTCGGGATGTTGGGGCGAACCCTTCAACTCGATAGCCTTCAATCTCAGCACCCTCGCGAATCACCGCCAGAGTCGTGGTCTTGCCCGAACCAGCAACGCCGTCCAGAGCCACGATCTTTTCTCGCGAAAGCAGGATCTCGTCGACCGCCTGGAGCTGCGAAGGATTCAATTCTGGATGACGGTCTTCAGTGGCGATACGGATTGGGGGTGGAACCAGCATTGGATCGCTGAAGTCGCGTCGGTTACCTTCTAACATTCGAGCAACGATATCGCGCTCCATCCCCGCCATAACTCTCGTCGTGTACTGTCTGCGTGCGCCAGTCTGCGAGAGTTCCTGAAACTCTCCCGTGTGGATCCGGCGCTGGAACTCCTGTCGGATGCTCGTGTAAGCGGTTTCTCCCATGCCGCGTACCAACGCTGTTTCCAGGATTGCGCGACCATCTTGTACGGCTGACCGCTCGAATACGTGATCGCGCGCCCAGGTCACAGCACTTTGCGCCTGGGCTTTAACCTCCTGCATCCGCTGGCGACCGTGTTGGCGAGCATTGGCCACGACCTGATCGGGTTGATTTCCGTACTGTGCTGCCAGGTCGCGGTGTCGCTGCAATACCTCGCCCTGGGACAAGAGTTCCTTCCGATCCCGCGTGTGGTGGGCAGCGATCTGCGCCGCCGCTGCGCCGTCGATTCCTTGTTCGCGGAGATGATCCTTAATCTGTTCGCGCCGTGGGCTGGAGGCCTCCAGGTACTCTTTGGTGTAGCCGCGG
This sequence comes from Candidatus Sulfotelmatobacter sp., assembly GCA_030040965.1. Lineage (GTDB taxonomy): Bacteria > Acidobacteriota > Terriglobia > Terriglobales > Acidobacteriaceae > Sulfotelmatobacter. The sequence continues at coordinate 65 of JASHOT010000051.1, read as the reverse complement.
ATCTCCGGCTGCCCATGCTTCCCTCGCTCCAATTCATAGCCCAGCATTTGCAGCCTCATTGCCAG
>JASHOT010000050.1 GCA_030040965.1 Candidatus Sulfotelmatobacter sp. | reverse complement strand
ACTAGAGGCGTCTCGGACAGTGACGGCGATGTCAGGCCCGTAGGGATGTATTGAACACGCCAGTCAAAGCGTAACTATCTGGCCGCACAGGCGATGACCGAAATTGTTCGGTCCGCAATCGCCTGAGTACACAATCGACTTCCGAATAGCCTGTTGCATGAAAACAAACCAACGCTGCGCCTCTCCTCAGTGTGTTGCACGCAACCGCTCGTCAGTTCTTCACCTTTTCTTTCTCTGCTGCAGGGACCACCGGATTAGCCTCGAGTGGCTTTCCACGCTCGACCAGTGCCGTATAGTCCGGCGCGTTAAACGGATACAGCCGCGCCGACTCTTGCCCAGTCGTGCTGAGCTTGATATCCACGCGGCGATTATTAGCCAGAACGATGGTCTCGATCTTCGCCATGAGCTTCTGCCGCTCATCGGCACTCAGCGACGAATTCTGATCGAGCAGTTGCTTCACTTGGTCGACGGTCAAGTTGTCTTCCTTTCCGTAGGCGTGAGTTTCAAGAGCGGCCTCCGGGACTCCTTGTTCGACCAGAAAGCGCTTGGTTAGTTCCACGCGTCGCTCGGAAAGCTTTTGGTTGTAACTGACGGGGCCGCGCTTGTCGGCGTGGCCGCCGAGGTCCAGGTTAGCATTGGGTACATCCGCAAGGTAAGACTTGAACGAAGTCGCCAGCGCCTTCAACGTCTCTTGCTCGCTGGGGAGCAAGGCAGCATCCGTCTTCAGGCTATGCGGCCGGTCGGTCGGGAAATAAACGCTGCGCGACAACTCAAGCTCGGGGTTTCTGATTTCACCGGTAATGTGGAGCGCAGCTGTGCGTGTTTCCGTGCCGCCGCATCCGTTTGTCGCCGTCAACGTGTAGTTGACGGTTTCATCGACCGGACCGGGAGTGGTTTTCTTCGGCGTAATAGTCGGCAGTGGGCGGTTGCCGTTGGCCTCGACCGTCCCGAACTGATCGATGGATACTGACGACGCGTTGGACGCTGACCAACTCAAAGCGGAATTGTCGTCCTGCACGACCTTATCACCCACACGCCGGTAATGAACTTCTGCCGGCGCAAGCTGCAGGTTGGCCTGTATGGCGGTGTTGACGTTGACGGTTGCGCTCGACGTAACTGTGCCGCCGGGGCCGGTGGCGGTGAGATCATAGGTGGTGTTTTGCTTGGGCTGAACGCCTTGGTCGCCGCTGGCTGCAACCGCGCCAACATTGCTGATCTGCACGCTCGGGGCATCCGTGGAAGTCCACTTGAGCTGCGAGGAATCGCCGCAATTCACTTGCGCGGCGGAGGCGGAAAGTTGTGCCGTCGGTTTCGCCACGGCGACCGTCGCGCTCGCTGTACCTACGGTGAATCGCGGGATCGATTTCAGCTTCTCACCGCGCGGCCAGTCGACCGTCTTTTGAACGCCCTTCGGAATATCAATTATCACCCGCTTGTCGGCGGCAACCTCCACCGGCCCGGACCAGACATCCTTGTCTTCATGTTGAACGGTGACCTGATATGTTCCGGGAGGAACGACGAGTTCCTGCTTCCATATCCAACTGTTATTGAACTCGTCGCCGTGACCAACAAAGAACCCGGGAGCCTTTCCGTTCAACAGAACCGCGTCACGCTCTGCGTGTTCGATGCTCATCGCTCCGAATGGGCCGGAAACCGTTCCGGAAACCGGTTGCAGTGTCACATCGAGAGTGGTGGTCTTACCGGCCGTGATCGTGACGTTGCGCGTTTCCGCAGCGTATCCGTAATTCGCCAACTCGATCTTGTGGTCGCCGGCGCTCAAACTCAACGTGGGATGCTTGCTGGCTTCGCTGATGGCGCGCCCGTCTACCCATACGTAAGCCTGCTTGGGAGTGACGTGAAGCGCAACCTTGCCGTCACTAGATTGGGCGATGCACTGCGTGAGCATACCGAACGCAAGAGCAGGAAATAGAAACAGCAGGAGATGTCTTTTCATAAGTAGCTCCTTGAGTAAAGCCGCGCGGAGAACACCGTGTGTATGGTTCCGGATAATCTAAGCCAGCGAGGATTGTACCCGAAATGCCCTAATTGTGGGCAATACGGAGAACATTCTCATTTGACGACAATCTCGTCTTTAAACAATGTCGGCGAAGTCATTATCGACACCACGGCGTCCGCTCGCTCTGCGAACGAGTTCATCGATCTGGGCATTACCGCTCTCCCCCTGCCTCTTCTTGAATGCTTCCGTTTGAAAGACCCATTCATGAGGTCCCGCGCACCCCCAGCGGATTCTTCAAATCCTGTCGTGGCCCTGCTCCAAAACCGTCCAACGAAACAGAGAAAGCAGCTACTCGAACTTTGCTCATCGGGGCCTCTCTCTACTTCCCCCTCCCTGCGTCTGTGGCACGATTCAGGCTGCCGGCAGCCCTTCGCGGCGAAAGCAGCAGGATGGCACCAACGGCAATTGTACAATTTGGCAGCCACGGAGACGTTGATGGTAGACGATCTCAAACGTGTGATTGTCTGGAAGAATCGGCTGCTCGGACTATTGTGATCTGCGGCGCACAGCGGATGGTTGGCTGCTGAAAGGCGCGGTCATGGGAGTCCTGAAGGATCAGCGATCGGTGCTGGCGAGCTACGAAATCTGTTGCGATGAGAACTGGTTGACTCACAGGCGCTGTTCGCGGGTGGGGAGCAAACCTCATGCGTCCTCCTATTCCTGAATTCACGAATGAGCAAACCGTGCCTTGTTCTCTGAGTTGCCATCGACCAGCACTACACCTACGACTGCGAACACGATTACTGCGGCAAGTTCTCGGTGGAAGATGATGTTGGGCAATGCTTGGACGGACATTACCGCTGCGCGCTCGACTGACAAATGAGTTCAGTTCTGGTTTCCACCCCCATGGGTCTGACGGCAGACCTTGCAAAACGTCGGCGTCTCGGTGTTGTCCACGTGATGACGTACAGGTTTCAACGTCTTAAGATATGCAAACATCGCGACAATATCCTCGTCCGTCATTCCTCGGTAGGCGTGCCAAGTCATGATCTGGTTCAGCTTGCGTGCTGCGACAAACCCTGTGCGGATTGCCTGAGTGAACAGGGCTTGATCGTAATAAGAAATGCCCGACTGGTCGGGAGTGATGTTAGCGCTCGCCACACGACCCCATGGCCCATCAAGAATGAACCCGCCGCCCAAGTCCATGTCCGCCAGCGGCTGCCCATGTGCGTCTTGCGGAGTGTGGCAGTCCGTGCACCCGGCGATAGTCACCAAGTACTTCCCCCGCTTCTCGGGAGTCGAAATATCCGGCTCCGGCACCGGTGCCTCCAGCGGTTCGGGCACGGTGCGGATCAGGTAATTCACCGGAAAAATCAACTGCGTTGTCGGCTGCTGCTTGCGCACGGGAGGTAACGACCGCAGGTATACGACGACCGATGCCAAGTCTTCGTCGGACATGTGGCGGAAATCCAAGTACGGCATAAACGGAAACAGCGCCCGACCGTCGTGGCTAACGCCCTCGCGGATGGCGCGTGCAAGTTGATCGTCGCTCCAGTGCCCCGCGCCTGTTTCGATATCGGGAGTGATATTCGGCGCATACACCTTTCCGGGGAAACCTTTGAGCAGATTCATGTCCTGTCCTGCGCCCAGCGTGTTTGGCAGTATGGGCGCATCGTGGGCTGTCCAATCGTGTTCTGCGTGGCATCCCATGCAGTCACACAAATGCTGGACTAGATACTCGCCGCGAGCTAGGCGTTCCGGTGTGCTGACAAATTTCCCTACCGTGAGCGGGCGCGTCCGTGGCCCGATGAACGGACGCCATCCGATGGTAAAAGTGATCGCCGCGACCAAGACAAGCGCTAGCAAAGCCAACACCACACCCAACGTCTTTCCAAGCTTGTTCATCCTAGACACCTCGCGGGGATACTCGAGCCTCGGGGAGACGGTACAGGCGCAAATTTACGCCCCCTAACTCAAAATGAGAGAGTCTTCGTACAGCGGACGATAGCGCGAACATCATTTGCAGTTTCACATACTCGATTTTTGCTGGCTTCAGGATGGGATGTTGGGGCGAGTTGATAAAGGATTATCCAGCAATAGCTTTTCTAACGCAGCAATGTTTATCGGGAAGAAACGTATCCGTGTTTTTCGCCTTGAGGAAGTCCGCCATTCCGGGTGACATGCGGTACAGAGTGCCGATTTCCTCCCTGCCGCAGTCCGGGCAGATTCCGACACGCTTCGGCAATACTTGCATTGTTGGTTTGAGTAGCTTCTTCTTGCCTTCCGCGATCACTCGCGATGGTGCTGCACAAACGGGACATCTTTCGTCTTCATCTTGATACTCTGCACCGCACGTTGGACACTTCATGGCGGTTCCTCTTGGTGAGATGCGAGGCATCCTAGACCCGGATGGGAATGAAGTCAACCAAATCAAGAATCAGAATCCAGACTCGTCCTCTAAGCTACGGCTCGCAATTCGGAAAATCGGAATCAACATGTGCACACGAGAGAGTGGGTTTATCGCAAGAACTTCATCAGAGTTGAGCTCTGGATTAGAGGTCGAACAGACTGAATCGCCATGAGCGAAATTGAAACGTCGCGCCCGGATGGAGTCAGGTAGATTCCTTTTGGTTGAACAAACTTTTTTCTCTATCGAGTTGATGAGCTCCAAATCTCGAATTGCAGGCTGGGAGCGGGGTTTCAGAGATTTCCTTGCTTGACAAAACACCCGATCTGCGTAGAATCCGTAAGCGACCTGGGTCCTTTTCGAAATCGGCCATTCGACCGTCTCTTTATTCTGTAAACAAGCCAGCTTTCAGTTGGAGGCTCTATGCGCCCGGAGTCCCGCTTCGTCACCCTGCAGTTTTCCGTCGTCTGCGTGCTCGCAGCTCTTTTCAGCATCACGAGCGTTGTCCCGGCGCAAGCCGCGGACACGAGCAGTCTTCCGTCACGAGCCAATCATCACCCGCGTGTCGCCGTGGCGCGCAGGCCGATCCGTGCCGGCACGATTGCTGCCGCAACCAAACGAGTCCGTGAGACCTCCGCGACGAACTCTCAGCTCGCTCCTGCGGCCCCTCCACCAGGAACGATCAATTCCGCGTGGATAGGCGGAACGGGGAATTGGAATGTTGCCGGCGACTGGAGTCCGAGCGGCGTGCCCAACAATTCCAGCAGCAACACGTATAACGTGACGATTGATTCGGGCGGAACGGACGCGGTTACGCTCAATCAGAATGCGACCATTGACTCCCTGGTGCTTGGCGGATCGGCGGGCAGTTCGACCCTGCAGAATCTTTCAGGAACGGCGGAGAAACTCACAGTCACCGGGGCTACCACGATCAATAGCACCGGAGAACTCACATTCGCCAACGGGAGCACGCTCTCGACCGGAACATTGACGGTCAGCGGCGACCTGACCCTCGACGGTGCCACTTCTTCTGTGTCCGGCACGACGACGTTCAATTCGGGCAGTGATACGTACATGAGCGCGGCATCGGGGCTGACGGTGAGCGGGAACCTGACCAACGATGGTTACCTCGAGACCGGGTCAGGCGGCGGGGGAAACACGCTGACGGTGACGGGTGGGTTCAGCAACAACGCAACAGTCTATATGCTGGGGGCCTTGGGGGGTGGTTCTGGGGATACGCTGACGGTGAGCGGGACGCTTACCAACGCCTCGGGAGCGACGCTCTATCTCTATGACGGCGCGGATGACGTGGCCAACGTGGGTACGTTGAGCAACTCGGGATCGGTTTATATCGGGGCGGGCGACACGTTGAATCTGACGAACCAGGCGAATGGGATCACGGATGTGGCGGCGGGATCGTCGCTGACGGTGAACGGAACGATCAAGGCGGGATCGGCGAATGGGCTGGCGAATCTGGGGAGCATTGAAGGAAGTCTGGTGTTGGGCAACGGAGCGACGACGACTGTGACGCCGGGGAGCGGGACGCTGACGCTGGCCTCGGGCAGTGCGCTGACGCTGAACGGCACGGGCACAACGCTGTCGATCACAGGCGGACTGAGCGACGCGGGAACGATCACGGTCAGCAGCGGCGCGACGCTGGATGCGACCCAAAGCATGACCGACCTGCCCTCGACGGGGACCTTCAACCTGTACGGAAGCACGAATGCGCTGGCGAAGCTGACGACGGTGGAAGGCTCTCTGACTCTGGAGAACGGACAGACGACGAGTGTGACGCCGGGAGGGGGAACGCTGACGTTCAACGCCGGCAGCTACGAGTACTTGGAGGGAGCGTCGGGGCTGACGGTGAGCGGGAACCTGACCAACGATGGTTACCTCGAGACCGGGTCAGGCGGCGGGGGAAACACGCTGACGGTGACGGGTGGGTTCAGCAACAACGCAACTGTCTATATGCTGGGGGCCTTGGGGGGTGGTTCTGGGGATACGCTGACGGTGAGCGGGACGCTTACCAACGCCTCGGGAGCGACGCTCTATCTCTATGACGGCGCGGATGACGTGGTCAACGCACATGCCTTGGCGAACACCGGCACCATCAACGTCGGCAGCGGGGACGTTTTAAACCTTTCCGCCGCGGCAACCAGCACCAATACCGGCACGATCGACGTCGGCGATACAAGCGGGCCGGGTACGTTGAAGATCAGCGCCGCGGCCGTAACTCTCTCCGGTACGGGCAGCGTAGTGCTGGCAAACGGTTCCATCATCACAGGCGCCTCTTCCAGCGATGTTCTGACCAACTCCAGCACCATCTCGGGAACGGGAAACATCGGAAATGGAGCGATGGGTTTCGTCAACAGCGGGACCGTGAACGCGAACCAGAGCACCGCGCTGACAATTGAGGCCAGCAGCACCGGTTTCAACAACAAGGGCACAATCGAGGGAACGTCTACGGGCGGTTTGGTGGTAACGGGCACGTTCCTCAACTACACCAGTAGCAGCAATACGTTGAGCGGGGGGACTTATACCGCGAACGGCGGCAACGTGACTCTGCCGCTGGGGACGAGTGGAGGCATCGGTACGCTGTCGGCGACAGTGATTGAAGAAAACGGCGGCCAGATTCTCAACTCCAACAACAGCAACCAGAACGCGCTTAGCGGCCTGACCTCAATCACGTCCACCGGCGCGCTCACCATCGGCGGCGTGGCCTTTACCGATTCCGGCAGCTTCAGCAATGCCGGTTCGCTGACGATTCTCGCGGGCGAGAGTTTCAGTATCGGGTCCTTGACGCAGAGCAGCGGCGGCTCGCTGACCGCGGGAACGTATGTTCTGGATGCCAACCTCGACATCACCGGAACAGCCCAGACCATCACCACGAACGCGGCTAATGTGACGCTGGCGGGCGGTACCATCGAGAATACATCGAACAGCACCAACGCTCTGGCGGGTCTGGCGAGCAACACCGGAAGTCTGACCATTGCGGGCTCGAGCAACAAAATTTCGACCACGGCTTCGACTTTCTCGAATAGCGGAACGCTGACCATTGATAAAGGGGACAGCTTCACCGCAGCCAATCTGACGCAGATCAGCAGCGGGACGCTCTCTGGCGGCACGTACGTTCTGGCCGGCACCCTGGAATTGACGACGACTGGTATCAGCATCACCACGAACTCGGCGAACTTGACATTGGAAGGCGGCACGATCAAATCAGGAACAGCGAATACTCTGACCGCACTGGCGTCGAACACCAAAAGCTTGACCATTGGTGGAACCAGCAACAATATTTCGACGACGGCGGCGACTTTCTCCAACACGGGTGCGCTGACGATCGACGCGAGCGACAGCTTCACGGCAGCCAATCTGACGCAGATCAGCGGCGCTACGCTCTCAGGCGGTACTTACGTGCTGGGGGGCAATCTGGATTTGACGACCACCGGCATCAGTATCACGACGAATTCTGCGACGCTGACGCTCGAAGGAGGCACAATCGATTCCGGTTCGGCGAATGCACTGGCAGCTCTGGCTGCGAACACCAAGAGCCTGACGCTGGCGGGCGATGCCAGCTTTACCACAGCTGGGAATTTCTCGAATACCGGATCGTTGACGATTGACATTGGCAGCACTTTCTCGGTGACGGGCACGCTGAGCCAGCTGAGCAGCGGTACACTGAGCGGCACGTTCGTGGTGGAAGGAACGCTGCAACTGGCCAGCTCGAACGGCGGCATCACGACCAACGCTGCCAACCTGACACTGGCCGGAACCAAGGCGAAGATTCTGGACGGCACGAGCAATGCGTTGTCGAGTCTCGCCAATAACAGCGGGACGCTGACCTTGGCGAGCGCTGCGACGCTGGTGACGGCCAACAGCACGTTCACCAACTCGGGCACGGTGGATGTGGAGAAGGGAACGACGCTGGAGGCGGGCACGGGAGCGAAGGAGGAGTACAGCCAGACGGGCGGGACGACGACGGTAGACGGGACGCTGGCTGCCGGCGGCACGACGGGAGTGAGCGTGACGGGCGGCACGCTGCTGGGCGC
>JASHOT010000049.1 GCA_030040965.1 Candidatus Sulfotelmatobacter sp. | reverse complement strand
TTTTGCAAGTTTAGAATGCCCGTGTTGGCCGTGATGGTGCCGCTCGTGTTATTTACAGTCGTACTATAAAATGCCACGCCTGCGCCGTTGGTAGCTTCGATCAACCCTGTGTTGGTGATGCCACCATTCACGTTGAATCCGATCCCCGCCGATTGGTTCGCATTGATGGTGCCATCGTTTATCAGCGTCATCGAGCCGTTGCCGATCTGTCCTGATCCGGAGATTGTTTCCTCGTTGGTCAGCGTGTCGGCTTCCACTTGTCCGAAGATGTAGTTCTGCGAGTTGTTGGACAACGTTACAGTACCCCCGCTCAGCGTCACGTCACCTTGCAGCACCAGCTCCGTAAAATTTCCGGTTGAGTTCAGTTGCACTGCACCCAGCTGCGAATAGGTCCCGCCATTGAGGTCCAGAGTCGTGTTATTGGTCACTTCAATCAATCCGCCGGCCGAGTTGTTGATCGTCCCTCCCAGCACATTGGTACCACCGATGGTTTCGATGAGCCCGGTCGCGCTGTTGGTCAGCGTGCTGCCGTCGTGAATGGTCGAACTGTTTAACTCGAGCGTCGACGCCCCCGTCAGCGTGATTGTGCCGCCGTCTACCGTCGAATTCTGCAGCTCCAGAGTACTTGCGTTGGCGGAAATCGTTCCTCCGCTGTTGTTAGTTCCGGTGCTATTCAGCAGCAGTGTCGACCCATTGGTGGCTTCCAGCGTTCCGGTGTTGGTTATGCCGCCGTTGACGTTAAATGTTATTCCTGCTGATGCGTTGGCATTGATCGTGCCCGCATTCACCAGAGTCATAGAGCCATTGCCGATCTGTCCGGAGCCGGAAATCGTCTCATCGTTGGTCAGCGTATTGGTGTAGTACTGCGCAAAAATGTAGTTCTGCGAGTTGTTGGAGAGTGTCACCGAGCCGCCGCTCAAAGTGACATTGCCTTCCAGGACCAATTCCGTGAAGTTCCCTGTCGAGTTCAACTGCACTTTCCCGAGTTCCGAATATGTGCCACCCTGTAAATCCAAGGTTGTGTTGTTAGTGACACTGAGCAGCCCACCGGCCGAGTTGTTGATCGTTCCCCCCAGAACACTGGTGCCGCCTGTGGTCTCGATTGTCCCCGTGGCGCTATTGGTGAGTGTTTCGCCGACGATCGTCGAACTGTTCAACTCGAGCGTTGACGCGCCCGTGAGAGTGACCGTGCCGCCGTTCACGGTAGTACTCTGCAAGTTCAGTATGGCTGCGTTGGCGGAGAGTGTTCCGCCGGTATTGGTCAGGCTGGTGTTCGTTAGCGTCAGCGTGTTCCCGCCAGTGGCTTCCACTGTGCCGGTGTTGGTCATGCCGTCATTGACGTTGATGGTCATTCCCGCGGATTGATTGGCGTCAATCGTCCCGGAGTTCACCAACGCCATCGACCCGTTTCCGATCTGTCCCGCTCCCTGGATCGTTTCTTCGTTGGTGAGCTGGTCGAGCGCACTGGACCCAAAGATGTAGTTCTGGGAGTTGTTCGAAAGCGTCAAAGTGCCGGTGCCGCTTAAGATGACATTGCCTTCCAGAACCAACTCGGTGAAGTTTCCTGTCGAGTTCAGCGTGATTGTGCCGTTATTGCTGATGTTGCCGTAACCATCGAGCACGTTGTTGTTGATGATCGTCAGATCATCGCCGGAATTGCTCAGGGCGAGCGTGCCGAAGGCTCCGTTGACGTTCATATTCACAGTCGCGGTTGTGGTGCCGATAGTAACGGCATCTGCACTGGTCGGGACGCCGTTGCTCCAGTTGCCGCCTGTCCCCCAGTTATCGTCGCCGGCCGAGCCCGTCCAACTGTCCGCAGTCAGAGCTGGAGCGCTGCGCCCAGCCGGACGCGCCGTCTGCGTATTCAGGGGGAGATTCTGGCTCAGGACGACTGTGGGTTGCGGATGTTTTCGCTGTCCAACAGTCTGAGCCATGGTAGGGCTTTCCAGGAAAGTCAGAATTCCAAGCAGCCAAAACGTGCCAGCCAGGCATGAGACGAAGCGGGGCGATAGAGGGCGCATTTTTGAAACTCCCCAGAAGAGAATTCACGGACTGGATTGCGGGACAAACACCGCCGCGACCAGTGACCGTTGGGCGCAGAGTCTACACAAGGGTCGACGAAAGTGTCCTAATGAATTTCTAAAGAACTCTAAAGCGGAGCTAAGTCGATGAATTCCAAGACAAAGGCATAGAGACTTTCGACCATAATGAACCTCCGGGCGAATGCCTGGAGACGGGCACAGACAAGACGTGAGCAAAGTCGATTATTTGGCAATCCCCCTTGTTGTTGGAATTCTGACAGTTTCTTCTGCCCCATACCGGCAAAGTGTGGCAAAATGAAGTCCCTGTTCGTTAGTGGAGCGGCCATGCTACCCCCAATCTGCATGTGCCGGGCAGATCTCAAGACCTTAAGCGAAACGCATGATTCCGATGGGCACCCATGTCGACACGCAGGATTCCTGCGGACGCCAGTGGCGCTTTGCTGGCTGCGAATTCGACGAACTCAGCCTGCAGCTACGCGTCAAGGGCCAGCTTGCAGAACTCGAACTGAAGCCGCTTGAGGTTCTGCTGCAATTGCTGTTGCATCCCGGCGAAGTCGTCTCGAAAGAAGCGCTTCTCGAGTCGGTTTGGCCCGGCCTCAACGTGGTGGATGGCTCGCTGACCACGGCAATTTCCAAACTGCGCAAGTCGTTAGGCGACGAAAACCCCGATGTCATCCTTACTGTGCCGCGAGTCGGGTATCGTTTGGCCGTGCCGGTGCAGACCACCTCCGTTCCAGCGCCCGCACCATGGACGGCGGCTCCTCTTGAGCCGGGCGATCCCGTTCCCCGACGTGAACACTGGAAACTTACGCGCCGGCTCGATATTTCCGCCAGCAGTGAAGTCTGGCTGGCCGAGCATCCCAAGACGCGTGAGCAGCGCGTCTTCAAGTTCGCTTCCAATGAGTCTCGCCTGAAGGGCCTGAAAAGAGAGGTTACCGTCGCCCGTTTTCTGCGCGAATCGCTGGGCGAAAGCCCGGAATTTGTGCGCGTGCTCGAATGGAATCTCGAGACCGATCCATACGTTCTTGAGAGCGAATATGGCGGGCCGAATCTCACGGAATGGGCCAACGAGCAAGGCGGCTTGGAAAAGATTCCTCTGGCCGTGCGCCTTTCCGTAATCACGGATGTAGCCAGGGCCGTTGCCGCCGCCCACCAGGCCGGCGTGCTGCACAAAGATCTGAAACCTTCCAATATTCTGGTTTCTTCCCGGCCCGATAACAGCCTGCAAATCAAAGTTGCAGATTTCGGCAGCGCATCTCTGGTCGAACCCGGGCGCCTGCGCGCGCTCGGCATCACCAACCTGGGAATGACGCAAACCTTGGGGCCACAATCCCCTTCCCTCACCGGAACATTGATGTATTTGGCTCCCGAGGTCCTCGCTGGCCAGCCGCCAAAGGCAATGGCGGATATTTATTCTCTCGGAGTCATGCTGTATCAGGTCGTGATCGGGGACTTTCGCAGGCCGCTCGCTCCAGGGTGGGAGGCGGGCATCGACGATCCACTTCTTTGCGAAGATATCGCCGAGGCTGCCTGTGGCGATCCGGCGCGGCGTTTGAAATCTGCCGCTGAACTCGCCGACCGCCTCGCCAATCTTGATCGCCGCCGCGCCGAGCGTGAGCAGCAGGCGGAAGCCGCACAGCGGCGGGCAGTCGCCGAGCGAAAGCGCGCGCAGATCCTCGCGCGAATTCCGTGGTTTCTGCTTGCGGCTGTCCTCATCATTGCCGGAGGCGTGGCGTTCCGCATGATCCGCAAGAAGCCGATATTACGGGCCACCGCCGGACAGACCGTTGCCGTGCTGCCGTTTCAGAACCTGAGCGGCGACTCCAAATTCGATTTTCTACGCCTTGCGCTCCCTGACGAGATCGGCACAGCTCTTAGCTATGTCCATTCCTTGTCGGTCCGGCCATTCACGACGACCCGAAAATATGACGTGCCCAATCTTGACCCACAACGGGCGGGGAGTGAAATGGGTGTTTCCGTGGTCATTGCCGGCCACTTCCTCACCGAGCAGGACAAATTGCAAGTTACTTACGAAGCGGTCGACGTCTCGGACAACCACGTTCTATGGCGCGACACCATCGTCTCGCCGCTCCAAGATCTGATCGATGTCCGTCAGAAGATGTATCAACAGGCGCAAGCCGGGCTGGCCGTAGCTTTAGGCGTGCGTCCGCCCGACGGTGGAAACCCTTCGGCCACCGTTCCCACCAATGAGGAAGCGTATGACCTGTACATCCGCGCGACCTCGATGCCGGGAGACGCCGATTCAAACAGCAAGGCTAGAGCCATGCTGGAGCGTGCTGTTCAACTGGACCCGAATTTTGCTCCCTACTGGGTATCTCTGGGCGGAATATACTCTCAGGAATCTCACTACATTAAGGGAACGCTGGACGACGAGACTCGTAAGAAGGCCCTTTACGCGACTGAACGGGCTGTCACCCTCGATCCCCACTACGGCTTCGCCCAATATGCATTGTCGCTGGGATATACCGAAAACGGAGACCTGCTGAACGGATACCGTGTTGCGATGAAGATGGTTCGCGAAAGCCCTGAAAATGAGATTTCCCATGTTGGCGTCGACTATGTATTGCGCTATGCGGGTTTGGACCGGGAGTCCGGCACTCAGTGTGATGTCGCCCGCTCTTTCGATCGCCAGAGTGCCATGTTGCGTTCCTGCGGCGTCGCATTTATGAAGTACGGCGACTACAACAAGGCCCTCGAATACTTCAACCTGGATCCCAACAGCGATTGGAACCACGCGCTGACCATCGACATTCTGTTGCGCGAAGGCAAAGAACAGGAGGCGCTGCAGGTCCGCCGCCCGCAGATCGGCGCATGGACCAGCTACGATATGCTTCTGGCTTGCGCCGCCCACAAGCCAGCGGCTGAGATCTCGGCCTTGGCGAAGCGCATCGAGCCGGAGGACGATCCCGAGAGCAACTACTTCGCCGCCTCTCATCTTGCCTACTGCGGGCAAACCGCGGCTGCGCTCGACATGCTGAGGCGTACCGTGCAGGCCAACTACTGCAGCTACCCCGCTATGGACACCGATCCCATGTTCGCCAGCATTCGATCTCTGCCCGAATATGCAGGAATTCGCTCCGTGGGAATGGCCTGTCAGAACAGCTTCCTCGCCGGGCGGGCGAAGATTCAATAGGCAGAACACAACAATACAGATATTTCTGCCGCTGTGAACGATAGCTTCCCGGGAAGCGGACACATCCCCATTGTGGTTTGGGGTGCCGAAGTCGCTTGCTCGCGAATCAGTGCTTGACTGCGAGAGCGCTTCCCCGCGCCGAAGAATTCGCCGCGAGAGCTTCCTCAACGCTGGGAACCTTCCATTCGAGCAACCTTCGGCTCAAAGTGTCGGCTTGTTCGGAGTCGCCGGTTTGGCGGTAGGCGCTGATCAGAAGTTTCATGGAGAGGGGATTGGCAATATCTTCCGCCAACTGCGAGATGGCATCGGAATATTTCTTTTGATCAAACAACCATGTCCCGGCAGCGCCATGATAGATCCGCTGGATATTGACGCTGGAACCGGGTGACGCCAGTTTCTCCAGCTTTGCAACTAATTTTTCAGCCGTGGCACCATCGCCGGCCGCGAGCGCTCGCTCTACACGCACACGCAAAACGTGAGCCTTCTCCTCATCGAGGTCAAGTTGACTGATACTGGCGGTCGCCTTAGCGAGCAGAGCATCCGCCTCATCGAGATTCTTCATAGCGGCCGCCTGATTTGGCTCATACATGGCCATCACGCGATGCGCGCGCGCCTCCCACATCCACTGTTTCATGGCATGACCCTGCGCAGCCGCATAGAGATAAGCAGCGTCGGCCTCCGCATACTTGTTCTCGCGCACGTAAGTCAACGCCAGCTTTTGCAGGTATTCCGCTTTGACTCCGTTGCTCGGAGCTTCCTGAATGGCTTTCTCATATTCGCTGCGCGCCTGCTCTTCTTCGCCCATCAGCGAATAGGTCTCGCCCAGTTCCTTCTGCGATATATAGAATGTCGGATCGACCTTCAGAGCAGTCCGATATTGCTCCAAAGCCTCCGGATATCGTCCCGCGAATCGCAGCATCTCTCCATAAGAATCGTGGGGATTCGGCTGGTTGGGAAGCAGCTCCATGTATTTCGCCGCATACTCGAGCGCCTTATCAATGTCGCCGGACCGCGAATAGAGATAAGCCATCTGGTTGTAACAGGTGGCGTAATTGGGGTCGACTGCGAGTGCGCGCAAGGTCAACTTCTTCGAGACCTCATACTCGTCCTGCCAGCGGAAAAGCCAGTAGCCCACCATAAAGTTCAGCCGCTTGTCCTGGGGGAACATGGCCAGCATGTCGTTCATGGCCATAATTCCTTCTACGTAGCGGTTCTCATGGACGCCGGCCATCCATCGGATCAATAGCTGCTCACCGGCAGTGACTTGTTTAATAAGAGATGTGGCTTTCGCGCGGTCGCGCGCTTCTTCGGAAGGATCTGCAGTGGTGAAACAAATCCAGACGTAAGCCTGGGCGAAATTGGGATCGAGACGAATCGCTTCATTCCAATCTCTCAGGGCGAAGTTCCAGCGATGATTCTCATAGTGAACCATCGCAGTTTCGAAGTAGCGCGCTGCGGCCTGCGAGCGCGTCGTGACCGGCAGAGTTGTTGGGCTGAGATCGTCGGCCGCGCAGCCCGGTAACGCGGACGCGCAGATCGCCAGACAGATGGCCGATGACAGTAATATCGAGCGGTGCGAACGCTTCATTTCATCTTTCCTATCAGTTGCCGTGGAGCAAATACCCTTGCTCCATGGGAAGTTTTCCGTCAACCTTCAGGACCTTTACGCGACTATTGATCGAATAAACGTTTACGATTCCTATGGCTCCGGGGTTGGTGTTCACCATTGTCAGCACGACCTCATCGGAACCAACCACACGGATATCAGCTTTGTGAGCGTCGAGCAGGCTTTTGATCTCTTCGGGCCTTAGCTTGAACGCGCGCTGCAGAATCACCCCGTTGTCGGGAGAATCGGGACCGGTCAGGAAGATTTCGATCCTGGCTCCGTCAGGCCAATTTTGTATTCCAGCCTTGAGCAGCTTTTCGAGCTCCACCGCGGTCAGTTGGGAAGCCGTATTTTTCTTATTTACCACGACCGCGAGATCCCGAGCCTGGCACAGAGCAGACACGAGCAGAACCATCGCGAGATAGAGCGCATGGAAGCGAGACATGATGCTTTCCGATGTGAGCAATTAGAATTTGGCAGGCCAAGCGGCGGAAAGATAACCATGGTAATCGTGACCCGGAATGGCACGATTCCGGTTTGGGTTCCGACTCGAGATTGTTCGCTACCATTGAAGGTAAAGTGATCGCTCCGCGGCACTCTGCCTCGCCATCGTTTCCGCTTGGTGGAAGCTTCCACTACACTAGTGGCACTGGGGTTAAAAACTTTTGCGAAAACTCACGTTTTTGTCTTGTAGCAGTCTCGTGCTGCTGGTATGCGTAGTAGTCACAGCGGCGGCGATCGCTCAAGCCATGGAGCCGGATTTGTTCGGCGGACTCAAGTGGCGTTTGATCGGACCGTTTCGCGGCGGCCGCGTAGTGGCAGTTTCCGGCGTTCCTGGCGACTCGACGACGTTCTACTTCGGCTCTGTCAACGGCGGCCTGTGGAAGACGATTGACGCGGGGGTGGTTTGGACGCCAATCACTGATGACTACGGGTTTGCCTCCATTGGCGCGCTGGCTGTGGCGCCATCCGATCCGAATGTCATCTATGCAGGCGCAGGTGAAAGTGACATTCGCAGCGATCTTTCTTCCGGCACCGGTGTCTACAAATCTACTGACGCCGGCCGAACCTGGAAGCACATCGGCCTCGATGAGACACGGCAGATCGGCAAGATCGTAGTCGACCCGCGCAACGCGGATGTGGTTTACGTAGGCGCGCTCGGCCATGCCTATGCCCCGAATCCCGAGCGTGGGGTTTTCAAGTCCACCGATGGCGGCGCGCACTGGGAGAAAGTTCTCGATCAGGGAGCGGAGATCGGGGTTGCGGATTTGGCCATCTGCACGGGAAATCCCGATCTGCTGTTTGCCACTACATGGCACACCTGGCGGGCGCCATGGTACGTCTACTCAACCATCGACGGTCCTGGTAGCGGCTTATTTAGTTCCCACGATGGAGGCAAAACGTGGTCGCGGCTGAGCGGGTCCGGTTTGCCTGGCGGTGACTGGGGCCGCGCCGGCGTTGCCGTGGCAGCCGACGGCAAGCGCGTTTACGCGCTGATTTCTGGGAAAGAAGCCAGGGACGGCGGGCTCTACCGCTCCGACGACGGCGGCAACAGTTGGGCGCTTATCAATTCTGATTCGCGGCTGACGAGCCGTGCCTGGTACTTCAGCCGCATCACGGTCGATCCGAACAATGCCGACGTGATCTACATCCCGAACGTTGCACTCTATCATTCCGAAGACGGCGGCAAGACGATCTCCGTCTTGCGCGGCGCGCCGGGCGGCGACGACTACCACGAACTGTGGATCGATCCAAAGAATTCGTCGAGCATGGTGCTGGGAACCGATCAGGGCACGACCGTGAGTCTGAATCGTGGACGCACCTGGAGCAGCTGGTACAACCAGCCCACCGCGCAGATGTATCACGTGGTGACCGATGATCAGTTTCCCTATGTGGTCTATGGCACGGAGCAGGACAGCGGCAGCGCGGCTGTGGCAAGCCGCACCGATCATGGGCAGATCACGCCCCGCGACTGGTTCCCCTCGGGAGAGAGCGAGAGCGGATATATGGTGCTCGATCCCGACGACCCGAACGTTGTCTATTTGACCGGCCCGGGCGGCACGGTGTCGCGTTACAACCGGCGCACTGGTTTCAGCCAGGATATTAATCCATGGCCACTCTTCCTCTGGCTGCAACCCAATAACGAACGCAAGTATCGCGATCCCTGGACGCCGGTGCTGGTGCGGTCGGCCGCCGAGCGCAAGGCAATGTTTCTCGGGACGCAGTATGTCATGAAGACCACTGACGGCGGATTGCACTGGCAAGCGATCAGCCCGGATCTGACCGGGGCGCAGCCGCAGAGTGGCGCGCAAGGTGCACTGACCGCGGACAACGCGAAGCAGCGCGGTTTTGGCGTAGTCTACGCGATCGCACCCTCGCCACTGAATCGTGACGTGATCTGGGCCGGAAGCGATACGGGCCTGATCCACATCACGCGTGATGGCGGCAAGACCTGGACGAATGTCACGCCTCCCGGTCTCAGCGACTGGAGCCGAGTGTCGATGATCGAAGCGTCGCATTTTGCGCCCGGCGCGGCCTATGCCGCAGTCGACCGAAGCATTCGCGACGATCAATCGCCTTACATCTATCGCACGCGAGACTACGGCAAGTCGTGGCAGCTGATTACCAATGGCCTTTCGGCGCCGGCATTTGTGCGAGCGGTGCGCGAAGATCCGACGACGCACGGCCTCTTATACGCAGGAACCGAATTTGGCGTCTTCGTATCGTTTGACGACGGTGACCATTGGCAATCTTTGCAACTGAACTTGCCCGTGACGGGTGTGCGCGATTTGGCCATCCACGGCGACGATCTAATCGCTGCGACTTACGGCCGCTCATTCTGGATCCTCGACAACATCACGCCTCTGCGACAAACGGCCGATGCTCGCAAGGCTTCGGCCGCATGGCTCTACCGGCCGGCGACGGCCATTCGGGTTGACAACGATTCATTCGTCGGTACGCCGCTTCCTCCCGAGGAACCAACGGCCGACAATCCACCAGCCGGTGCTATGTTCGACTACTGGCTGAAAAGTCCGGCTGAGAAGGTCACGCTGGAAATTCTGGACGGCCAGCAGAATCTGGTCTGGAGATTCTCGTCCGATGCAAAACCGCCAAAACATGGACCGCTTCCTTTGGCCGAGCGTTGGTTCCCGAGACCCGAGGTGCTGGAGAAAACGCCGGAGATGCATCGATTTGTTTGGAACTTGAGATGGAGAAGTTCGGGAGGATTGGACATTGACGAGGAATCCGAGCCGTCCATTCCCGCGGGGCCGAAGGTGATTCCAGGGACTTACCAGGTGAAGTTGACGGTCGATGGCAAAGTCTACACGCAACCTTTCCAGGTGGTCATGGATCCACGTTCGCCTTCCACCGCACAAGTGCTGGCCGAGCAACTACGGCTGGGGAAGCAGATTTTCGATGAGGCCATAAAAGCACACCGCGTAGTCGCGCAGATCGGCTCCGTGCAGAAGCAACTCA
>JASHOT010000006.1 GCA_030040965.1 Candidatus Sulfotelmatobacter sp. | reverse complement strand
CGCACTTCGACCGAAGACACCTGGAAGAGCATGGTGCACCGTCTGATCGACATAGCGCCTGTTTTTGTGGTGGACACCGTCCACCGAACAGGCCCCCTTCGTTACGAAGCGTTCTTAATGCTGGCCCCCGAACGTGCCGCGAGGGCGGTTTTCATTTCCAATGATGAAGATGCGTGCCCATCGCTACTAGAAGCCGGAATCGATCCGTCCGTGTATGCCATCCCCGTCACCCGCGCAGATGACATGGAGGCAGCCACACTGCGGCTCTTACGGATCTTCAACAGGTCGCCAGAACAAAAGAAGATGATCCGCACTCCGAGTCGCACGCCTGTTGTTCGCGAGGATTGGGATTCACTTCCATCCGTATTGATGATCGCGTTGGTGGACGGTCTCGATGGCGACCTCCTGTTGGACGAAGCCCGCCGCACGGACAAAAGCCTGATTGCTCTTGCCGCTCCCCCGTCGTCGCTGAACGAGGATGCGGCCGAACTTTCGATAGAGTTGTCGTGGGACATCTTTCGAGATCCTCGCCTAGTCGGGCTTTACCTGCAAACAACTGGCCTGGCCATGGTACGGCGAGAGTTCCTGCTGGAACATCCCGACTTGCTAGACATCAACGTTCCTGGAATTTCGCCACAGAAAATGTCTTTGACGACCTGAACAAGCCGGAACCGGTCGGTGTTGCAGTGTACGAGTTATGCCGGGAGTGTAGGAACCGGGCCAAAGAAAATGGCCTTGAGTTCCGCTTCGCGCAAAAGTAGCGCGCTTAAAGCACAAAAGAGACTTGGAAACGACTTCTTGTGCCGACTGCAGAGGTGGTCGGCATCGGAGTACAGCGAGACAGGTTCTGGCCTCAGTACGTGGGACTGGGCCGTCAAGTGACAAGTGAACTGACGATCAAGGTTATCCCGCGCAGGTCGAATTGGAGCACTTGACCGGTTGAGGTGCCAAGAAACATTCGGCCAAGCACTGAGGACACCGATACAGCATTGACTGGCGCCGGCGCACGCGCAACAGCCAAGCACGTCCCCGTTGCCAGGTCCCACATCCGAACCGTTTTGTCCCAACTTCCCGATACCGCCCGCCATCCGTCGGCCGTCACGATCACGCTCCTAACCCAGCCGCAGTGTCCTTCGAGCAGGTGTAAGCATTCTCCTGTCTCCAGGTCCCACACTCTCAGCGTATGGTCTCCATTCCCCGACACAGCCCGGCGCCCGTCGGCCGCCACGCTCACGCTATTGACCCCTTTGCAGGGCCCTTCGAGAACGCGGAGGCATTGTCCGCTTTCAAGGTCCCACACCCGCACCGTATTGTCATGACTCCCCGACACCGCCCGCCGCCCGTCGGGCGTCACGCTCACGCTACTGATATTTCCGCTGTGCCCTTCCAGCACGCGTCGGCATTGCCCGCTCTCTAGGTCCCACACTCGTACCGTTTTGTCATAACTCCCCGACACGGCCTGCCGTCCGTCCGCTGTTGCACTCAAGCTCGTGACGAGGTCGGTGTGCCCTTCGAGGATGTGCAGCGATTGCCCGCTCTCCAAGTCCCAAACCCGCAGCATAAGGTCCCAACTTCCCGATAGCGCCCGCCGCCCGTCGGGTGTCACGATCACGCTCTCGAACTCGTAGCCGGACCCTTCGAGGACGCGCAGGCATTCCTCCCCCTCCAAGTCCCAAACCCGCACCGTCTTGTCATAACTCCCAGACACCGCCCGCCGCCCGTCCGGGGTCACGCTTACGCTTTCGACCGAGCCTCTGTGCCCTTCGAGCTGAGGCAGGTATTGCCCGCTCTCCAGATCCCACACTCGCACCGTATTGTCCCGACTCCCCGACACGGCCCGCCGCCCGTCCGCCGTCACGCTTACGCTCATGACCCCAAGGCTGTGCCCTTCGAGAGTGCGCAGGCGCTGCCCGCTCTCCAGGTCCCATACCCGCACTGTCCTGTCGAAACTCCCGGACACCGCCCGCCGCCCGTCCGCCGTCACGCTCACACTCTCGGGAACGCTGATCCCTTCGAGGACGCGCAGGCATTCCTTCCCCTCCAAGTCCCAAACCCGCAGCGTCTTGTCATAACTCCCGGACACTGCCCGGCGCCCGTCCGGGGTCACGCTTACGCTAATGATCCTGTCGGTGTGCCCTTCGAACACGCGAAGGCATTCTCCCGTCTCCAGGTCCCACACTCGCAGTGTATCGTCCAAACTTCCAGCCACCGCCCGCCGACCATCCGGCGTCACACTTGCGCTGTTGAATCCATGCCCTTCCAGCACGCGCAGGCATTCCCCGCTCTCCAAGTCCCAAACCCGCAGTGTGCCGTCCCCCTTCGACACCGCCCGCCGACCGTCCGGCGTCACGCTTACCCCAGTGACGATATTCGTGTGCCCTTCAAGCATGCGCAGACATTGCCCACTCTCCAGGTCCCAAACCCGCAGCGTCTTGTCATAACTCCCGGACACTGCCCGGCACCCGTCCGGGGTCATGCTTACGCTAATGATCCTGTCGGTGTGCCCTTCGAGCACGCGCAGGCATTCTGCCGTCTCCAGGTCCCACACTCGCAAGTCCCACACCCGTTTCGGCGCGTCCCCACTCCCGGACACTGCCCGCCGCCCGTCCGCCGTCACGCTCACGCTATTGACCGAAGTGTGGTGCCCTTCGAGCGTTCTCAATAACGCCGGCTTTGGGTTGGATCGGTCTCTGGCGACCCAGTGCCGCGTCAGTGACGGCGCCGCCACGGCCGGCATCGCGAGAGTTGCCGCCTCATGAGCCGGTCCGCGTGGTGAGTGATTGTAGACGTGCTGTACTACGAACCCAGACCGTCCGCCGAACTGCTGAAGCGGGGATATTTCCTGTTGGATGAATCTCTGAAATGCTTGGAACCGGTCCAGACGTGTGGGATCTGTGCGAATGCGCTCGGCCTCCTGCTCAATACGTTCTTCGGTCCAAACCTCTGCCGAGCGAACAGGCTCCGGTAGCCTGGGCTCTGGTACCGCGATGGTTTCCGCGAGCTCCAGGCGATCACGCCTGACACTCCATTGCTGCGCATAGCTGATGATCTCTTTGGTCCACAGTGCCGTCTCCGCTTGTCTCTGAGCCTCTTCCTGCAATTGTGGCTGTGCCTCCGGCAGCGCGGCGATGGCATCGCGGTAGTCCAACTGGAGATCGACAATCAGTCCCGCCGCACACTTGGCTGCGATGAAATCGACGTCCGTGAGTGTCGTTTCCAGGGCCGCGAGGGCGTTGGCGCCGACCTGCTGTTGCACCAGTTCGGTGATCTTGCGCTCATTGGCCTGCATGGCGGCCTTGTTCCGCCACTGCTGCTGTTCACCGAAGTATTTGGCGAGCGCAGCGTGCCGCAAGGTGCCTGCGTCTTTTTGTAGATATCGTGATGCCGCACGTTCGGACACTTGCAGGTGATAGAAAGCCATCACGTTGCCACCGGGAGCGAAGCGTTCTTTCAGATAGGGCTCGATATCCAAGTACAGCCGCGACCAGACGATCACCGGAAGGTGCCGCGCTGGCGGCGTGTGATGAGCACGCGATTTGAAGTCTTGCCACACATCGCCATCGGCTGAGAGAACGTCGAGCATCTCGTCCTCGGTGAGCCCGTAGCGTGCGGCGGCCAGAAAACCCAGACTTCGATTGACCAGGAGCGGGCCGTGGTTGCACTCCAAGGAGAGCCGGTCTAGCAGCACTTCGATCATGCCGCCGACATCTCCTCCAAGCACGCAAGTTTCTGCCGCATTGAACGAGGCCCAGCGCCTTGCTTCTTCGAACGCCAGCTTCAGGTACAGCGGTAACTTCGATTGGGCGAAACCGCTCAGCACTTTATGCCATTGCTCCGGTTGCAGTTTTCGTTTGGGCTTGGCATCGTCGAACCACGCCGCAAGCACCTCTGCTGCATCATCGACAGGAAAGTCTTCCACAGCAACCTGCGGTGCCCTCAGCAGCCCGGCCGGAATCTCGGTGGTGGAAACAATCAGCGAAGAGTGCGGCGGCAGATTCTGCCGCAACCAAGTGAAGGAACGCACTTCATCGTCGGAACGTAACTGATCGAGTGCGTCGAGAAACAACACGAGCGGTCGCTCCATCGTCGCTCGGGCCATCCGGTCATGGAATGCCACGACCAGAGGCTGGAAACCCAGAGGCGTTTCTTCGCTGACGCCGTACTCGCGTGAGAGTTGTTCGCACAAGCTTCGCAACAGTGAGAGGCCGTTCGAAGCATCTGGTGTGACGCCGATGAATCTCTGGATGAGCACAGCCCCAGGCATCCCTGCCTTGGCTTGCGCCGATGCCTTGGCTACAATGGCCGACTTGCCGCAACCGGACGCGCCGTGCACCACCAGAGGACGGCTGTCGCCGCTCTGAAAATGTGTCTCAATCGCGCCGAGGACAGTTTTCCTGCCGGTGAAGTGTCGGGCACGATCGCGCGCGAATGCTTCATGCGCTTCCATCTCCAGGTCGAGCGCCGGACGCGAAGTGAACCTACCCGTCTCGGCCAGGATCACCTCGCTGAGCAGTTTCTCGACATCCGCGCAGACTTTTTTCAAATCTGAAGTGGAGAACGAGCAAATGTTTTCCTGAGCGAGTTTCCCCCGCAGGCTTTCTTTGAGCGCCGTTAGATCCGAATCTTCCGCAACGCCCGAAGCCGGATCGCGGA
>JASHOT010000048.1 GCA_030040965.1 Candidatus Sulfotelmatobacter sp. | reverse complement strand
TTGCGACCGATGCAGTCGAACGGGATCAAACTCCGGTGGTTTCCGAGGATGCCCACACTTTCAAAATCGCGGTTCGGGCACACCAAATTCTCACGGTTCGCATAATTTTCCAGGCAACTCAGGGTAAGTTGCTGGCCAGATAATCGGCGAAAAATCGGCCTGGCAAATTGCTTTTCGGTTTGCGGACAAGCGCGATTTGATGGCGACAAGCCCGTCTGCAGGTACGAATCCAGGGAGCGCACCCAACTTCTGTGTTGCCATTCCGTCGTCTTGGATTCAGCATCGATCTAAGTTATCCTCGCGCAGGAAAGAGATTTCGCCGATGGCAAGACGCACAGTCCGTTTGTTTCCTCAACTCGCCGTAATAGCGGCGCTGGTCTCTGCTGCGGTGGGCAGTTCGTACGCGCAGGAAATCACGAGCTACGGCGTCGTCGAGAGCAAAGACGTGATGATTCCGATGCGCGACGGTGTGAAGTTGGCAGCGGACATCTATCGGCCGGCTCGGGATGGTTACGCGGCTGATGGGAAATTTCCTGTCATCCTGATGCGGACACCATACAACAAGGAGTCATCTGCCGCGAGCGCCACTGCCCTGGTTCCACATGGCTACGTGGTGGTGCTGGAAGACGTGCGTGGACGGTACAAATCGGAAGGGCATTGGCTGGCGCTCGCCACCGATCCCGAAGATGGCTACGACACGGCAAAGTGGATTGGTGCGCAATCATGGTGCGACGGGGGAATCGGCACCATCGGCTCGTCGTATGCGGGCGCGACGCAGCATGCCATGGCGATTGCCGGGGCGCCGTATCTGAAGGCTATGATTCCGCGCAACGCCATGTCGGACTTCGGGCGCTACGGCGTTCGCCACAATGGCGCGTTTGAGCTTCGCTTCTTCAACTGGGTGTTCACGCTCGGAAATGCGACGGGGACGCCGAATGCTCTCCCGGCCGCCAAGCGTGCTGCTTCAGATCCCGCCGCAGCAGAAGCACTGGCACAGATGGGCAATGACGTTCGCCAGTATGCCCGCAATCTGCCACTGCGGCCAGGAACCACCCCGTTGAAGTTCGCTCCGGATTACGAGAAGTGGCTGGTGGAAGCAATGAGTCATGGCGATTACGACAACTTCTGGAAGAACGCAGGCTCCAGCGTGGTTGACCACCTGAGCGAGTACGAGGACGTTCCGGAATACCACACGACTGGCTGGTACGATTCGTGGGGAACACAGGTAGCGAACCTGAATTTTGTCGAACTGCGGAAGTCCAAGAAAAGCCTGCAACGGCTGATTGTTGGTCCCTGGATCCACAGCAGCGAGAACGTCAGCTATGCAGGCGAGGCGCAGTTTACAGATGATGCTGCAATCGATCTGACTGCATTCCAGTTGCGCTGGTTTGATCATTTTCTGAAGGGCGTTGACAATGGAGTTGATCGCGAGCCGCCGGTCCGGATATACGTGATGGGCGGAGGCGACGCACATAAGACGGCAGAAGGCCGGATATATGTTGGCGGGCATTGGCGCGATGAGCAGGAATGGCCTCTGGCGCGCACGGTCTATACGCCGTATTACTTGCGCGCCGGAGGCGTTCTGTCGCCAGACAAACCGTTGAGCGATACGCCAATTACTTACAGATTCGACCCGAAAAACCCGGTACCAACTCTAGGTGGTAACGTCTCCTCGCAGGGGACGTTGATGTTCCAGGGAGCAGCCGATCAACGCTGTCGCGCGGACTTCTGGCTGTGCACCGATACCCTGCCGCTTTCGGCGCGCAATGATGTCCTGGTATTTCAGACCCCGCCGCTTGAGGCAGATGTGGAAGTGACGGGGCGGTTGGTTGTAAAGTTGTGGGCTTCGTCGGACGGCTTGGACACGGACTTCACCGCCAAGCTTGTGGACGTGTATCCCCCGAATCCGGACTTCTCGAATGGCGTTGATCTTAATATTGCTGACAGCATCGTCCGTGCCCGCTACCGCAACGGATTCGGCAAGGCGGAATTGTTGAAGCCAGGACAGCCGTACGAATTCACTATCGAGATGTATCCGACGTCACTGGTGTTCAAGAAGGGCCATCGCATCCGGCTGGACATCTCGAGCAGCAACTTTCCGCGGTTCGATGTAAATCCAAACACGGGAGAACCGCTCAACGATAATCGCCGCGTGCAGACCGCGAACAACACTGTTTATCTTGATGCACAGCATCCATCACAGATCATCTTGCCCGTCATTCCGGCACGATAAGCGGCGATAAATCGCTACTCCACTCAAAACCCCAGAATCGCCGGGCGGGCGGCAAGTCGTCGGCTTAACCGGCCAATCTCTGCCTGTTCTCATGGCGTGGGGAGTTTGCGGGCTTCGCTCAGAATCTTCGTAAGCCGGTTGGAGAGGCGGTCGAGGCATTGCCGAGAAGGGCCTTTTGGCAGAGCCCGGCGAAACATCTCCAGGACGTGTTGAGCAGCGAGTAAAGAATCAATCACCCCGTCTAACCCGCTTCGCAGGCGGGCGAGCGGCACCTTCGGCTGGGGAACAAGATGCCGAGGTCGTGAACGAGCCAGTTGGAACTCTCGCTGGAGATCAGTCAACGCCACATCGAGGTAACGCATGGTCATCTCAGGAGAGGTGTGACCGAGTAACTTCATGAGCACAGGAAAGCTCACACCGGCGCGAAGCATCTCGGTGGCGTAAGTATGGCGAAGCTGATGAGGAACGATGCGGATAGAGAGGCCCAAAGCATGGCAGACCTGATGCAAGTAATCACGCAGTTGACGAACCAGGGCTTCTTTGGTGCGTGGACGGGCCAGGAGTTTTCCGTCCGCAGGTAGCGGATCCAGAGAACGAAAGAATGCAAGGCGTTGAAAGATTCCACAAACAAGCGAATCTACGGGAACCATTCGCTCGGTCTTAAGCTTGCCGAGTGGCACATGGACGGCCCATTGATTGGGGCCAGTAGAGCGAAGGCAATCGCACGACAGATCGGCACACTCGCCAATGCGCATGCCAGTATGGCGAATCAACAGAAAAACATTCCCTCCCAGATCGTTGCGACGAAGAAACTCCTTCTGGAGGAGCTGATCCTGCTCGCTTGTGAGTGGCCGTGGTAACCGCTGCGGTGCACGCGGAATATCCTCGCGGCGGATGAGGCGAGCAAGTTCGGCGAGCTGCTCCGACCAAGCCAGTTCGTTAAAAACGACACGCAAGGCGATGAGGTGATTGATGTAGGAGGCGGTCGTCAGCGGGGGCACTGGCGAGCGCAGGCAACACATCCAGCCCAAAGTGTGGGACTCACGGCGCAGCTGGTCGAGACGATTCACCCCAGGATGCCGGGCGCCAAGATACGTCAGAAACTTTCGGACAGTTCCGCGGTAGTGACGAGTCGTATCGGGACTGAGTGCAACACAGAGAGAATCGACGGCGCGATCAAACGTTGGAGCCAGAGGATGATGGAGGGGAGGACGGCGGGCGCGATTCATGAGGAGGTCTTCGGGAGGGGGCGAATGTGCTGCGTCACTGCGCGCGCATACTCAAGATAGACGTCTTGTGGGGCGATACGGACATACTGCAGTGTGGTTTGGATATCGGCATGCCCCATCAGCTGCATGAGCGCAGGCAGGCTCATACCGGCGCGTACCATATCCGAGGCAAAGGTGTGTCGAAAACGATGCGGATGAGCGAGCTTGATCCCAGTGGTTTGACGATGGTGGCGGAACAAGGAACGCAATCCCGCGGGGTTCATGCGTGTTCCCCGTGCGCACCCCTTCAGAACGACAAACAACGCGGCACTGCAGGGACTTGGACGTTCGAATCGCAGATAGTGATCGAGCAGTTGAATCGTTTCCGGCGCCAGGGGAAGGAAGCGAAGTTTGTTGCCTTTCCCGCGAACCCGAACTTGTGCTTCGGGAAGCAACACATCGTCGCAGTTCAAGGCCAATAGTTCGGCGGACCTAAGCCCATGCAGGAGCATTAAACCCACCATTGCTAAGTCGCGGGAACTGCGAAAACTGGACCAGAAACGCGCCACTTCATTCACCGAGAGGGGCACGATGTTACGTTTAGGCACCTTCACTCGTAGGCGGCTCATCGCCTGTCGTGGACGAGCAAGGCCCATCGGTCCACGCCGCAAGAATGCTTGGTGAAACCCGCGCGCCATCTGACAGGGCGCTTCCGGGAACTCATTCCGTAGGGCACGATCGGTGACGGCAACGCGGTCATTGATGGTAGAAGCCGAAGGGCGAGGTTGCTGGCTGGACTGGAAGCGCACGTAATCTAGGAGTGTCGATTCACTAAGATCTTGTTCCTCGATGTTGCCGCTGGGATGGATACTGGCCCACCAGCGAACGAAGTGCAGCAGGTTATAGGCATAGGCGCGCAGAGATGTGTGGGCGAGGCGACGAACGTATTCCCGGTCCAGGTAGCGATTAATCCAGCCGATCTCCTGCCCGCTGGTTTGCTCGATGACGCGAATCGGACTTTGAGCGTTGTTCGAGCTCTGCTGGTCGATTATGCGGAACTTCATGGCTAAGCAGCCTCCAGCAGAGACTGAAACTGTTGCGCATCACCGCCGTGGACGAAGAAGGAGTTGGGATCGTGGCCATCCGGTAGGAGGACACACCGACTGTCGATACCTCGTGCGCGTAGACGGTTGGCTAGCCGCTGCGAGGCTTGTTGTCCGCTGCCATTAGCGTCGAAATCAAAGGTGAGATAAACCTTGCGCGGTCGGTCACAGAGCTGTCGAAACTGACAGGCACTGAGATGGTTACCCAGTGCACAGGTGAGGTGATGGAACCCTGCCTGCCGCAACACTACGTAGTCGAACAGTCCCTCGACAACGATCACCTCAGGATAGTGCTGGACTTGGTCCCAGGCGTATAAGCCGCCCTTGGGGCCGGGCAGAAAGCGATGGGGAAAAGCGTCGCCGAGACTGCGGCCGTAGAGATTAACAATGCGCTCGCCTTGACAGCAGGGGAAAACGACGCGCGCGTAGAAGGTATCACGCCCCAGCGGGTTGAGCAGGCCAACCCGTCTTAAGAGATCGAGAGGATAGCCTAGAGCAGTGAGATGGCGGCGCAAGCACGCGCCCGGAGCATAGCCAATGCGCAGCTCTTGCCTCAGGGCAACGTCGTGCAGTCCGCGCTGCTCAAGATAGCGCAACGCCTCGGGGTAGCGGTCGAGTTGTTTTTGATAGAAGGTTACCGCTTCCTCCAGTACAGCGGCAGAATCGACGGCATTGCCGGGAGGAGCACTTTGCTGCTGCTCGAGGTAGCTCAGGGTTTCACGGAAGGATAGATGACGGGACAACTCGACAAAGCGAATGACATCCCCACCCTGACCGCAGCCATGACAGTAGAAGAGATTTTTGCGGGCATTGACATAGAACGAAGGCTGAGTTTCCTCATGCAGTGGGCAGAGTCCGACGAACTCGGAGTCGTAACCCGCAGCCTGTGCAACCCAGTTCTGTTTCTGTAGATAGTCGAGCAGTGGCCAGCGTTGTTTGAGTTTTTCGAGGTCCTGGCCCATGAGCTCTGTTGCCTCTAACGGCCGAGCCTACGGCGAGCCCGCTGTCATTCCCAGGCAACGATGGTGGGTCCAGAGAATTTTTTCTCAAAGGCGCAGTGCCCTAAGAATCTGCAGAACCGGAGTCAGCCAACGCACAAAGCAAGCTTCGTCATCGCGCCGCTCGCCACGCCTCCGCCAGTAAGCAATGCGAGCAAGCGTCTGGCGCAGAAAGGAAGGCACAAGTTGAGAGCAGTCCACCCCGTTCGACCAACGACGGAGTGTGGAAGGATCGGGTACGCGATTCGCGTCCTTAAGTATGGGCGTCGCTTTTTCCCAGGAGCAGTGTTCTACAAATCGGCGCCGCAACGCATAGCCACGCGCCAGCAAGCTGTAGTGCGTATACGGGAGAGAAAACAGTGGTAGAAAAGTGAAGGTCTTCCTGCAAGCGGGACAGCGACCGCGATGGATCGTAATCCATTCATGATGCTGATCGTGCGCCTGCTTGCGGCGGCGTCCGTGGCCGATGATCGACTCCCGTTGACATACAGGGCATCTCCGCAGGATCTTGTCGCAGTCCTTCTCCCACTCAGTTTCAAGCTTGTGCGGCGGCCCAGAAAATGGGATAAAGAGAATCGTAGTCGATGGGGCTCTGCCACCGACGTTGACCTGCCAAGATCTGAGCCGGAAGCGGAGCTCCTTCTCCTCAAAATCCAATCGCCGCAAGAGAATAAAGCATTCCAGCTACAGGTTTTATAGGTTTGAATTAGACAGATTGGCCGGTTATTTTCGGCAA
>JASHOT010000047.1 GCA_030040965.1 Candidatus Sulfotelmatobacter sp. | reverse complement strand
GCTGGACCAGAAGATTCTGACCTTCTTACCGCTGCGAAGCCGACCAGCATGCTGAATACAGAAACAAAGAAAATCGCGAATCCCAGGGAACGATCTGGAAACGTGGACCACGAAACCTGCAGTTCCAGCGTTGCGAGCATTGCGATCCAGGATCCAATGAATAAATACACGGGATGGCAGAAGAATGGCAGCTTCGACAAGGGCCGAACTCGGAGTCGGCGAAATTGATCGGTATTCAATCTCTTGCCTCTTTATCGCTGAGCGTCAGTGCGTTGCTGCAACATTGCTGTTTTCTGCTTGGCAGTCAGTCCCGCTAAATCTTTTGCGGCGCTCTGCCAGCCTTGGGAATACCGCCAATAACCCCGATTGAATATCTCTCGAATCACAACTGAGATGCGTGCCGCATTGTTTCGAGGGAGGGTGGCACGCCGCTCGCGATGAGCGATTTTGTTTTCAATCTCGCGAAGGGCGCATTCCGCATACGGAAAGCATGTACGCTGTTTTTCAAGCCGTTGCTGAATCTCGCGAAAGTGTCGAGCTTCTCCGAGATAAAAGTCGGGGCCTGTGCATTGCGCGCGCAACCTTCGCTCGCGAAACGATTGAAGTCCCGGTCCGATTTGCTGGCTCTGGTGCCGCCGATACTGCATCAATGGTTCCGCGATCGGCAGGATGCGTCCCGACGCCGCGAGCAGAAAGGCCAACCATGTGTCATGCATTTGGCCGGCGGGAATCGGGAGCAATCGATCGAGTAAATTACGGCGAAACGCCATGGTGGCGCCAGTGACGACGGGATGTTTGATCAATACCCTGAGTGCGTCGCCGCCGAAAAATCGCTTTTGCTCTCTTCGCGAAAACGAAAAAGATTCCCACAATCTTCTATGGGCTGGTTGCGAACGGTCATCGATCAAATCCGCGTCGCTAAACACCGCAACGATCTCATCCGCGGCGAGAAGTGCATTTTCCATCACCGTAAGCTTGTGGCGATACCAGACGTCGTCCTGGTCCGCCAGAACGACAATCGAACTTTCACAGAGAGAAATCGCCTTCTCGAAATTTGCGGTTACGCCGAAAGTCGTCTGGTTGCGCCACATCCGCACGGGAAATGGCGCAGTGCCCGCGAACGCGTCTCCGATCGCGTCGGAGCCGTCCGACGAACCGTCATCGCAAATGACCACCTCGTCCGGGAGCCGCGTCTGTTCCGCGATGCTCCGTAGTTGAGCCGGAAGGAATCGACTTCCGTTGAACGTGCACATCGCAACTGAGAAGGTGAGCTTCAACACTGCTCCCTAAAAACTTGCGGTCTCCGGTCGCGCTTAACGCGTGTGCCTCAGATCCGTTCCGTTTCAGTCCCCAACCGCTTGTGGCAAAATGCGTATGCCGAGTCGGCCCGCGAGGCCATCCCTGAATCCACGCCAGATCATCTGCAAGCATTCCGTTTTTCGCTTGCCAAGCAGCAAAATTCCGCAGGCATGATGCAGGAATCGATACAACACAAATGCTTTTGTGAAAAATCGCGGATCGTAGCGCCAGATGGTGAAGATTTCATTGCGCGTCATGTAATACTCGCGCCACGGCGAATGGTCCGTCCACGATTTCTGCCTGCCAAAGAAATTAAGTCTTGCGGGAGTGCCGATCGCGTGCTCGAGAATGCTGCTGCCGATCACCGCAATCAGAAAGCCGTGGCGGCGCAAGCGCAGGCAGTACTCGTAGTCAACGAAGTCCATGAAGAAATCGCTACGCGGCAACCCGACTTCTGCGATCGCGCTTGCTTTCATGAGGCTGCCGGAAGAGATCACCATATCTACGAAAGCGGTAGATTGCCCGGCAGGTGCGATGTCCGGTGCAAATCCCCATCGTTGCCACGAAAGGCCGGGATAGCGCAGTCCTGTATCTGGATGCCAACAGATCGGCGCCAGGACAGCCGTCAAGTCCTGCTGCTCACCGAGATGCTGCAATCCTGCAAGCAAATTCTCGAGAGCATCGGGAGCAGGTGCGCTGTCCTGGTCGAAGATCCAAATCCAGTCAAACTTCCTCTTCAAGGCATATTCAAATCCGGCGGCTAGTCCGCCCCCTACGCCCGTGTTGTAGGGCATAGATACGACCGAAACTTCTGGGAATTCTGTGGCCAGCACTTCACGGGCATTGTCGGTTGAGCTGTTATCGACCACGACAATTTCATCGATCGCTCGGGTTTGCGCCTTCAGA
Source organism: Candidatus Sulfotelmatobacter sp. (assembly GCA_030040965.1). Taxonomy (GTDB): domain Bacteria; phylum Acidobacteriota; class Terriglobia; order Terriglobales; family Acidobacteriaceae; genus Sulfotelmatobacter. The sequence goes on along the minus strand of JASHOT010000047.1, from coordinate 19,612 downwards.
CTCTCTAAATGACGTTGCAGAACGTTTGCGCCGTTGTAAACCACCGTCACGCTGGCGATGGATCGCCCCGTCGATAATCGCGCGAACGACGATCGTCCTGACAATGGCCGGGACTCTAGTTTTTCGAGTTCCTGATTGATTGGAGAATCCATCTACATTCCTTGCGCTTATGAAGCGACTCCGACAACTTCTCTCTGCTGTGGCGCGATACTTTTGCTGAGATCGATTCCGTGGCGCTTCAGCAATTGCCACATGGCGATCACAATTGCGATTTCGACGATCAGAACGGTGGCTGCACCTCCATCGGCGCCCAACCAGTGGATCAGCGGCACAGAGAACAAGAGACTGCTCAATCCTGCGATGACGTAGATTCGACTCAGTTGCTTTTCCATGCCAAAAGGAATCATGGTCTGAATCGCCAGAACGGCGCCGACGGAGATCACGAACGGCAGCATTGCCATCCAGCGCAGCGGTGCGATGCTTCCTTGCCCGGCGTGGCCAAACAGCACGATCGAGATTGGACGCGCGAAGGCGAGTAGAAGCGCGGACGGCAGCAGAGAAAGCACTCCGATCCATGCCACGCTTTTGCGAATAAAGATGAGAGCCGTTTCCCGCGACTTCGCCGCAAGCCCGCTCACGTGAGGATAGATAGCCTGCGTGATCGGTCCGAGCAATCCTTGCACGCTGCGAATGATTCGCTCCGCCGCGCTGAAATATCCCGCCTGAACGTTTCCCGCCACCAGGCCGACCAGAAAAACATTCGTGGTTGCATAAAGCGTGCCCGCCGCATTGGAAACGAAAAGATGCCAGCCCTCGCGCAACACTGTGGCGAGTTGCGCAAATGTGGGGCCGCGAAAGGAAAGTTGGAAATGAGTGATGCCGATCCAGAAGCCGGCAACACCTGCGCCGAGCATTCCCGCGCTCTGAACCGCAAGCGCAATCTTGAAATCCGAGGGATTGTGCACGAGCAGAAAGACGAACACTCCCGCAAGCACCTTAGCCGCGCCATTGATGACCGAGATGTAGCGCATCTGTTCCATTCCTTGAAACAGCCACTGCGGGAACAGGCAACTTCCCAGAACGGCGATGTAAGCGATGGCATACGCGGCGGCATCGGAGCGAAGGCGCGGGATGGCAAAGACGACGGCCGCTGCAAACATGGCGCCCACACACATCAGGAATAGCTTCAGAGCGATCACGCTCCAGTAGAGATCCGCGAGTCGTTCGCGATCGTCATGGATAAGGGCAACTCGCTTCGTCGCGGAAAGGTTGAAACCGTAATCCGTCAGAATGATGAAATATTGTGCTAAGGCCTGAGCGAAAGCGATGAGTCCATAACGCTCCACTCCCAGAGTTCTCACCAGGTAAGGCAGCACGGCGAGGGGAACGAGATAGTTCAATCCCTGAAGCGCATAAAGCCAGAACATGTTGCCCAGCCACTTCTGCCGTGTTGGAGTTCGAATTTTCATCCACTGCAATTTGCGTTTCTCGCCATGCCAGCTCCGGGGATCGACCTCGTTCCTTCCGTTTATTCCTCCGGGTTTCGCGCGCTCCGATCTTTGACACTGTGAATTTCCGGTGGCGTGCCGTTCTTGACAAAACGAAGTCTCAAAAATCTCAGTGCCCGAGCTACGAATGGTGACTTGCGAACAGTCTGCATAACATCGAGTGCCAAAACTTTAGCCGGATCACCCGCGTCAAGTTGACGCCAGCGTTCATGGGCGAGGACCCATCCTCCGGCGACAGTGAATGAAAGCATGGCTCCGAAAAGAATCAGAAGCATTCGCGGAGGAAAAGATTTCTGCTCCGGAACGTCGGCCAAGTCGAGGACTTTTATGCTGGGCACCTCACGAGCCTCTTCCACTTTCGCAATTTCGTATTGCTTGGTCAGAGTCTCAAATACGACTTCCTCAACTTTTGTGCGACGATAAAGATCAGCCCACGGTACGCCCAGGATCGGCAATTCACGGATCGAGGGGTAGAGCTCCTGTCCGGCGTCGGTTGTCGAGCTTGCATCTTCCCCCGCAGGTGCACCACTCCCATTTAACTTCTGCAGCTGACGTTTGTATTCTGCGATGCGAGCTTCCAACGTTCGCACGCGCACGTTTTCGTTGGTATAGATCTGGCGCAGACCCTCCAGTTGTGTTTGCGCCGCGATCAGTTGACCTTCCAACTCGGCTGCCGCGCCGATCATCGCTCGTCCCTGCTCTTTCACGTCGAGAGCCGTGTTCTTGCTGGCGAATTGGCTGAAATCTTTTTCCGCGGCTTCCAGATCCTGTTGGACCTGTGCCAGCCGATTCTCCAGAAATACTCGCTCTTTGTGCGCCGACGAGGTGTTCAAAGTGACGACGATATTGTTCAACTGATCGACATACTCGCGAGCCATGGCGGCCGCCCGTTGCGGGTTTCGGTCGATCACCTTGATGGTTACGATTCCACTTTTCCGGTCGCTGGTGATGTCCGTTCTGCGGCTCAGCTCTTTTCTCGCATCTTCGATACGCCGAACCCCATACAACTTTCGCAGGTCGAACTTGTTAATGAGATCGTCCTCGACGGTTCTGCTATGCAGAACTCCAATGAAGAGATCACTCGACGTTCGCAGGCCGAGAAGTTCACTGCCCAGCGAACCCAACTCACCCGCGCTGCCCTTGGTGAATGCAGCGAGAGCGCCGGCAATACTCGCACCCATTTGATCCGGCGGCATCAGTTGGGTCGTCGAGGTGTACTGCACGGGAATCAAGAACACCAGGACGAACGAGGCGACAAAGCCGATGGCCGCCGCGCGAAACAGAAGCCTCCGTTCGCGCCACAGCAAGCTCAGTCTGGCGATATTTCGGCCGGAGTCCCGATTCACTACTTCGGCTCCGATGATCAGCTCTTGCTCGACCTCAGAGTCGCGGTAGCGTGGCACTCGGTTTGTAATGTCTCGCGTTGCCATTCTTTTTTTCGTCAATGACCCCAAGCCGAACCTACCGGGCGCTGACTACTGGTCTGCGCCCTTGTGCGGCGGCTTTGGCCAGAAAGACAACTCGACCAACGAGGTGACATTCGACTGTCGCGTTGGTGCGATCACGGGATAGGTCCAGGCTTCGTATTGCACAGCGGTCGAAAGATGGAACACAGATCGCGCCCAGATATCCGCCCGAATGCCTACATCGGCTAGCGTTCCGCCGTTCGGAATAAACTCATGGCTGACTTTCAGATGCCGGAACTCCAGCTGCAGTTTGCTGCGCGCCGTGAACCAATACGTGGTCCAGGCTTGTACTCCCTGGCCCTCGCGGCCCACCCAATGCCCCATTAACTGGCCGCCATTGGTAAATCCGCTGATCCAGGTTGGGTCGTAATAAAAAAAGCCGGAGCCCACATTTCCGCCGATCGGGGGATCTGTATAAACGCCTTCGGCGCGGAAATCCATTTTGTGAAGGCCCGGCAGACGCGGCAGATAGATTCCTCCCAGCCACGCGGCAGTGTCCGGTCCGACGATCGGGCTGAACGTGTCATGTTCGGTGAAACCGTCGGCGTACCACGTCAGCCCATTGTGAATCCGATAGCTGAAATCAAATCCAGAGCGGCGCGACCCAGGTTTATTAGCTGCGCCTGGAATCGTTTCGTTGAGCGAAAAAACACTTCTCAAGAACGTGTGCCAGGTGAGCGGATAATCGGGCCCTCCATAATCGGTGGTGCGCGATAGTCCAATCTCCAGATTGGGCGTGGGCTTAATGCTGAATCGTTCCCCGTGGACAATCGGCTGTGGATGCAGAGACGAACCAAACTGCCCCACCAGCCCCGAGGGAGTGAACATGAATTCGTAACCTGAGTACTGCCCGATAAAAAATTCCGCGCGCACTGGCCCGAGCACGCCGAGGAAGCCGGGCAATTTGGCAGGAGTCACTCGACTAACGCGAAACATTCTCAGCGGCTCGGCGTTATCGCTGATCATCATGGCCCCGCCCACATCCGGGCCCCACCACAAACTCTGATTGCCATACGAGAGCTGCCAATCCGAGATGTTCATGGCGACATAAGCATCGAGAAACCGTCCGCGATCAGTTGCGGCAATTGGTGTATCCGGAGGAACCGGAAATGGCGGCGGAACGATGGAATGACTGAAATCCGCCAGCGAGATCGCCTGCCGCGCCGCAAGCGGAAGCGCGGGCGCCGATGAAGCGTGCTGAAATTCGCTGCGAACGTAAATTGCGAACGGTCCATCCGCCGCCCAGCCCGACATTCCTGATACGTTGTTGAATCCCTGCTCCTCAGGGCGTCCGAAGTCGTTCACGATTGTCTGACCAAAGTGATAGCCATCGGTGAGCGGTTTGCCCACAATTTCAGTCGCGCGAGTGTAGGAAGACTCGAGATGTGCCTCGGCGTTGTCTCCTCCACTCGAGAGATTGATCTCGTTGGCGAATTCAGCTTGCAAGTCCTGATAAAGTTTCGCCGCTTCGCTGCCTTCCGCATCATCGCCACCAATTCGATCGCCGGCTTCCTCGATTTGCCGCGCGCACTCCATCCGCGTCCACGGGCGCATGGCAGCCGTGGCGCTGTCGATGTAGCCAAGTGCTGCCAGTCGTTCGAGCGCGGGGTAAATCCAGCTATCGAGCGGCACATAAGGCGAGCCCATGAACTTCGTTTGCCAAAATCCGGGACGCTCCGGCCGAATCGCCGGAATTTCCCATCCTTCTCCGCGAAGATCGGGGTTGTGGTGTTGGTTGTACACATACGTACTCACCAGGTATCCGATTGCCGAGCCGACCAGAACATCGGAAGGGAAGTGCTCTTTCGCAGCAATACGAGAAACGCTGACGGCGGTTGCGGCTCCATAGGAGAGAAATTTCACAAACGGGTTGGGATACTCGTGCGCCACGGTGGCCGCGATCGACCAGGCGACCGCCGCGTGATCCGAGGGAAACGAAGACCCTCCTTTGAAGAATCGGCCATTTCCGTTATCTTGCAGCGGGCGCTCGCGTCCGCTAGCCACCGAAAGCAGTTCCGTGATCGCCAGACTGTCGATGGCGGATTCTCCGCTCAAAAAACCGGTCTCGCGTTGATGTTCGTTCTGCGTGACCAGACCGAGCAGATACAACCCACCGGCGCCGGCCGCCATTGAGTAAACTCCGTAGTCGGAAAACTTTCTGTAGTGCGAAAGCGTGGTGGGATTATTTGAGAGATGGCTGCTGAAGTCGCTGTCAGTCGCGAAGAAAGCTGCAGCCAGACCACCCACGGGCACGAGCCATGTCGCATCGGGAAGAGTGGCACGTCGAGGACTCGTCCAAAGCCCGAACTGATCATGCACAAACTCGCGCGGCAGATCGACCAACCGGTTTCGTGTTTCGCGTGGCTGCGGAGCCTCCGGAAACTCAGCTGCGCTGGTAGAACTCACGGCATTGTTTTGCGTGGCAGTGTTGTTGGTCACCGACGATTGAGGGTTCTGCGGCAAGGCGGCAGAAGAGTTCTGCGCAAGGCCTGCCGCGGCTGCGAGCGAAAAACACATCATCGTGATCCACCGGAGTCTTGCTGAGCGATTCACGAGTCAACCTCAAAAATATGCCGCGGCAAGGAACGCGCTGGTGGCAATCGAACTCAGCACCTGCGCATTCGTGAAGATGTTTTTCCAGACCGGCGGCCCGCCCAGCGCTTTTTCTGGAACCACGACCGTGTCACCCGGACGCAGGGCGAGATTCAGTCCGTCACCCGACGTCCAGAACGAGCCGTGATTGCCGATCACCGTGCCGTCGGCGCGAATCACGAAAATCGCCTTCTTGTTGGCCATGTTGGTCGGCCCGCCAGCTTGCATCAGATACCAGCGCGCACTTTTTCCCGGTCGATAGGCCACTGCCGTGGGCCCATAGACCTGCCCCTGCACCAACACGTAGCTCGGACGCTTGGGCACAACCACAACATCTCCGGCCCGCAGCGTCACGTCGCGCGAGGTATTTTTCCAACTGCGAATGTCGGATGAGATCTGAATGGTGACTCGTCCCGTCGGCGGGCTATTCACCAGACTCGCCAGCGTGGTCTGCCACTGTGTGAATGCCGATTCCGCGGAGAGCCGCTGATCCGGATCCGTAGAACTCGCGGCCGTTAACTTCAGCGCGGTTTGCTGTTCGCGCACGCGCTGAATCAGTTCCCCGTACGAGCGCTGTTCAAGCTTCTGCACTTCGGTGCGCATGAGCAGTGCGCCATACGGATAGGCCCCTGGCGCGAATCCACCGGCGCGCTCGAGCACTGAGCTCAGCCTTTCACCGGGACGAATACCGTAACTGCCGGGATGCACAATCTCTCCCCGCACGGTGACCGACGCCCCAAGGTCATCCCATCCGGGGACCTGCCGGATGGATAGAACGTCGCCGTTGTTTAGGACGTCATCTTTCGCAGAATCGCCGGATAGTGCGTCGGCCAGCACGACTTGCGACTGCTCGCCCTGCACCTGCTTGTCATTGACCCAGACGTAGTGAGTGAGGTCGGCGGTTTTTGTGTCGGCGCTTTGCTTCAGTCCTCCAGCCGCGCGAATCAGATCGGAGATGCGCATGTCCGAGGTGAGCGGATATCGTCCCGGCCTGTCGACTTCTCCCGTGACGTACACCGTGGCCGGATCCATCGCGGCTGTATTGCGATGAATGAGCACGCGGTCGCGCGACTTGAGAACAACGTTGTCCTGTGGATTGCCCTGAAGCGCGGCATCAAGCTTGACATTCAGAATTTTCAAAGTGCTGTCGGGCATGTAGCGGAAGACCTGTGCGTCCAACGTTTCCGCGTCGGGTGCCAGCCCGCCAGCCAGGTGAATCGCATCGCTGAGATGAATTTCACCCGAAGTTCGATACGTTCCCGGCGCACGCACATCTCCGAGAACCGATACCATGGGAGGATTTTGGAAATCGTAGCGGCCGAAAATCTGCACCGTGTCGAGCGGCTCCAGTTGAGGGGCTTTGTTCGGATCGACGAGCGCCTTGGCCAGATCGAAGCTCTCGACCGTTGGACTAAAATCTGGCGCGCGCAAACGGATGATCTCGCCGTATTCCGTTGCCGGTTCCGGCAAAAGGTCTTTGTACGATGCAATGAGATCGGTCACCCGCATCCCGTCATGAAACGAATATTTTCCCGGCCGGATGACATGACCTTCGAGATAGACTGCGTCCTGTGCATAGGGCGCGATGGGATAAATTCTGATCTTGTCGCCATCCTGGATCTGAAACGCTTCCAGCTGCTGTGTGGCGCTGCCGGAGGGATCCTCGGCCGGAATATCGAGACTGAGCATCGTCTGTTTTTCATGCGCGACGACGCGTTGCACTTCGATGTGGCGCAGCGTAGCCGTAGGCAGCAGACCTCCGGCCAAAGAAATCGTGTCGGCCAGCGACTTCTCATCTTTCTGTTCGTAAATCGCCGGTCGGCGCACCATGCCCTCAATCGTCACCTCCGGCCCCAGCGGCGGCACCAGCACCGTGTCCCCGTCTTCCAGCCGTTGCATGTCGCCCTTGACGCCGTGCAGCAGCAAATCGTAGATATCCACTTCCTGTACGAGCTGATTGCCGCGATTGTGCTTGAGAATACGAAGCGAGCCGCGCCGCGTCGGCCCACCAGCGGCAAAAAGAGCATTCAGCGGCGTTGAGAGCGACGCAATATCGTAGGCTCCAGGCCGAACCACATCGCCCACCACATAAACGCGGATGGTGCGCAAACGCGCCAGCGAAACGTCAGCGGAGATATCGCGGAACTGCGTGCGTAGAATTCTTTGCACCGTCTGCTGCACGTCGGCAAGAGACTTCCCGGCGACCAGCACCGGCCCAACTTCGGGCAGCGCGATGCGTCCTTCGCGATCCACCGTTTCGTACAATCGGTGCGACACACCGCCCCACAAATCGATCTCCACCGAATCGCCCGATCCCAGCACGTAATCCGGTCCCACAGGCAGATCCATCGGAATGGATTGCATATCACGAGTGCCATTCTCGAAAACCTGCATGCCGAAACGTTCCAGAGTCGGTGGATGGGGCGTGGCCTGCAGATACATGTCGTAAAGCGAAGGAATATCAGAATACGGATTCGGCCGGCGCACAAGGCGCTGATCCACGAGAGACGACTCTCGTTGCCGCAGCAGATTCCTGTTTGCGTTCGAGTTGTTATTCGGCAACTCATAATTCGCGGGCGCCGGCTCAGGCCCCCGCGACGACAATTTCTCTATGCCCTGCGAAGGTATGGCCGCGCTCGGTTGTGGCAACTCGTTGTTCGAAAGATCGGGTCGCAACGACGCGTCGGAAAACTGATCGCCGGCGAGTGGCGAATTCGGCAAGGACGTTGAGCTCTGCGCGCTTTCGTCCGGCGAGCCGTTCAAGCCGGCTTCCCCCGTGTCCGTCGTGTTCAGGCCTGCAGCCTGCAACTGGTCGAGCGAGGGCGAGCCTTGGCCTCCCGTTTTCAACAACTGCGTCACGTCATTCGGTGGAGGCGTCTGCGAAGGATAATTCGGCGAGCCGTTGGGATTTTGCGGCTCCTGCAGTCCCGGCATTCCGTTCGGCAGTTCGTCGCCGGGCTGCGTTGGCGATAGTTGCTGCAGCGGATTACTGGCCGCACAGTGCTCATCGCCAGGAGCGCAATTACTTTTCTGCTGCGAGTTTCGCGCCTGATTATTCCGCGCTGGCTGCCCGCTCTGTTGCGCCAGCATTCTCACGCGTTCTTCCATCAGAAGTTGCTGTTCGCGTCCTTGCTCGGATTCGGGATTGATAGTCGGAAGAAGGTACCCGTATTTCTGCAGCAGGAGCGTCGCTTCGGCCCGAAACGAAATATCGGTTTCCAGGCGCTCGAAGATGGTTTCATCCGCGAGATCGGAATCAGAAATCAGTTGGCCGTGATCCGTAGCATCCTGCGCGATCCAGTGCTTCAATTCCACCAACAAGCCGGGATCTCTGTGCAGGATGGCGACGATCTGACCGACCGAGGCCGCTACGTGCGCCAGATTCTGCCGCGCCAGCTCCGAGGATGGCACCCGCCGTTGTTGTTGAGTTTGACCGTGGAGGGACGGACACTTGGAGAGAGCAAAGACAATGAGACACAAAACGATCAGGCTGCGAGAGCGGAGCATAGCCAGGCCTTTGAAACCTTCTGCCGAGTTCGTTTGGATCTGTGACCTCCCGTAGTCACACGGACCGGGAATTCAGGAACAGGAAACTCAAGCCAGAGTGAAAATCAACGCAGTCACGTGCGTGTCCAGAGACGATGACGCCGTCAGAGGCGCTCGCACACAAAATCGAATCGTACATTCGCGCGCTTCTGCCCAGTCGGGTGCTGATGTATGGGCCCGCCCCCTCCACTTTTGGAGTCCCTTTAGATTGCGAACCTGTTCACAGGGTTGTTCGCAATCGCAGGTCTACAAACCACTCGGTTTTCCCAGTAACCTTCAAACGGCTTAGTCCCTGTGACTAATGCGGGCGCTCAACAAAAAGATTGTCTGTAGCTCACAGAAAACAATGCGGATTACAACGAGCGGCAGCCATGCGTCGCGTAAAGGGGTTGTAAGTGGAGACGAATTTCCTTGCCATTCACTGAATGCTGAGTTAAAAAGTCGCCAAGCTGAATCCGGCTCCCTGTTCCCAGAAGCCAGAGGCAGCACGCTTCACCAGCGTCATTCCGCCTGCACTACCGCGCCATTCGGGCTGTGCTACCCAATTCACCGAGCAATTAGGAGGGAGTTGTGTCTACGTTGAGATTCGTGTCTCTACCTTTGGCGCTGTTATTCGCCGCCCGCATAGGACTAGCTCAAACTGACCCCGGAGTTCAGACCGCCAGCCGCGGCACGGGCGCAACCATCATCAATCCGTCGAACGATCCGAATGGCTTTACCGCGTTTTTCAACGACGGCTTCAATCGCTTCCAGGAAATCGAAACAGTTTCCAATTCCGCCAACACTGGTCTCGGTCCACGTTTCAATTCCAATCAATGCAGCTCCTGTCACGCGCAACCCGCGGTTGGCGGATCGGGCGCGGCTACAAATCCCCAATTCCTGATTATCAGCAGCGGGGTTGCGCCCGACGACACTCTGCCGTCGTTTGTCACCGCCACCGGTCCTACTGTCGAAGCGCGCGCTCCGTTTTTCCTGAATTCCTCCGGGGAGATCAATACCAAGGCTCCCAACGGCGGGGTGGAAGATCTTTTCACCGTTACCGGCCGTTCTGATGCCGGCAGCTGCAGCCTCATTCAGCCGAACTTCGCAGCTTACCTTGCGGCGAACGATCTCATCTTCCGCATCCCGACGCCTACGTTTGGCGCCGGCTTGATCGAGAACCTCGACGATTCCACGCTGATCGCTAACCAGGTGAACAATCTCAAGAACACACTTGGCATTGCCGGCACCTTCAACCACAGCGGCAACGATGGCACCATCACACGTTTCGGATGGAAGGCACAGAACAAGTCGCTGCACATTTTTGCTGGTGAGGCCTACAACGTGGAGATGGGAGTCAGCAACGAATTGTTCACGCAGGATCGTCCTTTGCCCGAGGAAGAACAGGCGACGGGACTGCCCTCGGCTTGTTTAAACCTCTCCGGAACCGGTTACCCGGAAGACACATCCAATCCAACCCAGACGACGAATGCCGCAGTGCTCGATGATGTCTCGGCATTTGCCAACTTCATGCGCTTTCTCGCCCCGCCCCCGCCCGGAGGTGTTGTGCTCAACGGATCGCAGGTGCCAACCAGCACGATCGCCGCAGGCAGTGCTCTGTTCAACTCGGTTGGCTGCGCCAACTGCCATAACCCGAGTCCCGGTGTGACGCAAGTTTCAAATTTCGTGCCGGCACTCAGCAGTGTCCAGGTGAATGCGTTCTCGGACATCGAGATCCACAAGATGGGCACTCGCCTTGCGGATAACGTTGCACAAGGCAGCGCCAGTGGCGAGGAGTTCCGGACCGCTCCATTGTGGGGATTGGGGCAACGAATCTTCCTGCTGCACGACGGCCGGACGACCGATCTGTTCACGGCCATCCAGGATCACAAAAGCAGTGGAAGCGAAGCCACGACTGTGATCGAAAACTTCAACAAGCTCACCACTACCCAACAGCAAGAAGTGTTGGATTTTCTCCGCTCGCTGTAGCCATTGCGTTTCCGGCTGACGAGACCAATCAACGGCTCGTCAGCCTTTGCTAGGTTTTCCTCCGAGGCGTCATCCCGACGGCCCGCGCTTTTACCAACTGGCCGAGGGATCTCGCGTGCATCATGCGGTCCTTCGCGCGAGATCCCTCGCTGCGCCCTGAAAGGCGGCCTCGTTCCGGATGACGCAACTGGAGAGTCGATTTCAATCTGACCGGCTGGCCAACTTGTTTCCATTCGAAAGGCAAAATGAAAATCCGGGTTTTCTGTTTCCTCTTCTTGGTGGCCTCGTCCGCCTCGTTGCTGGCTCAAAGTCAAACTCCGAGTCTCAATAGCAATTCCAGAGATAGCGCGACGTCGAGTGCCCAGCGGCCTCTCACGAAACTTCCTCCGGAAACCATCCTGGTGAGGGGCGCTTTTTCCAGCGCCAGTGACTCTGTGACTCCTGTGCCCGAAAGCGGCACGGTCTCACAGGATGCTTTCACCGATCCTTACTTTGGAATCAACTATCCCTTGCCCCGCGATTGGTTCCAGGAGTATGAAGGCCCGCCTCCGTCGGAAAGCGGTCTTTATGTGCTCGCCCAAATCGGTCCCAGAAAAGACGGACCTGATTCAGCGAGCATGTTGATTACGGCGCAGGATCTGTTTTTCACGCCGCTACCCACGACAAATGCCCTTGAGCTTAACCAATTCCTCAACGACCACTTGCAGGATTACTACAAAGTGGAGGCGGCGCCCACTCCGATGAAGATCGCAGGCCGCACATTCAGTTTCTTTTCCTACTGGTCTCCGGCAGCAGAGCTGCACTGGTATGTTCTGGCGATTGATATTCGTTGCCACGCTCTGCAATTTGTGCTGACCAGCCGCGACACGAAACTACTCGACAGCTTGATGCTGGACCTCAACCGAATGAAATTGCCAGCCGATGTCAGCGCCACAGCAGGAGAGGGCGGGGGATCTGTCCCGGTTTGCATCAAGGATTATGCCCAAGACTCAAACCTGGTCGACCGGGTTGATCCGATCTTTACCGAACATCGGTTCAGTCCGGTCCCGGTTCGGATCATCATTGATACGCAGGGAAAGATAAAACACATTCACTTCATCAGTGCATTTCCCGATCAGGCAAAAGCGATCAGCGATGCCCTGGAGCAGTGGAAGTTTAAACCTTACCTGCGCGATGGCAGGCCGGTTGAGGTAGAAACCGGAATCCTCTTTGGCCGCGTGCCTCACCCGGTTGCACCGCACCCGGTCGCACCAAGCGCGGTTACACCACGCGCGACAGGAGCCGCGGTCCGCTAGCGAAGTTTATTGTTGCTCTCTGAGTCTTACCTGCCTACGCACTGACCAGATGCTCTTCTTCGGCTTTTTCCTCTACTCTTGTCTCGGCGCCGACCTTGACTTCGGTCACCTGCTCAGCGGTCTCTTTCGCCAAGCGGCTGCGCACCAGCGGCCGGAGCACGAATAACGAAAAGAGTGCCGCAATCGCACAGAGCACCGCCGCGACATAAAACGGCACGTTAAATGATCCACCGAGAAAGGCAGCCAGCGCCGCCGCTCCTGGCGCGGCGAATAGCGAGGCGAGCCCCTTCGACGTGTACACCATACCGTAGTTGGCGGATGCATTCTTCGAACCGAATACATCACCGGTCGTAGCCGAGAACAGCGAGTAAATCTCACCCCAGAACAAAAACACCAGCGAGAACAGCACCACAAATCCAGCGGCTGCGCCGGCGATTCTGGTCACGAGAAACACCAGCACCGCCTCGATTCCAAACGTCAGGAACATGGTATTTTCGCGGCCTAACCGGTCCGAAACCGATCCCCAAAGAATGCGTGAGGCGGCGTTGCAAATCGACGTCAGGGTTACGGTCAACGGTACGATCGCGGAACCTAGAACGGTTGCATCACTCAAGTGCAACGACTTGGCGATTTGCGACAGGTTCGCGGTTGCAATCAACCCGCCGGCACAGGCAAAGAAAAACATTGTGTACAGCAGATAGAATTCCGGTCGTCCCAGAGTTTGAGTCCAGGTGAAATTTACCTTCGATTGCACGACTGCCTTACGGGATTGTTTCGCGGGCTGATCCCAGCCCTTGGGAATCCATCCCGCCGGCGGATGCCGCAGGATCATTGCCGCGACCAGGGCGATCAATCCTTGTGCGAATCCCCAAATAGCCATGGCCCGGCCCCATCCCAGATTGTGAATGGAGTTGGCAATCGGGATTACGGTGAGCGCGGCTCCGCCGCCGAATCCTGCTGCCGTCAAGCCCACGGCCAGCCCGCGTTTGTCGGGAAACCACTTCACCGCGTTGGCCACGCATGAGATGTAGATGATTCCCGCGCCCGTTCCCGCGATGAGCCCGTAATAAATGTAGAGATCAAACGGGCTCTTGGCGAGCGTTCCGCCCAAAACCCATCCCAGCGCGATGCAGACGGCGCCGAAAGTCATCAGTTTGCGGATGCCGAGCTTATCGACAAAGTATCCCGCGACCGGCATCGGCCAGGTTTCAAAAAAAATGAACGCGGAAAAAATGGCGGCGATCTTTGCGTACGGCACACCCGGGAAGCTCAGTTTCATTCCCGGAGTGAACAATGTGAAGGCATATTGATAATTGGAGATCAGTATCATCGCGACCACGCCGCATACCAGCTGGATCCAGCGGTTGCCGGCGATCGCACCATAATTGTCGGCAGGATTTCGCGGTTGCATAGCCACAACCTGGGTCTTCATTTCCGTCTCTCCCTCTCGAGAACGGCGCATTCGCCCGCGCAGGCGCGCGTCTAACCATTGCGGCTAGCAATTGCTGCCAACAATTGCCGATCTCGGGTCAACCATCGGCTAATGATTCACACAAGGGAGCAGCCTGGGAGTGCATTTGGGAATCCGAAATTGGCTGCCCGTTTCTTAAATTCTTATCAAGGTTCCAGCCGCAATCTGCAGCCAGTGATCTTGAAAAAATCCCGCTGCCCTCCACGAGCAGCGGGTCCTATTTACTCAGTTGCGACATCTTTCTGGAGCGGGATGATTCCCGGCACCAGCCACTTGTTCCACATTTCATCCACCTTGCTCTGAAAGAATTCAATATCTTCCTCGACGAAATGCGCGAACCGTCCCTGCTTGAGCAAGTATTCGCGAACCGGCAGGCGCTTGAATTTTCCGTTGGCAATTTTTTCCGTCTTGCCATAGAGCTTCAGCTTGCCGTTCTCGACTTCATACAGCGGCCAAATTCCGGTCTCGACCGCCAGTTCGCCCAGCTGGAACGAAAGCACGGGATCAAAATCCCATCCCTTCGGGCAGGGGTTCAGGCAGTGAATAAAGGTTGGCCCGCCGATGGACAACGCCTTGCGGATGTTGTTCATCGCCTGCAGCGGATACGACGTCGAAATCGTCCCTACATACTTGCAGGTCGGATGGCCAGCCAGCATCAGCGCCGCAACATTCTTTTTCCAGCGATGATGCATGATGCGGCGTACTTTTCCCGGCGTGCTGAACGAAGTATTCACGCCATACGGAGACGTTCCGGAGATCTGGATATCCGTATTGGCGTAAGACTCGTTGTCGTACATCAGGATCAGCAGGTTGTAGTCGGGATGGGTCATGGTGGCCGAAATCGCGCCCAGGCCCATGTCCGCGCCGCCGCCGTCGCCGCAAAACGCAATGACATTGATCGGCTCATCCTTCATCGTGCCCTTGCGCATCTGTGCGCGCAGCGCGGCCGCGACGCCCAGAGCGCCCGAGCCGGAGCTGCCCAGTTGCGTATGCATCCAGGGCACACCCCATGGCGTCGAGTAGTACGACGTGTTGGCCACGTACATGCAACCCGTGCTGCCCAGAACGATGGTTCGTGGCCCTGCGGCCTTCGCCATCAGTTTCATGATCTGCGCTGATTCGCAGCCCTGGCAGGTGCGGTGGCCGGACGTGTAATACTCCTCATGCGGAACCTTCTTGACTCCTTTGAAGGCTTCCAGTTCCTGTGTTGGTTTCTCTTCCACAAATGTTGTGCTCATTGATTCATGTCCTTTCCGGCTTTTGATAAGCGCAGTGCGCCTATCCCCGCAGCCCGATCCATTGCGTCAGGGGTTGCGCTTTTCCTTTGGCAGCTTCGAAAACCGATTTCGTGATCTCTTCCACGTCCGGGACGGTGACTTCGCGTCCGCCCAGCCCGCAGATGAAGCCCAGCACCGGCGGTCTGGTGCTCGCTCCCGTGTACATCGCCGCACGAACTTCCGTCGCCACAACTCCACTGAGATTTGGCGATCCGAAGGAAAAGTCGCGATCGATCACGCCGACGGCCTTGAAGCGCTCCAGGCATTTCGCGATCTCCGGACCGGCAAACGGCCGGAACCAGCGCAGCCGCACGAATCCGACTTTCTTGCCTTCTTCGCGCAACTTGCGAACCGCAACTTTCACCGGCGTCGACATCGTGCCCATTCCGAGCAGAACGACTTCTGCATCCTCGGTCAGGTACTCCTCGAAGAACGGATTGCCATACTTGCGGCCAAACGTCTTCTCGAAGTCGGCATAGACTTCGCGGATCACGTCGCAGGCGCGCTCCGTGACGGCATAGTTCTGGCGCCGAATCTCCATCACCCAGTCTTCGTTGGCTTGGGGCGCCACCGAGATCACGTTATCGGGATGGAGCAGCAGATCGCCGCGGTTATAGGGAGGCAGGAACTTCTTCACCTGTTCGGCGGCCGGAATTTTCACCAGCGCCTGCGAGTGCGTGAGGAAAGCCCCATCGCAGCTCAGAGCCAGCGGAACGAACATGCGGCGATCTTCCGCCACACGATAGGCGATCAGCGCGGTGTCGAGCGCTTCCTGCGCGCTGTCGACCCAGGTCAGCAGCCAGCCCAGGTCGCGCACCGCGAGAGCGTCGTTGTGCTCCACGCCGAACGCCCCGGGATCATCGAGCGCACGGTTGCCGACCATCGCCACCATCGGCACGCGCAGTGCCGGAGTGACCGTCAGCGCTTCCATGGCATACATCCAGCCCACGCCGCTCGATCCGCAGAAAACGCGCGCGCCGCAGACCGAAGCATGCTTGACGATTTCAAATTGTGAGTGCTCGCCTTCCGCCGCGATATATTCGCAGTCCATTTCGCCGTCTGCGACCAGTTGGCTGATGTACTGCATCACCGTGTCGTAAGGCCGGATCGGATAAGCCGTGACCACGTCGACGTTGGCCAGCTTGCAGGCAATCGCAATGGCTTCCGCTCCGGTGATCAGGGCTTCTTGCTCTTGAACTTTCTTCTTCTCTTCAACCGGCAAAGTTAATGTCGCCATCTGAATCTCCTTGTCTTCAATCTGCAGTGGCGCGGGCACTCCTGCCCGCGAGTCGCAGGGCGGAATCAGGCTTTGTGCGCCACTTCCAGCGCCTCAGTCACCTGCTCCTTGTATTGCCCGCGATAGCGGAATCCATGAGCCCGCTTTTCCTCTGGCTCGGCTTCCTTGATCGTCTTCTCCAGCCATTTCAGGTAGGCATCCTGATTCTTCTTGAACGCCTCCCACTGGCTCTTGTTGTCGTGGAATTCGGACTCGTTCACCATGGTGATGCAATCCTTCACCGGGCAAACGTCTTCGCAGATGCCGCATCCGCAGCAGGCTTCCAGATTCGCGTCGTAGGTGCCTTCGGGAGTGACGTCGAACGAAGCATCCGGGCAATTGAGCCAGCACAGCGTGCACTTCGTGCAGGTCTTGAAGTTCACGACCGGCCGTTGCGTGCGCGTCGAGTATTTCTTGAACAGCTCATTGCGAACCGGACGGAATCCGCCGACTTCCCTTGTCACATCATTTTTGTACGGTCCGCCCTGCGGCTGACCTTTGATCGAAACTCCCTGTCGCATGTCCTCCCACTTGAGCAGCTCGAACTTCGGCAGATCTTCCGGATTGCCTTCACCCGCTTTCACCTCGACTGTCTTGAAGCGATCGAATGCCAGCACAGCCGATGTCACTTTCAATTCGTTTTTCAGCTTTTCGGCGATGAATTGCTCGACTGCCTTCAGACCGACGAGTTCCGGGAGCGCCTTTGCAATAGCGCCCAGAACGCGCACGTCGGTGTGATCGTCCTTGTAAACCCACATGCCGGAAAAATTCGTGACGCCCTTCAGAATTCCCAGCTTGTAAGGCGTCTCCCGCCGATGAATGCTCTTGAGCAGAGCCGGAGCATCCTGTAGGGAGAGAACGATCAGCGTGTGTCCAGGCTTCAGCGCATGATGCACCGGCTGCAGCCCGTACCACGCCCAGGACTCCGTGCCCTTCGAGAGTGTGTCGTCGAGCACGACGGTTACGTCGACCTGCTTCGGCTCGTATTGGGCCATTCCGGCCTCAAGCGTTTGCTCATCGTCGGCGACAATGGCGAAGCTCTTGGCAGGAATTCCGTTGCGCTCCGGAGCGTCTCCGTAGCGGCCAAAGGAAAGACCCAGCTTGCCTTCGTTATGCGCGGCCAGCACTACGCCGCGCGTGATGTTTTTCGCCAGGGTCTTTTGAAAGACCCCTCGGTAAATCACTTCTACGGCCAATAACTTACCCATGTGGCAAACCTCCATTTCGTTTAAAGCTTTTCGAGAACCAGCCTTTCAATTTCCGAAAGATGCCGGCGCATCGCCTGTTCGGCGCCATCCTCATCCCGTCGCTCCAGCGACGTCAAAATCCGCCAGTGCCCCGCAAGAGATTTTTCTGCGCGTCCTGCTTTCTGCGTAAACCGCTCGCGCGCCTCGTGTAAAAGATCCATCAGCACGCGAACCAGCTTCATCATCGTGCCGTTGTCTGCAGCCAGAGCAATAGCATAGTGAAACGCTGAATCCTCTTTAATCCCAGTTCCGCCGGCGCGAACTGTCTCCGTCTGGTGATCGAGAATGGCGTGCATCTCTGCGATCTGCTCCGAAGTCGCATGCAACGCCGCACGCCGCGCCAGCGCCGGTTCAATAATGTTGCGAACGTCCAGAAGTTCACGAATCACCTTCTGCTCTTGCAGCAATGCGCTGGCGACCTGAGTCAGCACCGCCTCTGCCGAAGGTTCGCGAACCACGGTTCCAATCCCCTGGCGCGGCTCGAGCAGCCCCAGGACCTCCAGGCTGCGAATCGCGTCGCGGATCGATCCCCGGCTCACCCCGAACCGGCGCACCAACTCGCGCTCGGGAGGCAGCATGTCTCCTGGCTTCAGCTTGTTGACGATGCGGGTTTGCAGTTGCCTGGCGACTTCGGAGTAGACTCGGCTTCTTGGAATCGCCTGCAGGCCATGCATCGAGAGGGACCTGGTGATCGTGCTCACAGGGAGAAAGTGGTCTGATGACCGACCTTTGAACGCAATGATTTCAATCTTCCATCACCAATCCTGCAGTGACCGCAATCGCAGGTCTAAGTGATAACAATCACCGGCTGCGTGCAGTCTCAGGCTTCGGTTGAAGAAGTGGGATTAGTTGTTTCAGCGCGTGCGCGCAACTTCGGCGGTTCGTCATGAATTTTTGTATGTTCGTCCCACATGTTTCGTTACGAATTTCCGCGCGTTCGTCTCGCACGATTGTCGTGGTCCACTCTCTTAATGGCAGTTGGCGGCAAACTGTCCTCTGTTTTTTCGTATGTCGCGGGGTGTTAGGTTTCCTTTTCTTGTAGAGTTCCCGCATCCGGCCCTCCGTCAGCGTCAAAACACGAATCACAATCTCGTTTGCCTGTTTTTCGCGGCTGTACGCTCGTATTCAATTTTCATTGATCCGTGACTTGGTGATCTGCGACTCCCCTTGTTGGCCAGCCGAATGCTCCTCCGCCGGTGTCGCGCCGCGAAGGCGGGCAAGCCGGCTTAGGTCGAGAGTGCTCAATTTCTCCCACGAACGTGCCGGAAGAGAACTTCAACCTGCGGAGGAGTCAATGCGATTTCATCGATCGATCTGGATTGTTGCCCTGGCCACCATATGCAGCCTGTCAGTTCCGTGCGGATTGCTGGCGCAAAGCACGACTAACGGCGCCATCAGCGGAACCGTGACCGATCCCAGCGGCGCAGTTCTGCCCAATATTACGGTGAATGTGAGGAGCGTAGAAAGAGGTTTCACACAAACGACCATCACGAATGCGCAGGGAAGTTATCTGTTCCCGCTGCTCGAACCCGGCACGTATTCCGTTACCGTCACCGCGCCCAGTTTCAAGACGTCGGCGGCGACGACGACGGTCAGCATCGGGCAGACGGCGATCGTTAATGCCAAGCTGGAACTCGGCCCCACCGGCACGACTATTGAAGTCAGCGGCGAAGCTCCTCTACTGCAGACCGAGACCACAGAAGTCTCGACCACGTTCAATGCGCGGGAAATTTCCGAAGTGCCCAACCCAGGCAACGATCTCACCTTCATCGCGCAGACTTCTGCCGGTTCCGTCATGAACACCGGCATGGGCATGGGGAACTTCTCCAGCTTCGGAGTTTCCGCCACGTCGAACTTATTCACCCTGAACGGCATGTATGACAACGATCCCTTCCTGAACGTCAACAACTCCGGCGCCACCAACCTGCTGCTGGGGCAGAACGAAGTGCAGGAAGCGACGGTCGTC
>JASHOT010000046.1 GCA_030040965.1 Candidatus Sulfotelmatobacter sp. | reverse complement strand
GAAAAAAACTTTTCACTCCAGCGATAAATGCGCCCATGCTCTTCTGGTTTTTCCGCCTTCAACAAATGAGCGCACATGGTGGGCGTCGTTGTGAGGGAGATAACCATCGACACGAGGATGGCTGTAGCCAGGGTAACCGCGAACTCCCGGAAGAGGCGGCCGACAATTCCCGCCATCAGCAGGATCGGAATGAAGACGGCAACCAGTGAAATGCTGATGGAAAATACCGTGAAGCCAATCTCGCGTGCTCCCTTGAGGGCCGCCTCCATCGGCTTCATCCCCTGCTCCAGAAACCTCGAAATGTTTTCCATCACCACGATGGCATCGTCAATCACGAATCCCGTGGAGATCGTGAGTGCCATTAGAGAGAGATTGTCGAGGCTGAAACCCACCAGATACATGATGGCGAACGTTCCCACCAGCGATACGGGGACCGCGACGCTGGGGATAATGGTCGCGCGAGCATTGCGAAGAAAAAAGAACACCACCAGCACAACCAGAATGACCGAAATGATCAGCGTGCGCTCCACATCGTTGACGGAAGCACGAATTGTGGTGGTGCGATCAAGAACGATGGTCGCGCTAATACCCTGAGGCAATATGGCCTGCAGAAAAGGCAGCTGCGCGCGAACGCGTTGCACGGTCTGTATGATGTTCGCGCCGGGTTGGCGGTAAATGATGACCGTGATCGACGGATGACCATCAAGGTATCCCGCGGTTCGCAGGTTCTGGGTGGAGTCAACCACGTCGGCGACGTCCGAGAGATGAATGGCCGTGCCATTGTTGTAGCCAACGATCAGCGGCTTATATTGGTCTGCCGCGGAAATTTGGTCGTTCGTAATGATATCGGCCGTGACCGCATTATTGGCAAAGCGGCCGCGCGGCATGTCCGCATTTTGCAGGCTCAGCAGGGATTGGATATTGCTGAGCGTCAGGCCGTGGCTTTCAAGTTTTGTCGGATTGACCTCGACGCGCACCGAAGGCAATGCACCGCCGCCCACTACGACTTGTCCGACGCCTTGTATCTGCGAAAGTTTCTGCATGATTACCGTCGACGCCTCGTCGTACAGCTTGGGCGTACTGTACTTGTCGGAGGTCAGTCCGAGAAGCATGATCGGCGCGTCCGCAGGATTCACTTTTCTGTAAGTCGGGTTCGCCGGCAGATTGGCAGGAAGGTAGCTTCGCGCCGCGTTGATCGCGGCCTCGACATCGCGCGCCGCGCCGTCAATGTTGCGCGAGAGGTCGAACTGCAGAGTCACCGAGGTATTTCCCAATGAACTCGATGACGTCATCTCCGTGATGCCGGCAATGTGACCAAATTGTCGCTCCAGAGGGGTTGCCACTGAGGATGCCATGATCTCGGCGCTCGCACCGGGAAGACTGGCTGATACGGAGATTGTCGGAAAGTCGACTTGCGGCAAGGGCGAGACCGGCAGCACCGTAAAGCCGATTGCTCCGGCAATTGCGACTGCAAGGGTGAGCAGCGTCGTGGCGACGGGCCGGTGAATGAATGGTTCGGAAAGGCTCATGCATTCTCCGGAGGCGCTTCGGAATCGCTCACTCCGGCGCGAGGCCCTGCCGCATGTTTGCCGAAGCGCTGCGCCAGACGATCGAAGAAGATGTAAATGACCGGCGTCGTATAGAGAGTAAGTACTTGACTCACGAGCAGGCCGCCAACCATGGCGATTCCGAGGGGACGGCGCAATTCCGAACCGTATCCACGGCCAAGCGCGAGTGGAATACCACCCAGCAGCGCGGCCATCGTGGTCATCATGATCGGGCGGAAGCGAAGCAAACTCGCTTGGTAAATCGCGTCGGTCGAATTCTTGCCGTGTTGACGCTCGGCTTCCAGAGCGAAATCGACGATCATGATGCCGTTCTTCTTCACAATGCCGATCAGCAGGATGATCCCGATGATTGCGACTACGCTGAGATCCTGACGAAACAAGATCAGCGCGAGAAGAGCGCCAACCCCGGCCGAGGGCAGGGTTGAAAGAATGGTGACTGGATGAATGAAGCTCTCATACAGCACGCCGAGAACGATGTACACGGTTACCAGCGCGGCCAGAATCAACAGCGCTTCGTTCGATAGCGAGTTTTCGAACGACGCGGCAGTGCCCTGAAACTGAGCCTGCAAACTTGCCGGAAACTTTATGTCAGCCGCGATTTTGTTGATGTCGCTGATCGCCGTACCCAGCGAGGCGCCGGGCGCAAGATTGAAGGAAACAGTAACCGACGGGAATTGCCCCTGGTGGTTGATGGAAAGAAATTCCTTCGTATTGGATACGTGAACAAAAGCGCTGAGCGGAACCGCATTGGCGCTTGTCGCGGCAACAAGCGTATTCGGAGTCGTACCAGCGAAGCTCCCACCATTCAATGAACTGGCTGTTGTGCTATTACTCGCCGTCAGCACCGTGCCGCTGGGTTGCAAAGTTGCCGCCGATGGCGTGTAAAGCACGGAAGTTGTGGTCGCATTCGAACCCGCCGAACTCGATCCTGAAGCCGAAAAAGAGGTCGATGCCGCTGCGCCGGTAGCGCTCGCTGATGCCTGCGACTGGATGTAGAGAGCACTCAGCTTGGCCGGATCCTGCTGCCATGAGGGCTGCGTTTCCAGAATCACGTGATACTGGTTCAGCTGCGTATAAAGAGTGTTGATCTGGCGCTGTCCGTACGCGTCATAAAGCGTGTTATCGATCGTCGCAGGAGCGATCCCTAACCTCGACGCCGTGACCCGGTCAATGTTCACCGCGATAGCCTGCGCTCCAGTTTGCTGATCGGTCGCCACGTCTTCGAGGGTAGATATCTTTTTGAGCTGGTCCACGAATTTCCCGGTCCACTCATCGAGCTCATTAATATCGGGGTCCTCCAGCGTGTATTGATACTGCGTGCGCGTGACGCGATCGTCTACGGTGATGTCCTGGACCGGCTGCATATAAAGACGGATGCCTTGCACGCCGGCGAGCTTTTGCTGCAGCCGGCGAATCACATCGGACGCGTTCAGCGAGCGCTCTTCGATCGGTTTCAAATTGATTGCCATGCGCCCGCTATTGAGAGTCGTGTTCGTGCCGTCGGCACCGATGAACGACGACAAACTCTGGACCGCAGGATCGTCAAGAATGATCGAAGCGAGTTGCTGCTGCTTTTCAGCCATGGCGCTGAACGAAATCGACTGCGGAGCCTGCGAGATGCCCTGAATCACCCCGGTATCCTGGACCGGGAAAAAGCCTTTGGGAATGACGATGTAGAGAAAAACCGTGACCACGAGGGTCGCGACGGCAATCAGAAGAGTGGTGGTCTGATAACGCAAAACCACTTTCAACGTGCGGCCATAGAATTCGATGAGGCTGTTGAAGGCGCGTTCCGACATTTGAAACCAGCGGCTCTGCTGCGACTCTGGATTGTGACGCAAAATGCGCGAGCACATCATTGGCGTTAATGTCAGCGAAACCACCGCCGAAATAATGATCGTGACCGCCAGAGTCACAGCAAATTCTCGAAACAGGCGTCCCACTACATCGCGCATAAAGAGCAGCGGAATGAGAACTGCGATCAGAGATACCGTCAGCGAAAGAATCGTGAAGCCGATTTGCTCCGCGCCTTTCAGGGCTGCTTCCATCGGCGGTTCGCCGTCCTCGATGTAGCGCGCGATGTTTTCAATCATGACGATCGCGTCATCAACCACAAAGCCCGTCGAAATCGTCAGCGCCATCAGCGACAGGTTGTCGAGGCTGTAGCCAAGAACGTACATCGCCCCAAATGTGCCGACCAGCGACAGCGGGACCGCGACGCTTGGAATCGCCGTGGCGCGAAGACTTCGCAAAAAAAGGAAGATGACCATCACCACAAGAGCGATCGTCAGCATCAGCTCAAATTCAACGTCGGCGACGGAAGCGTTGATGCTGGTAGTCAGGTCCGTAAGCTGCGTGATGTGCACCGAACTGGGCAGGTTGGCTTCCAGCGACGGCAGAATTGTCTTGATGCTTTTCACCACCTTGATCGTGTTCGCGCCCGGCTGGCGCTGAATGTTCAACACCACGGCCGGAGTGCTGTTCATCCACGCGGCGAGTTGCGCGTTCTCGACCCCGTTTACGATATTGGCAACATCTTTCAGCAAAACCGGCGCGCCGTTTCGGTAAGCAACGACCACATTGTTGTAGTCGCCTGCATCGGTAATCTGATCGTTGGCGTCGATCTGATAATCCTGCCTCGGACCGTCAAAATTCCCCTTGGCAGAATTCACGCTGGTTTCCGTCAATGCCGTACGCACATCTTCCAGGTTGATGCCATAGGAAGACAATTTCGTAGGATTGACCTGGATTCGTACCGCCGGTTTTTGTCCGCCGCTGATGCTGACCAGCCCTACGCCGTTCAACTGTGAAAGCTTCGGGGCGAGGCGCGTGTCGATCAAGTCTTCGACCTGCGACAACGGCATGCTGTCAGATGTGACGCCCAATGTCAGAATTGGCGCATCTGCAGGATTCGTTTTGCTGTAGATGGGAGGTGTCGGAAGATTTGCCGGAAGGTAACTCTGCGCCGCATTAATCGCGGACTGCACCTCTTCCTCGGCCACGTCGATCTCAAGCGAAAGGCTGAATTGCAGCACGATGACCGAGACGGTTCCCGCGCTCGTGGAAGTCATTTGGCTGAGTCCCTGCATTTCGCCAAATTGGCGTTCCAAAGGAGCGGTAATCGTTGTCGCCACGACGTCCGGACTTGCGCCTGGATAAAACGTCAGAACCTGAATAGTGGGATAGTCGACCTCAGGAAGCGCCGAGATGGGTAACTGCGTATACGCAACTATGCCAACCAACAGAATTGCCGTCATCAGCAGAATCGTGGCGACCGGCCGCAGAATAAACGGGCGCGACGGACTCACTGAGCGTTCCCCTGGCTGGAAGTCGTTGGCAGCGGGGTCTCGGAAACCACGATCTTCACGCCGTTCTGGAGCTTATCGAAGCTGCTATCGGCAACAACTTCCCCCTCATTTACGCCTTGAACAGCCGTTTTTCCACCCTCCGAAACGCCCGTTTTCACGTTGCGCATACTGGCGGAGCAATCCTGATTCGGGCGGCCACAATCAGCCACGCTGCCTTTCGAGTTCTGGATTACATAAACGAAAGCTGCGCTTCCGTTGTGCTGGACCGCCGAACTCGGAAGCAGAATCTGGTCATGAAGCGTTTTGACCAGCAGTCGTGTATTTACGAATTCATTTGGATAGAGGGCACCTTTCTTGTTATCGAACTGGGCGCGTACTTTCACCGTTCCCGTGGTGGTGTCGATCTGGTTGTCGAAGGATATGACTTTTCCGCCGGCAATTTTCTTTTCATTCGCCCGATCCCACGCCTCAATCGGCAGATCGATACCGTGGTGCGGTTGAGACAGGACCTCGGGCAGACTGTCCTCGGAAATCGTGGCCACCACAGTGATCGGTTGCATCTCGGTGATTACGACCAGCGTCGTCGTCGCACTGGCGGTGACCAGATTTCCCGGATCGACCAGTCGCAGGCCGACCCGGCCGTTGATCGGTGCAGTGATGTGGCAATAGGCGAGCTGTACCTGGTCATAACGCAGGGTCCCTTCATCATTTTTTACCGTCCCCTGGTCCTGCAGAACAATCTTCTCCTGATCTTCGTACGTTTGCCTCGGGATGGCGTTCCTAGCCCACGCGTCTTTGTAGCGCTCCAAATCCATCTGAGCCTGGGCCAGAATATTTTGATCCCGCTCCAAAGCTCCTTGCGCCTGAATCACGGTGGCTTCATAGGGCCGTGGATCGATATCGATCAGCGGGTCGTCCTTTTTCACTTCTTGCCCTTCTTTGTAATGAACGGCAGTGATGACACCCGTGACCTGCGCAGTGATGGAATCTGTGTACAGCGCGGTGACCGTGCCAATCGCATCGAGATATACGCCGATATCTCCCGTTTGCGCGGTCGCTGTTGCGATAGTGATTGGACCAGAGATGCCACGCCGTCCGCCCGATGCCGACGGTTGCGCACCCTTTCCCTCGTCGTGATGGTAGAAAGCCCATACGACGATCAGGCCCACCCCCAGGAAGACGATGATCCAGGCCCAATAGGTTTTCTTCTTACCTCCAGATCCCTCATGAGGAGGACGTTGATGATCCGGAGGAGCGAGGTTGGCGGCTTTTTCCTGATTCATGATTTTTCTTTGGGAAAACTCGACAACCGCTAACGCCTGCAAAACATGACATTTGCAACTAGAGTCAAGGATCGAAAAAGCACTTTGATGCGCAGATTATAGAGGACGACTACAAGGAATTTTCAAACTTCTCAGGCCAGGAAACAAAATTTTACGCTATGTGGCTGTTTCAAAAAACGAAGGACAATCAGAAAATCCGCGTGCCTATTGACGCAATCGGACTTCATGCGACTGTCGGCAGGACAGCACTGCGGTCTGAATTCTCTCAATAATTTACACACATTTACCAACCTTCCTGCGCGTCATTAATGATTTGCGGCACCGGATTGGTAAGGACTCTCCGGAACAATGTTGGAAGCCGGCCAGTGCGATGGTTGCGCATTGAGGTTGAGTGCGATCGACACCGCGCCATCGACTGGCTTTACGTCCACGTTATATCCGTCGACTTCGATCAGAGGAAGATCCCCCTGAAGATCTTTTGTTGCTGCTTCGATCTTTACAACTACAGCTTCACGCGGCACGAGCGAAATGTAATTCTCGGAGTAAAAAACCGGCAGCACGCGGCGTCCACTCTTTTTCCGATGAAGCTGGAGATGCGTGAGCAAAGCCACGTGGTTCGTAGTGTTGTGCAAAGTCACATTGATCGACGTATTGCTGCCCTCGGTGTGAGATTCTGCCGATGCGTCGAGCACAACCGTTGGAAGACTCATAAGACCGTCGAATTGATCCTGTGCTACGTGTTGCCAGTACAGGTTTGTGGAAAGCAAGTTTCCACTCGCATCCAGCAAATTTAGCTTGACGAAGTAAAGTGGAGTGATGCGGGCATTCACTTCGATCTGAGCCGCCTTGACCGTGCTGCTTGCCGGGACCTGGGCCAGAGAATATGTTTCATGTGAATCCAGGGTTCCGTCGAAACGATAGATCAAGAGCTTTACGCAGACGTCGTGCAGCGCCTCCGGCCGATTATTCACCACCTCGATTCCGCGATTGGCTTCATTGAGTTGTACGTGAACCGTCTCAGCGGCCTTCTTGGCCGCGTAGAGCGCGGCATTGGGCTCGAGGTCGAAGTGATACAGCTGCCAGACAAAACTCGGCTGCGCGGGATGACTCATCCAACTGAGCACGCCCGTGGTCGCTTTGAACATCTGCGCATTGCGGCCTTCGTACATCGCGCGAAAGGCTTCATAAGTTGCAAGCTGCCCCTTGCGGACAAAGTCTGCGAGATTGCGAATGTGGCCGTAGCGTTCCGCCAGCGAAGTTGGAAACTCATCGCCGCGCTGAGCTCCTTTGGCCATATCGTGTTGTGCCCAATCATCGTCGATGGTCTCCCAATCTTTCTGCGGCATCATGCCTTGTATCGATTCGATCGTCGGGATGGAGACTGATCCAGTTTCTGTCTTAAAACTCTCATTCAGCGCGTAAAAAAAACGCGGGGAGCGCCAGTAGTAAGGTCCATGAGAAGAGACGCCGCGCCCTTCAGCGGAGTTTGATTGATACAACCGCGTTGGATCGAGCCGGCCCATGAGCTCTTTCAATGTGTCATCCAGCTGCTTGGGAGGGTAGCCTTCATTCCGCGCGCACCACACTGCGATCGACGGATGATTGCGATAGCGCTCGACCTTGTCGGTAACGTTGGCCAGATACGTTGGAATATCGGTTACGTCCGGACCGTCGAATGGATTGGGCTGAAAGAATTCATCCCACAGAAGGATGCCGTATTTATCGGCCATATCGTAAAAGTCGGGACTGGTGCTCTGTCCCACCCAGTTGCGAATGATGTTCAGATTCGCCAGCGCATGCATGTGAAATTGAGCGTCGAGGCGCTCGCGCGAGATGCGCTTCATCGCTTCGTCGAGGCCCCAATTTCCGCCCCGTGCCATCACCCGGACTCCGTTGACCGAGAGCGTAAGATTCTCGGAATCCGGAACCGCATATTCGATCTTGCGTATCCCGAACTGCTGCTTCGTTACGTCGGAAGTGTCGGAGCCAATGTCGAGACGCAACGTGAGCATGTACAAATTCTGCGGCCCATATCCGTTC
>JASHOT010000045.1 GCA_030040965.1 Candidatus Sulfotelmatobacter sp. | reverse complement strand
TGCATGCATAAGCTATCACACCCTCTATAAGGCACTGGCAGCTTTCGAAGCGGACCTTCACCAACACATTCACCTGGAGAACAACCTCCTGTTTCCGCGCGCCGTCGCGATGGAAAAGGCGCACTGACTGGGGCTCAAAACACACAGCGCACGGCCGGCGGAGATTTTCTCGGGTCGCATGTTTCTGACTTGCTTCGGCCTCTATCTCTGTTCGTCGATCGCGTCGACTCGGATGTTTCGAAACTCCACTGACGAACAATAAGGCTTATATTGAAAGCTGGACCTGAGAATGCCAGTTCAAATTGGAACGAAGACTCACGATTTTTCAGATCCAACAGGGCTACTGACCGACTGTCATCGTCGTATCGAGATGTTTCTCGGCTCGCTTCGGCGGGGCGCGCAGTTCATCGATTCGCCGTTGACCTCTGACGCCCGCAAGGCACTTGAAACCGCCCTGCGTTATTTTCGCGAGGCAGCTCCCAAGCACACCAAAGACGAGGAAGAATCTTTATTCCCACGGCTCAGAGAGATTCATACTGCGGAGATCGAGAACGCGCTTTCGGCCTTGGAGGCGCTCGAAGACGACCACCGGCGCGCCGATCGGTTGCACGCAGAGGTTCACGCGCTAGGCGTGCAATGGCTGGAGGCAGGCCACCTTTCGGCTCACGAGGCAGATCGATTTCGTCGAGCAGTTAATGATCTCGCCACCATCTACGGTCAGCACATTCGGATTGAAGACAGCATCGTATTTCCGGCGGCCCAGAGGGCATTGTCCCGTACTCAGAAAGCCGCCATAGCCGATGAAATGGCATCGCGACGGGAGATCCAGAAGCGGGCGAACGATTGTATTTGAGGCGCGGCCGAATTTCGGAACGATGCGAACGCCAAACCTGCGCCATAGCTCTGCGCTGCCCTCATCCGAGTGGATACAGAGAACTCGACACTCTGCATTGCAGGCTCTGTCTCCTCCTGCGTCCCTGATATTAGGTTCAAGCCTCGTGCTACAGTTTGAGCAGCGGGTTCTCTTCAACGCACAGATCAAAAGATCATGGAACCGCGGCTCATCCTCGTCAATCTTCTGGTGAAACTGGGTGTAGCTGCGGCCGTTTCGAGCAGCCTGGTGCGGTCGCTGGAGTTCAAGTCTCTTTTGTTCCGCGAAGAGCGCACGCTGCGGCAGAAGATCTATCTGGTGCTGTGGTTTGGGCTGCCGATCATGCTGGGGGTTTGGATCCGGCTTTCGCAAAAGAGCTTCTTGGCCAGCGATCTGAGTTTTGAAACCACGCTTTTGCTGGGAGTGATCGGCGGACGCTGGGCCGGGGCACTCGGCGGCATGCTGATGTCGGTGCCGGCCGTGCTCTACGGCGAATGGGCCACGTTGCCGTTTTTACTGCTGTGTGGCTTTGTTTGCGGACAGCTGCGCACAATGGCGCACGATAAAGACGATATCTGGTCGTTCTCTCCCTTTATCGACTTGAGCATTTACCGGTTGATTCGTCGAAACCTTCCCAAGCCGCGCCTGTTTGATTGGCAGATCATGTTTTTTGTGACCGTGGTCGTTTTGCGCTTTCTGCAGATCCAGGTTGCCCGATCGTTTCCAATTTTTGTATTGCAATCTCCCGACAATCTTTGGGTGGAAGTGGCCATCTACGCGGCCTCGATTATTGCCATCGGCATTGAGCTGAAGATATTTAACAGCGTAAGAATTCAGATCAAGCTGGAAGAGCAGGAGCGGCTCTTGCTGCATGCGCGAATGGAAGCGCTGCAGAACCAGATCAACCCCCATTTTCTTTTCAACACGCTGAATTCAATTTCATCGCTGGTGCGGTTCGATCCGGACATGGCCCGGGAAGTCATCTCCAAACTCGCCACAATTCTGCGCCGCTTGTTGAGCACCGGGGAAACATTCGCGCCGCTGCGCGAAGAATTCGAATTCATCGACAACTATCTCGATATCGAGGTGGTGCGGTTCGGACGCGACAAACTGCGTGTAGTGAAGGAACTCGATCCGGCTTCGCTGGATGTGGTTGTGCCCAGCATGCTATTGCAACCGCTGATTGAAAACTCGATCAAACATGGACTCTCGCCGAAGGTGGAAGGCGGCAGCATTTACTTGCGAAGCCGGCTCTCCGATTCCAGGCTGATTATTGAAGTAGAGGATGACGGAGTCGGAATGGGCGCCGCGCAGCTGGAAGAAAGCAGCAGCTGGTCCGGGATGGGAATTGGCATGGCAAATATTTCCGAACGGCTTCAGGTTCTTTACGGCGACACGGCGTGCATGACTATCGACAGCCACGAGGGGAAGGGAACTTTGATTCGCATTCGACTCCCATTGGTCGAAGCGGCAAGTTCGGTGCCGGAAGGTTTCTACGAAGAGCGCTCGAGCACACGGCGGTAGAAGTCCTCATACTGTTTCACGATTTTCGTCGAGCAGAATCGCTCCATGGCTACAGCTCGAGCCTGTTTACCCATTTCCCGCAGCTGGTGCTCATTTCTCAAGAGTTCAATGGCATAGCGTGCCATCGTCTCCACGTCGCCAACGTCGGCAAGATATCCAGTCTTGCCGTGATCGATCACTTCGGGAACACCACCAGCCCGCGTGGCAATGGGCACGACTTCGCAAGCCATGGCCTCAAGCGCGGCAAGTCCGAACGATTCCAGTTCGCTCGGCATCAGCATGATGTCGGCAGCGGCAACCTTATCCTGAATCTGATCTTGCTTGCCGAGGAATAACACATCGTCGTGAATGCCTTTTTGCACCGCCAGCCATTCGGCCACGGAGCGGTCTGGCCCGTCGCCGATCAGCAGCAGTTTCGATGGCATCTGCTTGTGCACGCGGTCGAAGATTTCAATCACGTCGGTAAGGCGTTTGACCGGGCGGAAGTTTGAAAGATGGACAAGGATGCGCTCGTTATTCAAAGCGAACTCAGCCCGTGTTTTCGCGACGGCTTCGGGATCGCGAGCGTAAATGTCGCAATTGACCGAGTTATAAATCACCTCTATGCGCTTCTTGACGTCGAAGACTCGCTGCGTGCGGTCACGCAAATAGTTGGAGATTGCGGTCACGCCGTCGCTCTGATCGATCGAATAGCGAGTGATGGGCAGATAAGAACGATCGAGACCTACGAGTGTAATGTCGGTGCCGTGGAGCGTCGTGACAAAGGGCAAGCGCCGGCCGCGCGGACCGTCCGCCAACATTTGACGCGCAAGCATAGCACTCACCGAGTGAGGAATCGCGTAATGAACGTGAAGCAGGTCGAGATCGTACAACTGGGCAACTTCCGCCATGCGGGTCGCCAGGGCGAGATCGTAGGGCGGATAGTCGAACAGCGGATAGCGAGAGACCTCAACCTCGTGGTAGTGAATGTTAGCTTCGGCTCCGCGCAGGCGAATGGGTTGCGCATACGAGATGAAATGGATTTCGTGGCCGCGCTGGGCCAGTTCAAGACCAAGTTCGGTGGCTACAACTCCGCTGCCGCCGTACGTCGGGTAACAGGTAATACCGATCTTCATGAGGAGGGCCACTCTCGCTCGTCATTCGATGGCTGAGACGGGTGGTGGTTGCAGATTTTACACGAGGAGGAGTTTTCAGCCGGCAGATAAGAAAAGGCGGTTAGCGTGAAATGGCCGGCATCTCAAGCGTCGCTACTGGCCTTCTTTGTGGCCAATAGCGATGCCCGGATCGAGCTTGTCGAGATGTGCCTGGAAAACCTTTTTCATGTCTTCGGGCAAGCCGGTGAACTCAATGCCCATTCCGACCCCGGGGTCGCGTGTACGCACGATCGCAGTTGGTGTCAGGCGTTCTTCGCCCATCCAGAGATCGACGCGCAGCGCGGTCCCGATCGGCAAAGGCATCACGGTTTCAACATAACAGCCATTGCCGCTGATGTCTGTCGCGTTGACTCGCAGAGGAGTGTTGACGCGCTCATCTTTAAGCTCAAGAGGAAACGAAATGCGATGGCGGACAAATTTCCTGCGATTGTCGTGACGCACCTGCGTGCGTTCGTCAGGCTTCAGATCGTGAGGTAGCGCAGAGGTCCAGGGGCAATCCTGATCGGCGATCAACTGAACGCCGACCTGCGTTTTCTTGAGCGCACCGGCATCGACGACCCAGACCACTTTGCAACGTGCCTTTTTCCCCTCGTATTGCACGCCGATCACATCGCCCACTTTCAACTCCGGTTCGATGCCGTAGATACAAGCGCCGGTGGCACTGATATTTTGCGCATTCGCGTTCTGGAAAAATGGCTGGTTATTTGAGCCCATGCCCCAGACCCGGACCTTGAGGTCCAAAGTTGCACGCGGCGCTGCACCTTGAGCCGACATGAGCAAATCCTCCAGCTTACAAAGAAACGGTGAATTGTAATAAATGATACAAACTTGCGGGTCACTTGACAGGTTACCAGAGTACTCGGTTCCGGAAGGATGCTGCCGCTTGGGAGCGGGCCCTACTTTGCCCCTGATTTTACAACTAGATCGCGCCCCAGATCTCGGTAAGAAGTCAATTCAATGCCCTGCCGGGCAAGCAGTTCGCGGGCAGCCGGGAGGGTCAAGACCCGAAGCTCGACTTCGCGCGAGTGATGAAGACGCGTACGAGCCGCCTGCAATTCGCTATCGTTGTACCCAGGATGACAGACAAATTCCCATGTCCCTTCGGGGAGGCTGCGAGCGATCGCCTGAAAAAGGCGTTCGTCGAGTGTGCCAGTTACTTCGATGCCCAACGTTCCATCGGGAGTGATGAATCCCTCGCGGTCAACCGATTCACGAAACTTTCGCGCAAAAGTGCGCAGCACGCGCACTTCGGCAAAGCGGGTCCACAAGTTAGGACGGGTAAGCAATTGCGTCGACCGGAGCGGAAATCTCGGTCCAAACGGATTGCGCAGCGCACGTACGCCGCAGGCAGCGGCCGCCCGCAGCAACGGCCGAAGAACCTTGGGAAAAATGTGGGTGTGCTTGTGCGTGTCGAAGTGTGAGACTGTAATTCCGGCAGCTTGGATTTTGCGGATCTGGGCGATAGCCTCGGCAGTGATCTGCTCGGCATCGATCTGGTCAGACATCGCGCGGGCGGCGAAACTGAACATGCCGTCGCGGAATTGCGAGTCGACCGTGAGGGAAGGCAGTTGCGAAGCGTCCAGCACCGGCGTGCCATCGGTCAGCACGACGTGACAGCCGATACTCAATTGCGGCGTTTTCTTCCCCAGTTCGACGGCTTCGTCAAACCTCTGGCCTTTAGCCATGAGCGTGGTCGAAGTTACAATCCCATGACTGCCGGCTTCGACAATGGCGCGATTGACGCCCGAGGTAAATCCGAAATCATCAGCGTTGACGATTAGCCGCCGCACGTATGCAGTCTAGCAGGGGCGCCACGGAGAGTCGGCTGGGACTAAAACGTACGTTAAGCTGACTTGAAGTGCGGAGATGACTTGAGGTGCGAATTCCGGAACGGTGGGCGCTCGTGCTACTCGCGTTTGTGCATGAATGCCACGTTGAAGAGTTTAGCAATGGCGCGTTGAAGCTGACGATATGGCGCCATGTTTGACCCTCTTTTTGCGGGTCAAATATACTCGGGATAAGCACGACCCTTCCGAATTTCGTGAAGTTCAGTTACGTGTGAAGGGCGGTTAGCTCAGCTGGTTAGAGCGCCTGCCTTACAAGCAGGAGGTCGCAGGTTCGAGTCCTGCACTGCCCACCATAACCCTTGTCAGCACAATAAGTTGGAGTCACTGCACAATCACCCTTTCATCAGTATTTCGCGCTGTGCCTAAATTTGTACCCAGTGCGACACGACCGGAGTCACGTTTTGGCTGCGTCGTGGCGCGCTTGCGTCGCTTTGGCTGGCGCGCGGCTGATACATAGGCCCACCACTCAGCCCACCAGCGTGAGGTTTCCATGCGATGCGAATGCACGTAGTTCTCGCCTATCCGGATGCCACCATGCCCCGCGATGCGTGCGACCGTCCACGGCTCGCGGCACTCGCACGCCAGACGCGTCAGACTCGTG
>JASHOT010000005.1 GCA_030040965.1 Candidatus Sulfotelmatobacter sp. | reverse complement strand
GGCGGTAAAAGCTGGCAAACAGTTCGATCGTCTCGCGCACGGTCAGTTTTTCCGACAGGCGCGTCTCCTGCAGCGAAATGCCGAGCCATTCGCGCATCTCGCGCTCGTTTTCCTGCCAGCTGTGGCCGAGAATGGAAACTTGACCCGAAGTGGGCGCGAGCAGTCCTTCGAGAATTTCGATGGTCGTGGTCTTCCCCGCCCCGTTCGGTCCGAGCAGGCCGAAACATTCTCCGGTTTCGATTTCCAGATTCAATCCACGCACGGCCTCGACCTTGCCATCGTAGGTCTTGCGCAGGTCGCGACACTCAACAGCGAGGGGCATGAAGGGATTTTACAGGATGTCGCTCGAAGTGTTTGCGCCGGCGCTCATGCGCATTTCACGAGCCGCGCCCGGCAGGAGCGCTTCCACGACCTCGGGCCCAGCCTGGAACAACCACCTGGCAAGGAGCGAAAAGCCGATGATACGAGTAATGAGAAAGCACAACGCGATAAGGTCCGAGTGCCGATAATACTGAGTGACCGCTGGAGAAGACAGTTCCACATTCGCGTAGTGGATGAAGGTATACGCAGTTCCGGGCAGATGGGAAAGGTCGGCCAATGCCCAAACGATCATCAACAGCCCGAGCGTGCGGCTGGCTAAGATTACCGCTTCCTCTTTCGACATGCGCTCCTCCTTGAGAGTCAATCCCTGCTAAAATACCGCAACGTCGACAGTTCTACCGGCATCTTTTCCGCATGAGCAATTTCCGCAATCGGCGCTGCGGCTTTACTTGAGCGCACTCCTTCCAAACGCCCGTGCGTCGTTAAGAACCGTTCTCAGTCCTCAGTTTTCAGAACAGAAAAGGAAACCCTTCATGTTGCGCCTAATCCGCGTATTGCTGCCTCTTCTCGTCCTCACTCTCTCTGCTTTCGCGCAGGAGTCGCGGCACTTCACCTTTCATTACGCTTTCACGGTGAAGAACCTGCCATCCGGAAAGAAGGTTCGCGTCTGGATCCCGGCCGCACACTCGGATCGCTACCAGGAAGTCAAAGTTGTTTCCGTCAAAGGCGATCTGCCGCTTTCCACTACGCGCGAGGAAAAATACGGGAACGAAATCTATTTTGGCGAAGCCGGGAAAGCCTCGCAAGCCGAGTTGCACTTCGACATCGAATACGATGTCATCCGGCACGAGCGCATCGGGCTGAATTCTCCTTTGCACCTGGTCGGCGCATCGCTCCCGAGCAAAGAGCGCAAGCAAGACCTGCAACCCGACGCCCTGGTTCCCGTCACCGGCCTGCCCGCAGATCTCGCCGCACAAGTCACCGCCGGAAAGACCCAGCCGCTCGACAAAGCCCGCGCCATCTACGATTACGTCTTCACCACCTTGAAGTACGACAAAACCGGCACGGGCTGGGGACGCGGCGATGTGCTCTACGCCTGTGACGCGAAAAAGGGCAATTGCACCGACTTTCACTCGCTATTCATCGCCATGGCGCGCTCGCAAGGCATTCCGGCGCGCTTTGAAATCGGATTTCCCTTACCCGCTGACAAGCATGCTGCCGAAATCGCCGGCTACCACTGTTGGTCCGATTTCTACATCAACGGCAAGGGATGGATTCCCGTCGATATCTCCGAAGCGTGGAAGCATCCCGAAAAACGCGACTATTTTTTTGGATCGCATGACGTGAACCGTATCCAGTTCAGCATGGGCCGCGACCTTCAGCTCAATCCCGCGCAGGATGGCAAGCCGCTCAACTATTTCGTTTATCCCTACGTGGAAGTGGATGGGCAGGAGTATCCCAACGTCTCGCTCGCGTTTTCTTTTGCAGATGCGGGCGCAACCGTGGCTGCCAGGTGAGGACAACACTCGCAAACTTTGTCATGCCGACAAGCGTGAAGGAGAAAGAATCTGCTTTTTCCCGCTGGCGTCAATAGCGCGCGGCGACGATTTCTCCCGGCCCGGGATTGCCCGGAGGTGAGGGGAAGTCCGGGGGCGGCATCGGCGGCACTGGCGACGCTCCGTCCACCGGCTTGGGAACATCGCCGGCATCTTCTCCGGGACGCCGGAGCGTAGGAGCGTTGGCCGGACGGTCCTGATCGGTTTTCTTCGCTTCCTTGTTCTCGTCCGGACGATCGAGAATGATTTCTTTTTGCGTCCGCACAATTTTCTGCCCGCCCGCTTTCATCGTCTCGACGCGTATCACTTCATCGTTCACAATGCGTACGAAATCCACGTCCTGCGGCGGCTCGCCGTAAATCCATTCCTCATACTCCGTATCGCCATCTTTCTCCCGCACTTTTTTCGGCGGCTTACCCTTGGCATGCAGCACCATCTCCGTGTTCATCCCCACCATCACGTAATGAGCCTCGATCGCCTGCTTCACCTTCGGCGGCAAGGTATCGAGATAGGCTTGCTCCTTATTCCTCGCGTTGAAGTCGAGTACGGGAATCAGCAGATCGCGCAGCTGCTGCGCGCTCATCTCCGGCACATACTTGTTGAAGTAAAGATCCAGATACGTCCCATGGGGATTTTGCGGAGATTGGTTATTCGAGAGTGGAACCGGGGCGCCGCCTGTGCCCGAAACTTCGATGTGGTCGTACCACTTCCTGCGATGCACCGGCCCGCCGTTTATATCGAAGTGAATGTGATTGTCTTTGATCTGTACGTACGAAATCTCCGCAGGGTCGCCGGGCTTGATGGCCGGCCCCCAGAGCGCCAGCGCCTGTTGCAGTTCAACACCGGTCGGCGTCGAGGTTCCGTCCTTCAGCGTAAGTCCCTTGGTGCCCATCGGGAAGGCTGTGCGCGCGTAGACGACCTGAGCTTCGAAATCGCGAATAATTTCGTATCGCGTC
Source organism: Candidatus Sulfotelmatobacter sp. (assembly GCA_030040965.1). Classification (GTDB taxonomy): domain Bacteria; phylum Acidobacteriota; class Terriglobia; order Terriglobales; family Acidobacteriaceae; genus Sulfotelmatobacter. The sequence continues at coordinate 22,007 of JASHOT010000005.1, read as the reverse complement.
TGCTTCGACATGTGCGGCGCGTTACCGGCAATGGGCGGAGCACCCGGTGCGAGCGGAGGGAGATGCGCGGTCGAGACCGGATTCGCTGTGGCAGCCTGCGGCTGGCTCTTATCTGTGCTCGCGGTTGGGGTCGGCCCTTGTGAGCTCTGGCCTTGCGAGCTTTGCCCATGCGCAGCAGGAACCATCACGAGGCTTGCGGAAAGAAGCAGAAAGGACGCGCCGCGAAGACGTTCCATAGAGCACCCCAGGGCCAACTGACGCTATTATAGCCCGGTTGGCAAGCTGAGATGCCGCGCGGAACACGCAAGTTGTCGGCCAGGCTGCGGTTAGTTCTGCAATCGATTGGTACCAGCCCACACTCCGATCGGCGGCTCACGCCAGGTTCAGAGCCTTCTTGATGGTTCCGCGCTCTTTTTGAATTTTCTCCTGCAGAAGCGTGATGGCATAGATCAGCTGCTCTGGGCGCGGCGGGCATCCGGGCACGTACACATCGACCGGAATGACCTGGTTCACGCTCTGCACGAGAGCATAATTCTGGAAGACGCCTCCCGAAGTCGCACACGCTCCCATCGAAATCACCCACTTCGGCTCAGGCATCTGCTCCCATAGTTGCCGAATCACCGGCGCCATTTTGTAGGAGACGCGGCCGGCGATGATGATCAGATCGCTCTGCCGCGGCGACGGGCGGAAAACTTCCGCGCCGAAGCGCGCAATGTCGAAGCGTGACGCGCCCATCGACATCATTTCAATGGCACAACACGCCAAGCCAAACGTCATCGGCCAGATCGAACTCTTGCGCATCCAGTTGACAGCCGAGTCGAGCGTCGTCAGCACCACGCCCTCCGGCGTGGGATTGCCGAAGGTCAGATCGCGCACGACCTTCTTGCCGTTTTCGAAATCGACATACGGCCCAAAATTCAATTCACGGGACATACTCTTATTTTAACGCACGCCACCGTGAATTACGGTACTCATCAGAAATGGGGTTTACCTGCTGTCTGGAAAAGTGTGCGGTGCGGAGAGTCGGTCGAGTACAGCTTTTCCCCGATTCCTCATGGTCTATTGCTTCGCTTAACGTTTGCACTGGCGCCCATGACCGATTCACACCGGTATCTCAGTTTCTCCAACATAGAAACTGCCCAGCCTGTAGTTGCCTTCTGCAGCTTATGCGGCCAACGATTTGAGGCTCAGCCAGATGTCCTCAAACGCACCGACGACTTGATCTTAAAGGTACGTGCTGATTTCGATGCGCACAATTGCAACGGGCGGCCAACCCGCTGAGGGGCAAAGCGGCAGCTGTCCTTAATCAAGGCATCTTTCAGACAGCACCAGAATTCCGGCTACCTGACTTGACAAAGTGCGCTGTTGGAGTAAGCTGTCGGCAATTCTTCTCCTCATGTTGTTCCGGGATCTTCAAGTTCACGGTTCAAGTTCAAGGTTCAGTGCGGATACATTGAAACGTGCGCCCCGCGCATCTCGGAATGCGCGTGGACGGGGGCGCCTAACTGGACATTCCTGAGAAATCAGGCAAAGAAACCATGCAGAGGAGAAGACCATGAGTCCACTTCGTTCGTTTACCGCTGGCCGCGGCACCGGGAAGCGCCGCAGCCATTTCCCACCGATTTCCGGCCCCAAGCTGCAGGTGCAGGCTCCGACCGGCGATCGGGCCCAGATTCCGAATTATCCCTTTCAGCCTCTGCCACCGGCGCGACCTTTGCCGTATCGATTCGACCTCTCCCAGTTGTTGACGGCAGACGATATCAACACCATCACCAGCACCGGCTCCATGGTCTTTCACACTGTTGGAGATACCGGCGATTATCGCGGCCAGCAGCAGGATTTCGTCGCTGCCATGATGACGACCGATGCGCAGAATCTGCCCGCCAACAAAAAGCCGGCATTCTTTTATCATCTCGGCGACGTCATCTATTTTGCCGGCGATATCGACAAGTACGGTGACAATTTCTATCAGACCTACAAAAACTACCCCTGCTTCATCGTCTCCATTCCCGGCAATCACGATTGTCAGCCCGATGATCCAGCTGACGGCCCCGTCGATCCCACCAAGGTTCCGCTCGACGGCTGGGTGCAGAATTTTATGTCGACCACCCCCGAGCAGCCGGGTTCACTCAAGACCGGCGCCAATCGCACGCAGATGGATCTGCCCTATGTTTATTGGACCTTCACCACTCCGTTTGTGACCATCATCGGACTGTTTTCCAATGTCGGAGAGACGGAGGGGGAGATTCATCCCGATCAGGTCGCATGGTTCGAAGGCGAGCTCAAGGCCGCCGATCCCACGAAAGCGTTGATCGTCACCGTGCATCATCCGCCATTTTCCGGCGACGTGGAACACTCGGGCAGCAGCGAGGTTGACCAGGTTCTCTCGCAGGCTTTTCAGGCCACGGGGCGTTATCCCAGCATGATTCTCTCCGGCCACGTGCACAACTATCAGCGCTTCACCAATATCCTGAAGGGACCCAAGGGACAGTTGCAGATTCCCTGCATCGTCGCGGGCGCCGGCGGATACACGAATCTTGCCGAGCTACAGAAGGTCAACGGCTCTTATCCGAAGGCCCCGCTCTCTGTGCAGAGCGGCCTGACGCTCGATTCTTACGATCAGAACAATTTCGGATTTCTGCGCCTCGAGGTCAGCAAGACACAGATTCTCGGAACCTACAGCTCCGCTCCGTACACAGTCGGCGCCAGTCCCAACGCGACGGTGGTCGACACCTTCACTGTCGATCTGGTACGAAATACCGTGCAGACGGGAATCGCAGCTGCGAGCGCGACGGCAAAGAGAACGGCGCTTTCTGCACCAAAGAATGCCGCAAAGAAAAAGAAGCGCTGAAAACAAGCGGATTGAAAGAAACGCAACGCTCAGGGATTCACTACGACCTTGCCGAACATCTGGCTTTTTTCCAGATGCTCGTGGGCCGCGCGCAGCTCTTTCAGCGGAAACGTTCGGTCCACGACCGGCTTCAGACGCCCGGCGAAGACGTGACCGAGCACTTCATACAACTCACCCATCGTGCCCATGTAGGACCCGAGCAGACTTAGCTGCCGGGCAAAAAGATGGCGCAGTTCGATGCCCACGCCCGACCCGGTGGTCGCGCCGCATGTCACCAACGTTCCCGAGGACTTGAGCGATTTCATGCTTTCGTCCCACGTAGCCGCGCCGACGTGCTCCACCACGATGTCGACGCCCTCCTTATTCGTGATCTTTCGCACTTCGTCGGAGATTTTCTGCTTGTAATGATTGATGCCGTGATCGGCACCGAGAGCCTGCGCCTTCTCCAGCTTGGTCTCGTCGCCCGCTGTCGTAATCACGCGACAGTGGAACAACTTCGCGATCTGAATCGCGGCAATGCCCACCCCGGAGCTCGCTCCCAGCACCAGCACGGTCTGACCGGACCGAACTCGGGCGCGGCCGACCAGCATGTGCCAGGCCGTCAAGAAAACCAGCGGCACGCTCGCCGCCTGATTGAAATCGAGCGAATCGGGAATCAGAATCACATTCGCCGCGGGCACCGCAATCAGTTCGCAGTTGCCGCCATCTACGGCGTTCCCCAGCACGGTGAACTCGCGGCACTGGTTTTGTAATCCGGCCACGCATTTCGCACAGTGTCCGCAGAAGTGCATGGGAGCGACGAGCACGCGCTGGCCCTGCTTGAAGCCGCTGAGATACTCGCCGACTTCGGCGATTTCTCCGGCAATATCGCTGCCCAGAATGTGCGGCAACTTCACGCCGGGCAGTCCCTTACGAACCCATAGATCGAGATGATTCAGCGCGCACGCCCGGACACGTACCAGCACCTGATCTTTGCGCAACTCGGGATCGGGCACATCTTCATAAGTGAGAACTTCCGGCCCACCGAATTGATGAATGCGAACGGCTTTCATAAAAGTGCATCCTTTCGTTGGAATTACTATAAGGCAAGGATTTCCAAATCAGGAATTCCTCAGAATGATTCCGGCCTCTTGTGACGCGTGTCACCAACTTCGGCAAGGATTGCACCCTACCATGTTGATGGGCAGACCGTTGTCTAGAGGACGTTGCCAGTGGGTACTGGACGCGACCTGCCAAGTCGGTGAGTGGCCCATCAGCCACTGCGGTTCAACTCCGCCGCCCTCTGCGGTTCACTCACCAAAGCATCCTTGACAATCCCTGCAATACGTACCAACATTGAGTTGCTTGGCAGGTCGTGTTCAGAAATCTCACTGATTCAACGCCAAAAGCCCCGGAGTGATGACCCGGGGCTTTCGCGTTTTCCCCGATTGACTCCGTCCTGTTAACCGATTGATAATCACTGCGACGCGTTCTTGCATCATAGCCGCGTCCCTCTCACCATGGACATTTACGAGCAAATCGTCGCGCTTCGTCATCAGGGACGCCGCGGCGCCGTCGCTACCATCGTCAACGTGCGGGGATCGATCCCTTCTTTTCGCACGGCCAAAATGCTGGTCCGTGACGATGGCTCGATCGAAGGCACGATCGGCGGCGGTTGCGTCGAGGCTGATGTCTGGCAAGCCGCGCGCGAAGTGATGGAATGCGAGAAGCCGCGAACCTTAAAGTTCGACTTGAACCAGGATCCGAAGTACGATACCGGCCTTGTGTGCGGTGGAACGCTGGAAGTTTTCATCGAGCCCATTCTACCTCCAGCGTTACTTTATATTTTCGGCGCAGGTCATGTTGCTTTAAATCTTTGCAAGATAGCTGCTGCCTCAGGATTCGACGTCATTATCACCGATGACCGTTCTTCCTACGCCACCAAGGAGCGATTCCCCGCCGCCCGCGAAGTCCATGCTCTCGATTTCGATCAAGCAACCGAAAATCTCGATCCCAACGAATCGTCATATATCGTCATCGTGACGCGCGGCCATCGCGATGACATGCGCATTCTGCGCTGGGCGGTGCAAACCCGCGCCCGCTACGTCGGCATGATCGGATCGAAACGCAAGGTCATCGAAATTCTCAAGACGCTCGAAAGCGAGGGATTGCCCGCACATCTTTTCGAGCAGGTTCACGCGCCGATCGGGCTCGATATCGGAGCCATCACGCCGGAAGAAATTGCCGTTGCCATCACAGCCGAACTGATTGCCGTACGGCGCCATGCCGAAAGCAAGCTCCCGCACCTGAGCTGGTTCCAAAGTCGCGCAGAGGAGGATAGCGAACCCGTTGCCGATTCCTGCCTGCACGACATCGACATAGACTCCGGCCGCGAGCGTTGATTCTGCCAGACCCTGATTCCGCTCACTGACTTTCCTTCGTCTTTCTGCTAAAGTCCGCATCATGTCGCGCGCGTCCAGTTTCGCCGGAGTGATTCTCGCGGCGGGCGAGTCCACGCGCATGGGGCAGGATAAGGCGCTACTTCCCTGGCCGCCGGAAACCAGTGGCCGGCCGCCGTCGAACGAAACCTTCCTTTCCAGCGCCATTCAGTCGCTTTCGCTCACGACCGACTTCGTGATCGTCGTCGCCGGGAAAAACGAATCGACGCTGGCCCCGGTCGTTTACGCCAGCGGTGCGTCGATCGTAGTCAATCCCGATCCGGATCGCGGGCAGTTCAGCTCGCTGCAAATCGGATTGCGCGAGGTTCTCAATCGCGGCCGCGACGCCGCCGTCATTACGCTCGTCGACCGCCCTCCAGTCGGCCCACAGACCATCCAGCTTTTACGTGGGACGTTCGAATCCGCGGCGACGAACACTTGGGCTGTCGTGCCGGAGTTCTCCGGCAAGCACGGCCATCCTTATATCGCCGGACGCGAGTTGATTGAGGCATTTCTGCAGGCGCCGACAACCGCCAGCGCCCGCGAAATCGAACATCAGCATCGCGATCACATTCACTACGTTGCCGTCGATGATCCCTTCGTCGCAATGAACATCAACACGCCCGCCGAATACGCGGCGCTCGCGCCGAAATCTCTATAGTTGCTCGCCGAGTAAATTGTGCTTTTCCGCCTCTCTCCGTTATTGTCGAGAGGCATGGAAATCTCGCCGTCAAAAGCTCGTAACCTGACCCGATCCGAATTTCTCGACTCCGTCCTGCGCCTCGCTCCGCGCGTTGCGGCCTTCGACTGTGATGGCACGCTCTGGTCTGGCGACGCCGGCGAGACTTTCTTCGACTGGGAAATTCGCACCCGCCTGGTATCGGCCGAGGTCGGCCTTGCGATGCGCGCCCGCTACGCCGAATACAAAGCCGGCAAGGTGAGCGAGGACGACATGTGCGGCGAGATGGTGACGATGCATCGCGGAATGCGCGAGGCGACGCTCATCGAGGCGGCGACGGAATTCATGAATCACATCTTTCCGAGCCGCAGTTTTCCCGAGATGCAGGAGCTCGTTCACCGGCTGCATGACAATGGCTGCGAGGTGTGGGCCGTTTCTTCATCGAACGAGTGGGTGATTCGCGCCGGGATGCAGCCGTTCGCTATTCCGGAGCAGCGCATTCTCGCCACAAAAGTACAGATCGAAGGTGGCCTGGTAACCGATCGTCTGGCGCGCATTCCCTCTGGCCCGGGCAAGTCGCAGGCGCTGCGCGAAGTCGCCAACAAAGCTATCGATGCCGCGTTCGGCAACTCACGCTGGGACGTCGATATGCTTGCCCTTGCTTCGCACGGCTTCGCGGTCAATCCCAATCCTGATCTCGAAGCCACCGCCCGCGACCGGGGATGGACGATTTATTTTCCCGACGACACGAGCCCGCGTTAGGCAATGCCCAGGACTTCGTTGAAAAAACCCACTAGGTATTTCCAGACCAGGTAGTAAGCAATCAAAGCCACGCAGAATCCGCTTGCCAGAAAGGCATAAGGAACGATCAATTCGTGGAACCACACCAGCCCGGCGGAAGTGGTCGTCAGAAATCCCGAGCCGGTAGCCAGCACGAATCCGATCGGCGCAAGCAGGAATGGCAAAATCGCGCCGTGAAATCCGATCGGCAGATGACGTCGTGACCGCAACCACACAAAGAAAATATTCCACAGCCCGAAAATATTGGGGACCAGCGCCATGGGAAAGATAATTGCCCGCTCGATCGGGATGGGAATCTGGAACACATAGCGCGCCACGACAAAGCCGGTCAGCACGACCAGCAGCATCATCGAAGGGACGGTGACCCCCGCCATATAAGCCCGCAGATAAGGATGAGTGTTCATAAAGTCCTCCTGACTTAGAAGTTGTACAGCCAGATTGGAATCGACCGCGGAAACGCGCACACGCTTACCACGAGTACCGCGAGCAGTGCCCAGTCGAACCACGGCACGGCCGCCAATGTCGACGCCGAAAACAGTCGCGCCAGCCAACTGCGCTGCTGCTCCTGCGCACGGATGCGATTGAGCATCTGAGGCCAGAGATCGCGATTCAATTCGGGGTTCACTGGAGCCACCGACTGCTTCAGCAAATCGGCAAGCTGCTCATGTTCTGACTCATGCATACGAAAGGTTCCCCAACTTTCTGCGCAACAGTTGAACCGCGCGAAACAATCTTGATTTGACTGCCGCCGGCGAAATGTTCAACGCGTCGGCAATCTCGGCGTGCGGCTGGTCCTCGATCAGCGCCAGCATGGCCACGATTCGCAGCTTCGCCGGCAATTGCTCGAAAGCCGCGGTCGTGCGTTCCCGCATTTCACGACGCAGCGCCGGATCGCCGGGGTCGGAGCGCAATCGTGGGTGGTTCTTCCATTGCGAATCGCCGTCATCATCTTTTGCCGGATTTTCGTCGATTGAGGTCTCGCGCCTTGCGCCGCTCTTCAGGTAATCGAGGGCGGCGTTGCTCGCGATCCTGCGGGCCCACGCTCCAAAACTGCGGCTGGGATCGAAACGGGCGTGTGCGCGATAAATCCTCCAGAAGGTCTCCACGGTCAAATCTTCGGCTGCCGCAGGATCGCGCACAATGCGCACGATCCAGCCATAGACCTCGTTCTGATACTGCCGGAACACCGTCTCAAAAGCCTGGACGTCACCTGCGGCGAACTGTTCCAGGACTTCGGCTTGTTCTTCGACAGTCTCCATGGTCCTTCTCTATATACCGTTACCGCCGAAGGATAGGAACGGTTTTACTTTTATTTATGGGATTTCAGCATGAGAACCACGGAACCAGGCGCGAGAGGTCGCGATTTAGAATGGAATGGAATGTACTCAGCCCAACTGCTCGATCATTTTCAAAATCCGCGCAACGCCGGAGACGTTCCTCAAGCCGATGCCGTCGCGCAAGTGGAGAATCCCGCCTGTGGGGACGTGCTGCGGCTGTCGTTAAGGATCGAATCGGGTCGGATCGCCGAAATTCGCTTCAAGGCCAAAGGCTGCGTTCCCGCCATGGCCTGCGCCTCGGCGCTTACGGAACTGGCTCTGGGAAAGAAAATCGACGAGGCTCGCGCGCTCGATCGCAATCAAATCATCGCCTCCGTGGGAGGCATTCCCCAAGCCTCTACCCACGCGGCGCAACTTGCTCTCGACACGCTGGCCGCCGCGCTGAATCAAATCCAGGAAAAGCAGTGGAAGAGCGGCCCTTTAGGGCCGCGTTAAGGTGTAACTGAATAGATCCGGGCTTCAGCCCCGGTGAATGGCGGGCGCGAACCTGGAAGTGAAGCAGTCCTACTCCTTCAGCTTGAGCTTGGCCTTGTTCTCTTCCATGAATTTCCTGATGTCTTCGGCGGCGCCGAGCAGGCGATTCCATTGTTCGTAATAGAGCGTAACTGGAAAACGGCCCAGTCCATACACGCTGACTCCGCCCTTTTCGCCGACTTTGAAGATCAAGTCGCCGCTTCGCTTCTTGGTTTCGACTTCTTTTTCGAGCTGCGCCAGTTTCGCTTTCAGTTCCTCGTAGGTTGGTTCCGACATGCTTTCCTCGTATTTGGGATGAATGCGTTTTGCGGAATCGGCCAGGCAACAGAAGCATATCCGACCGACGCCCGACCCGAACCACCTACCTATAGTAACTTGTCGGCCATTGCCATCATGACGGTAACCTTTATAGACTCAAATTAGTCTAATCCCGAAGCAGGAAATGACGATTTTACGCATCAATTCTTTCTGGGGTCGATGGACGGCTTGGCTGTGTCTATCCCTGATGTTATGGATTGCTACAGCAGAGTCCACCCATCAGCATCCCAACCACGCAGGCCATGCCCCCTGCGCGATCTGCGTCGTTGCCCATACTGCCAATCCTGCTCCGAATTCGGCGTTTACCATCCCGTTCTTCTCGACCATCGGCGTCCTGCAGGAAGAAGATATTCTGGCGAAGGCACAGATCGATTTCTTCGACGCCGGCATTCGCGGACCTCCAGCGCTGTAGGGATTTTTCTTGCGTCCCAAACCGGCACCTGCCGGTTAGTCCCGCATTCGTTTTTCTGGAGGGTTCATGCAACCACGTTTTCACTTCCACATCGCCGTTCTGCTGGCGTTGACCGCATGCCTGGCGGCTGCATCCGATCCGCAATCGGTTGGGAACGCCACTTCGCTGAACGGCACGATTCTCGACGACACAGGTGCGGTCATCGTCGGGGCAACGGTCAAGATCCATAATCCCGTCACCGGGCTGGAACGCACGGCCCTGACCGACACGACCGGCGGATTCAGCTTTCCTAACCTTCCCTTCAATCCCTATCACCTGACGGTCGCGGCCAAAGGTTTCTCGCCCTACATGCAAGATGTCGAACTCCGGTCGGTAGTCCCCGTCAATCTCACTGTCAACATGCGCGCGGTGGTCGCATCTACCACCGTCACCGTGCACGAATCGGCGGGAGATCTGGTGGAAACCGATTCCACCTCTCACAGCGACGTCGAGAAAGACCAAATGGATCGAATTCCGCTGAACCCGGTCTCGTCTGGGGTTGCGGCGGCGGTCACTTCGCTGACGCCCGGCGTCTCGGCCGATTCCAACAGCCAGATGCACGGCCTGGGAGATCACGCCGAAAACACAATTGCCGTCGACGGCGCATCCAACTCCGACCAGACCAGCAAGACTTTCTCCAATCAGATTCCTTCCGAGTCCATTCAGTCGATGGAAGTCATCGCCGGGGCTCCTCCTGCCGAATTTGGCGGCAAGACCAGCCTGGTGGTCAAGGTCAATACTCGCTCCGGCCTGGGGTTCTCGAAACCCACGGGATCGCTTACGACTTCCTACGGATCGTTCGGAACCGCCCAAACGGCTTTTGACATGGCTTACGGCGGACCCAGTTGGGGCAATTTCATTGCGCTTAGCGGAACCAATGGCGGCCGCTACCTTGACGCACCCGAATTTGAAGTGATGCACGATAAAGGAAACGTCGAGAATGCCTTTGACCGCGTCGACTACCAGATCAGGAATGGCAACTCGATTCATCTCGACCTGTCGTGGACCCGCTCCTGGTTCCAGACGCCGGACACCTACGACAACCTGAATATCGGCGTGCTTGATCCCTTCGGCAATCCTGTCCCGGAGACCGACCAGCGCTCCCAGATCAAAACACTCGACATCGCGCCGGGCTGGTCGCTACTGATCACTCCCAAAACGGTCTTCACCCTTGGCGCTTCCGTCCGACGCGATGATTATGACTACTATCCCAGCGACGATCCCTTCGCCGATCTCGGACCGCTCAATCTGCAGCGCGAATCGATCGCGCAATCTCGCACGCTGACCAACGCCGGTTTGCACTCCGATCTGACCTACGTTCGCGGCGTGAACAACATCAAGGTCGGCGCCAGTTACCAGCAGACTTTCCTGAATGAAGCTGACACGCTTGGGGTTGTTGACCCAACTCTCAACGCGCCCTGCGTAAATGCCAGCGGAACCCCCGTATTGGCGGCCGGAATTACGAATCCGTCGGCTTGCATTGCGACAGGTCTGTTTCCAAATCTTCCGAATCAAACTCCTGCGTCGCCAGCGACCGGCGCGGCGCCATATCCATTTTTCAATCCGGTGCTCTTGCCTTATGACCTGACTCGCGGCGGCGGCGTCTATCCCTTCAATGGCAGCGCCGACGTCAAAGAACTCGCCCTGTTTGGCCAGGACACGATCACCGCCGGAAGCTGGTCGTTTAATCTCGGCCTGCGCGGCGACCTCTACAACGGTCTCACGACCGCCAGCCAAGTCGAACCGCGCGTCGGACTGGCGTACAACATCAAGAAAACCAGCACCGTTCTGCGGCTCTCCTACGCCAGAACGCTGGAGACGCCGTTTAACGAGAATCTTGTTCTCTCGAACAACGGCTGCGATTTCGCCGTGATTGCGGCTCTCGTGCCTTGCGTTCCGGCACCCTTGAATCCCGGATTCCGCAACGAATTTCACGCCGGATTGCAGCAGGCCTTCGGCCGATATCTGGTCTTCGACGGCGAATACATATGGAAGTACACGCACAACGGCTACGACTTCAGCGTGCTGGGAAATACTCCCATCACCTTTCCCATCGAATGGCACAACTCCAAAATTCCCGGATACGCGGCCAGCGTGCGCATGCCCGCACTGCACGGATTCAGCGCGAGCGTCGTATTCTCCAGCGTGGCCGCGCGCTTCTTCCCCCCGCAGGCGGGCGGGCTCGGCGTCACCGTCGGCCAGAACGGACTTCCCTTCCGCATCGATCACGACGAAAAGTTTAACCAGTCCACGCAGCTGCAGTATCAGCCCTTCAAGCGCGGACCCTGGCTCGCCTTCAGCTGGCGTTATGACAGCGGGCAGGTCGCCGGCGCAACTCCATGCTACGGGGTCAATCCCGGCAACGATTGCCCCGCATCCGTTACCCTCACCGGCGGCGTTCCGGGAGTGGAGATGTTCGGCAACGGAGCTCCCATGACAGCCGATGAGGAATTTGAGGCAGGATTCTTCTGTGGATCACAACGCGCCACGCCGACCGCCGCGCTTCCCTTCACTTGTCCGGCTTCGCAGTTTGGCTCGAGCTTGATCAAAGTGCCCGCTCCCAATATGGAGAATGACGATCACAATCCTCCACGCATTGCCTCGCGCAATCTTTTCAACGCTTCGATGGGTAACGACAATCTCTTCAATAGCGACAAATATAAAGTCAGCCTGCAGCTAACTGCTGTCAACATCACCAATAACTATGTGCTCTACAACTTCCTGTCGACCTTCAGCGGCACGCATTACGTATCGCCCCGTGCGCTGACGGCTGAACTGGGATTTCATTTCTAAGCGTGACTTGGGCGTGTAACCAAATTGGATACCGCCTGACGGCCATGCCTACGCGGAATTCTCTTCGTAAAGGAATGTAAAGGAACGGGCGCGCGCCTGGGCGCATCCAACGAAGTTGGTAGAATATCGGGACACTCTTTGGAAGATCTCAGATTCTGTTGGGGAGAAATGCTTGTTCATCAAATTTGCCGTAAAGCTTACAGCTGGCTTTGCGCTTGCCATCGCACTGGCGCCCGTTTCGGCAGCGCAGCAAACCACGCCCGCCTCGCGTGACTCTTCGCCACAAAATCAGCAGCAGGATTCGACGCAGACCGCGTCGCAGCAGCAGACCCCTTCCCCACCGGCGCCCGCGCAACAACCTGCGAGCCAGCAGCAGCCGTCCGATCAACAGAATGACAAAGAGAAAGACAAAACCCAGCAGCCCGGTCAGGCCGGCCAGGGCAAAGTCGAAGGCACATCGAACGATCGCCTCTTCTACGCGTTGCCCAATTTTCTCAGCATGCCGAATCAGAACTTGCCTCCTCTTTCGGTCAAAGACAAGTTCAAAGTCGTGGCTTTGGGCAACTTCGATTACATCCAATATCCATGGTGGGCAATTGTGGCTGCCGTCGCGCAGGCGGAAAACAGCGAGCCGCAGTTTCGTCAGGGCTGGTTAGCCTATGCCAAGCGATACGGAACGACGGCCGGCGACAGCAGCGTGGAAAATTTCATGGTGGGCGCGGTCTTTACCTCCATCCTTCACCAGGACCCTCGCTTTTACTATTCGGAAAATGGCGGAATCCCGCGCCGGATCCTCTATGCTGGCAGCCGCATCTTCATCACTCGCAGCGATTCTGGTCACGCGCAGTTCAACTTTTCGGAAATCTTCGGCGCGGCCACAGCGGCGGCGATCTCCGACTACACTTACCACCCCAGGAGCACGGTGGTGAACGGCAAGTTCGTCCCTTCCGATCGCACGTTGAGCAATACCGCCGTTGTCTTTGGCACGCAGATAGCTCTTGACAGCATCACCTTTGGGATTAAGGAATTCTGGCCCGACATTCATCGCAAGATGGCGCGCAAGCACGCGGCGGAGGCAGCCGCAGCACCCCAGAAAAATCCCTGAGTCAGCCTTTCCGAGTCAGCAGTCCCAGGATCGGCAACGCCATCGCGATCAAGAAGAGAATTCCCAGCAGCCAGTTCAACCATTTTTTCGGATGATTGACCCACCAGCAGAGTAAAGCAGAAAACAGGATAGCCTGCGGCACGACCTCCAGCCAGCCGCACAACTGGCGCCGGATCGCCTGAGTCTTGTAGATCATGCCTTCGATTGAGGCGGGCGCCGGGCCGAATGGATTCAGGATTCCGATCGCGATCAGGATCCACGCCATCAGTAGCCAGCCGTTTCTCTTGCCAAAAAGAGATCCGCGCAATGGATAAAAGACCAGAGCGAATACCAGGCCCCGCAGAGGCTGAAACAGCGGACCGGCCAACACCAAGGGATCGGACAACTGGCGCATGCCAGAGTCAGGGCGCGCAAACTCCTGCGCATAGTTCAGGAAGTGGGCCGCGAGGGCACCCATGAGGAAATACGTGAGGGTGTGACATACGGCGGTCTTCGCCGCCAATTCAGGAAATCGCGGAGAGGAACACTCCATGCAGAACCTCGCTGCGCGGAACGTGGGCCGACAGATCCGCGCGCGCCAATTCTACATGCGGCGACAATTCTAATGGCTGCGTCGCGGCTCAAACTCCCGCGTGGTGACCAGCTCGGGATGCAGCCTTCGGAACGTCTCCGTCACATGGCAATTCCAGCACACCGGGCGGTGCGTCTCGAGCACCTCCGGCAGCCGCTCCGGCTGTACTCTCTTCCATTCGATCGTCTTGCGATCGGGCGCGAGCAAGGCCGGAACGTGATCAATGTGGTGCAACGGACCAATCTGTTTGTGGCAGAACACGCAACTCTTCCCTTCATACCATTTGGAGACAATGTTCCAGACCAGGCAATTCTCCGGATCGGCCTCGATCTGCTGCAGACACTCCTGCCCACAGTCTTTTCGTTCAGGCCAGCGCGAACACTCGCGCAGGCGCAGCGTCGGCTCGGTGAGAAATACGCCCAGACCAGCATCACCCGCAGCAACCTCAACTGCCTCTTTATGTTGAGTTTCCGGGCAGGTGATCAGCCGCTTCCCACGATAGCCGAAATATGCTCTCAAGCCGGGAATGGCGCGAAACAGAAAAAGCGCAATCGCCAGCGCCACTACGGCAATGACGATGGGGAAAACGGGAATGGTCATGACAGCACCTCAGTGCCGCCGGCCCGAAGTTCGAGTTGCGCCGGCGCTCCGGACGGACTATCTCCATCCTGCCTGAGGAGTATGAATGAGAAGGTGTACAGGCACGATGTCGGGCATCACCGCCAGCCGTGATCGCAATCACGAAATCGTGTGCAACATCCGTCCGTTCCCCTATTGCCGGCTGAACTCGGAGGGCTTGAGCGGGGATGCTGAGTGGCTCTTGCCTTTCAGCTGCGTCTTCACTGCAATCGACAGTCGGCGAATGCCTTCGCGAATCATCTCCGGCTTCGAGTGGGAAAAGTTGAGCCGCATGTGGCGGCTGCCTTCGCCGCCGTTGTTGGCATAGAAGCAATCTCCGGCCACGAAGGCGACGTTTTCCGCCAGCGCAGCATGGAAAAGCGCCTCGGAATCTGTCCCTTCCGGCATCGTGACCCACAGGAACAGTCCGCCCTTGGGATGAGTCCAGGTTACTTCCGGCGGGAAGTACTGCTGCAAGGCGTCGAGCATGGCATCGCGCCGCTCGCGATACACCTGCCGGATCAACTTCACGTGCTGATCCAGAAATCCGTCGCGCGCCACTTCATAAGCGACGAATTGATTGAACGTTGAGGTATGCAGGTCGGCGGCCTGCTTGAGCAGCACCAGGCGGCTGATCACATCTTCCGGCGCAACGATCCACGCCAGCCGGATCCCCGGCGCCAGGGTTTTGGAAAACGTGCTGAGATAAATCACGTTGCCCAGCGTGAATCCGTTGTCGCGGCGCAGATTCTGGCGATCGAGCGCCACCAGCGGGGCAATGTGCTCGCCCTCGTAGCGCAGCTGACCGTAAGGGTCGTCTTCGACGATCGGAATGCCGTACTTGTCGGCCAGCAGTATCAGCTGATGCCGGCGTCCCTCCGAAAGCGTCACTCCTGCCGGATTCTGGAAGTTCGGCAGCACATACATGAACTTCGGTCCCGCGCGCAGAGAGGCATCCACCTGATCGGTGAGCATGCCGTCTTCATCGACCGGCACGGAGACGTATTGCGCCCCATAAACGCTGAATGCCTGCAGCGCCCCAAGATATGTGGGCGCCTCGAGCAGAATGCGATCGCCGCGGTTGATCAGCAGTTTTCCAATCAGATCGAGCGCCTGCTGCGAGCCGGAGGTGATGAGTACATTCTCCGCCTTGGCGAAGATTCCATAGCGCGCGATGTTGCGGGCGATCATCTCGCGCAGGGGCTGGTAGCCTTCCGTCGTCCCGTATTGCAGCGCCAGCGCGCCGTGCTGGGCCAGAACCTTTTGGCAGGCCTGATCGAAGCGCTCAACGGGAAAGACTTCGGGCGCCGGAAGGCCGCCAGCAAACGAGATCACCTCAGGCCGCTGCGTGACCTTCAGAAGCTCGCGGATCGCAGAACTCTTCACTCCCAGCGTGCGCTGGGCATACCGCGACTTCCACAGCGTGGACATGAATGCCTCCTGCCGACCGACTGTTAGACTCTGCCAGAGCTTTCAAAGTTTCAAAAAGCCGGCGTATCAGGCAGGTTTCAGGGTCAGAAGGTTTGAAAGTTTCAGATTCAACCCGAATGCGGACCGTACCCGGCCCAGCGCGGCGAATCATTGAAACCTTGAAACCTCTGCAACCCTGAACCTGCTTTTTCTCAGTCTTCGCCTACCAGTTCAGGCTCTATCGCAACACGCTTGTGGGGATGAGCGTAAGTGTCGTTCTCCTGCGCGTCCACCACGGCAATCGCCGCCACGCTGACGATCTCCTCGACCGTCGCGGTGCGATGCAGCACGTGCACCGGCCGGCTCATGCCCATCAGGATCGGCCCGATATTTTCGCCGCCGCCGATCTTCGATAGCAGCCGCATCGCAATATTAGCCGAAGCCAGATCGGGGAAGATCAGCACATTCGCGCCGCCCTTCAGCGTGCTGAAGGGATATTGCTGCTCGATGACCTCCGGCGACAATGCGTCGTCGGCGGCAATCTCTCCGTCAACGATCAGGGTGGGATCGGCATAGTTCAGCAGCTCAACGGCCTTGCGCACCTTGTCGTTGACCGGATGATCCACGCTGCCGAAGCTCGAAAACGACAGCATGGCCACGCGCGGAACGATTTCGAACCGACGCGCCATGTGCGCCGTGCACAGCGCGATCTCAACCAGATCCTCCGCCGTCGGCTCGATGTTCACACTGGTATCGGCCAGGAAAAAGACTTCGCCTTTCTTGGTGATCAAAACATAACAGCCCGAGACACGATGGAATCCCTCGCGCATGCGCACGATCTGCAGCGCGGGACGGATGGTATCCGGGAAGTGCTGGGTCACACCGGAAACGAGGGCGTCGGCGTCGCCCATGTGCACCATCATCGAACCAAACACGTTGCGGTCGATAATTTGCGCCTGGGCTTCGTGCAAGGTCACGCCGCGGCGCTGCCGCAGCCGGAACAGCTCCTGCGTATATGCCTCGCAATTCTCCGAGCTTGCCGGATCGACGATCTGCATTCCTTCCAGATTGACTCCCAGCTCCTGGGCACGGTTCCGGATTTTGGCGGCGTCGCCCAGCAGGATCGGCTGGCCGATCTTTTCCTCCACCAGCACATGGCAGGCACGAAGAATTTTTTCGTTCTCTCCTTCGGGGAATACGACCTGTTTCGGATTCAGCTGCGCCTTGTGGATCATGGTGCGCGAGACTTCGTAAGCCTTACCCAGCCTGCGCTCTAGTTGCTCGCGATATTCCGCGATGTCGAGCGGTTCCTTGGCTACGCCTGACTTGATCGCTGCCTCGGCGACGGCCGAAGCCTCCCACACCAGCACGCGCGGATCGAATACCGTCGGAATCAGGTATTCGCGCCCGAACTGCAGCCGCGCCACGCCATAGGCCCTGCACACGGAATCAGGAACCGCTTCCTTGGCCAAATTGGCCAGCGCCCGCGTCGCTGCCAGCTTCATTTCTTCATTGATGCAGGTTGCGCGCACATCGAGCGCCCCACGGAAGATGAACGGGAAGCCGAGCACGTTGTTGACCTGGTTGGGATAATCGGAGCGTCCCGTCGCCATGACCACGTCGTTGCGGCAGGCTCGCGCTTCATCATAAGTGATCTCAGGATCCGGATTCGCCATGGCAAATACGATCGGATCTTTCGCCATCGAGCACACCATCGCCTGATCGATCGCGCCCTTGACCGACAGTCCTACAAAAACGTCGGCTCCCACCATCGCTTCTGCCAGCGTGCGTAGATTCGTTTCGATGGCAAAGCGCTCTTTATACCGATTCATCCCTTCCTTGCGGCCTTTGTAGACGATGCCCTTGGTGTCGCAAAGAATGATGTTCTCGCGCTTCACACCCAGATTCACGTAATGCTCGGCCGTGGCGATGCCCGCCGCGCCAGCGCCATTGAAGACCACGCGAATCTTGCCGATATCTTTGCCCGCCACCTCCAGCGCGTTCAGCAGCGCCGCGCCGGTGATGATCGCCGTTCCATGCTGGTCATCGTGAAAGACGGGAATCTTCATCGTCTGGCGCAGTTTTTCTTCGATATAGAAGCAGTCCGGCGCCTTGATATCTTCCAGATTGATGCCGCCGAACGTAGGCTCGAGCAACTGGCAGAGTTTCACGATCTCTTCCGGATCGTGCGTATTCACTTCAATGTCGTAGACATTCACGTCGGCGAAGCGCTTGAACAGCACCGCCTTGCCTTCCATCACCGGCTTGCCGGCCAGCGCGCCGATGTCGCCCAGCCCCAGTACTGCGGTCCCATTCGTCACCACCGCGACCAGGTTTCCGCGGCCGGTGTAACGAAATGCGTCGTGCGGATCTTTTTCAATCGCCAGACAAGGTTGGGCCACGCCCGGCGTGTAGGCCATGCTCAGGTCGCGTTGGGTGAGGCATGGCTTGGTCGGTGTGACCTCGATTTTTCCTGGACGCGGCCCGCTGTGATAATCGAGGGCCTGCTGTTTGCTCACTAACATGATTTCCTCCATCCTGCTGAATCCCGGCCGCTTCTGCTTTGGGCGGAAACGTTGCGGAGTATGAAATGTGAAAAAGGTGCATGGCCAGACTTCGCGTCAAATGCGCGAGGAGGTAGGTATGCCACACTTCCGGTATATGCCTGCGCTTGGCGGCAAGCTGTGATCACAATCACTTTGGATCGTGAGCGAAAGATGGTGAGAGGAAGATCGTGAGCGCAGAGAAGTGGCTTCAAACCTGGAACAGGAAACTTGTTGGTCAAGGCCGCAACGGCCATGCAGTGCCCGAGAAGAGATACGGCTACTCTTTCGGGCTTCGCCGCCACATGGGAACGCAGGGATTCCAGCTGTGCACGTCTTTCTGGAAGTCGCGTCCGGTCTGGGTCGCGCCCACGGTGGCCAGCTCGTCGACGGGTGACTTCAGCAGCTGCACGATGTAGCCCTCCACCTGCTCACGGATTCGTGGATTCCGCAGGGCCTCGCGCAATTCCGCTTTCTCGATATGGGTGAATCCGCCACACAGCGGACATTTCACAACATCGTCGTTAATCATCGCCAAACCTCATAGCCGGACTCAGAAACCAAGGGATGCCGCGAATCCGAGCGCCGTGGCACCCGATGTCACAGCCTTCATTTGTTACCGGAATTCCATTAAAGGATGAAGCCGCTCCGAGAGCAGTGACAAAAATCGCGCGAGAGTGTGATGCGGCTCACAGAAACTTCAGTTCGGAACGAACGGCCGATCCGTCTTGAGCTCCAGGGCGCTGCCCAATCCAAAAGGGGCCCGAACCGGCCACGGAAATTCGAGTCCGTCCGCGGGATCTTCGATTTTGCTTTGCTTGAAGCTGTTATTTTGATATCGTTTTCCGCCGAAAAGCCGGGGCGATGTGGATTGCCCACAACTTGGAGATTTCGATATGGAAACTGCCATTGGGGTTTTTGCGTCACGGGACCGGGCTGAGGTTGCAGTGAAAGAATTGCGGCAACACATGCCGGACCAGTCCATTGTTTTTCTCACCCGGTCCGAAACCGAAGCAACGAGATTGAGCAAGCAAATCGGAGGGATGGTCGGGGGAATTGCGGGAGGAGCGACTGGTCTTTATGCCGGCATTGTGGCGTCGTTGCTGGTTCCTGGCTTGGGATCGGTCTTTGCTCTTGGAGCCGGAGCAGCGGCAATACTGGGGCTTGCCGGCGCCGGCAGCGGCAGGGCTCTGGGCGAGACCGTAGGGCAGCACGGCGAGGCTGCGGCGACTCCCGCCCAGACCTGTCCGGAAGACGTTGCCTTCTTCCGTGAGGTGCTAAAAGAAGGTCGATCGCTGATCGTGGTACGTACCGAATCGAAAGAACTGGCGGCGACCGCCTGCGACATACTCGACCGGCTGGGGTTGGGGATGAAAAGCGAAACTCCCGCCCCGATGCACACCAGCACGCGCAAGTCCGGGGATGTGACCATCCTCGACATTACGGGACGAATCACTGTCGGAGAAGGCAGCACGGTTTTGCGCGGGTTGGTCGAGGAACTCATTGATTCGGGAAACCTCAGGATGGTGTTCAATCTGGGGGAAGTCCATTACATCGACAGCTCCGGTCTGGGTGAACTGGTAAAGACGCACACAACCGTGAAGAATCGCGGCGGGCAACTCAAACTGGCAAACGTAAGCAAGCGTGTTGACGATCTGCTGCGGTTGACCCGGCTTGCCTCCGTGTTCGACATTGAACCAGATGAAGCCAGCGCCGTCCGTGCTCTCGAAGCGCTTGAAGCCGCGTAGTCCCTGACAAATTGTACTTTCCGGGGCTGATCCTGCAGGAGCGTGGTGCTCATGGGTCGGGCCTTTTTGCTGTTTCGACCGACCTACGCGAAGCATGCGCACACGAGGCTGTGACGCTCCTCACTGACCTTGCGTGCGGCCGCGTCTAACATTCCGCCTGTTACTCTTGAATAGGTCACTCCCCCAAGGGCCATGCAGTAACGAATCCCCCGGTTTTATGTCTGCGACCCCAGATTTTAGTAAGCAAAATGCAGAGCTCAACTTCAATCGCTCAGGAAAATGCTATGCCCAATCGGGCGACGTCAACCCACGCTCCAATCGTCACTGTGAAGGTAAAATGTGCACAAACTCCAGTGATTCTGGATGTGAATCCACCCACCTACGCTGAAATCAGAAACTCTCTTCGTGCGCAGAATCATTCCGAAATGGTTGGGAACAAGTTGATTCACATCCACGAGGTCACGCTCAGAGAGCGCGAGCCCATGGAGGGTTGCGATAGCAACTTCAAGGGGTTATTGCTCTTCGGTGGCTTCTTCGCCGGTTTTATCGCGCTGCTGATCTGGGTCGTAACCGGCATCTGGCGCTGACTGCGTGATATTCCCGGTGCGGATTGTAAAGCCATTCGCACGCGCAGCCATTGTGTGGGATACTTCCTGCCACCAAAATGTCGGGGGGGAGTTATGTCCCGAGTGTGGCCTTCGTGGCTCGCGCTGGTCTTTGCCGCGACGGGTATAACGATGATGATGAGCGGATGTTCCGGTTCGTCGTCATCTTCATCGCCGCCGATTTCGGTCAGCCTGTCGCCTTCCTCTCCGCAGGCGATCGACCAGAGCCAGTCGCTCATGATCACGGCAACCGTGACGAATGAAGATGTTGCACAGGGCGTCTCGTGGAATCTGAACGGTCCGGGATCTTTGAGCAGCTCCACGACGACATCGGTCACTTACAATACCCCGACAAGCGGCATCAGCAGTGCCGAGCAAGCGACCATAACGGCAACATCGATCGCCGACTCGACCAAGACCGCTATGCTTCAGATTACGATCAACGCTTATCCACAACTGTCGGGACTGCAGACGCTGGCAAGCGGTTCGGTCGGCACGCCTTACAGCCAAATGATCATGCTTACCGGCGGCACGCCTCCGTTCCAGTGGAGCATCTACAACGGGCCGATCCCCACCGGCTACCAAGTCGGCGGATCAATCCCCAACGGACTCACACTCAATGCCACTACCGGCGCGATCAGCGGCACACCCACAGCCGCTGGAACCTGGTATTTCGAGGCGACGGTGACGGACGCGGCGGGAGCATTCGCGTTTAACGGCTTGCTCAGCATCCAGATCAATCCCACGGCCTCCGGGAATCCGGTTCCTTTCCTGAACCAGACTCTGGTGCCGACTGCAGTTTCCCCCGGTAGCACGGAGTTCACGCTGAGCGTGAGCGGGGCCGGTTTCCTCTCAAACTCAACCATTGATTTCAACGGAACGCCGCTCACAACCACTTTTGTAGATAGCGAACATCTCACCGCGACAGTTCCGGCGGCGAACGTAGCCAATCCAGCGACTGCCTCCGTCACTGTCGTAAATCCCTCGCCCGGGGGCGGTTCATCGAATGCCGTCTATTTCCCCATCGCCGCATCTGAAACCACGGTCTCATTTGCGGCGGCTGCGAACTCCCCGATTCCCGCTTTAGAGGGGTTCGGCCTGGCGGTTGCCGACTTCAACGGCGATGGCAAGCCGGACCTGGCGGTTGCAGAGAACGTTGTGGTAGCGGTGCTCCTCGGCAACGGCGATGGCACTTTTACGGCCGCGTTGGGCTCTCCCATGCGAGTACCGAGTCCGCCGTATGACGATTTCGCTTCGCCCTACGTCGGGCCCATCATCGCAGCCGA
>JASHOT010000044.1 GCA_030040965.1 Candidatus Sulfotelmatobacter sp. | reverse complement strand
TTGAACGGGCGATGAGGTGCGAGCGCAGCGCCGGCATCAGTTTCAGGAGCAGCTTGGCTGAATGCTGAATGCTGAGTGCTGACTGCTTTTTTCAGATCCAGCTTGGCTAAGCCTGCTAGGAAGCAGGCCTCATATGCCAATATCGACGCGGTGTAGTGATCAGGATGGCGGCCTTTCCAATAAGGCAGGATCACCACTCGCGGGCGCGTTTCGCGAATGATTCCGGCGGCTTTCAGCCGGTTTTCCCAGGTGTTCTCCACGCGGCCATCGGGAATATCGAGCGCATGCCGCCAACTCGCGCCGAGAATTCTGGCCGCGTCGGTGGCCTCTCGCGCCCGGTCTTCCGCTGAGCCACGTGTTCCCATCTCGCCTTGTGTTAAATCGAGAATTCCCGTGCGCTGTCCACGCTGCGCCGCTTTCAGCAGCGTGCCGCCGCAAGTCTGCTCCACGTCGTCGCGGTGCGCGGCGATAGCCAGAATGTCGAGAGGTTTCGGCTCGGCAGAGTTATTGTGAGTCGACGACATGTTGTCGAAAAATTCTCTAGTCACAAGCGTGAATCGTGTTGTCGCTCCAGTTCTGCTGTTCGGCTGCTCATCCAGTCCTGCCGCAACAGGCCGTACAACTCCAGATCGACGAATTGATCCCACTTGCGAAAGTGGCCGTGCTGGCAGCCTTCGTACTCCATGCCCAGTTTTCTCAGAATCCTTCCCGAAGCAGGGTTATTCTTGAAGTGATTCGCGAAAATGCGATGCAGTTTGAGCTGTTCAAATCCATAGCGCAGCATCTCTCCTGCAGCTTCGGTGGCATAACCGCAGCCCCAGTACGGCACGCCGATCCAGTAGCCGAGTTCGGCCTGCTGATGCGGTTCTACCAGGCGCAGACCAACGCCGCCAATCAGGTGGCCGTTGCTTCGTAAAATGACGGCCAGGCGAACCTCAGGGTCGGTCTCCATCCTGGCGAGGAACTGCCTCGCATCTTCCACCGAATAGGGATGCGGAATGCGGCCCGTCGTTGCTGCGATCTCGCGCGCTCCGATCAGCGGTAGGAGTTCCGGAATATCGGCCTCGCTGTAAGGACGCAGCCTCAAGCGCGCGGTTTCGAGCGTGGGATTCATGGCAGATCTTGAGCCAAGCAAAAAATGCCGCTCACTTCTTCGTCTCATCAGCCTTTCGTTCTACGGATCACTTCTTTCGTTCCACCAGAAACCGTGCCAACTGCTTCAACGTTTGCGCCCCATCGCCAAACTTTTCCAGCTGTGCAAAGGCTTCATTCACAAGCGAGTCAGCCTTCTCGAGCGAGGCTTCGATCCCAAACAGAGCCGGATACGTCGCTTTCTCCGACGCCGTGTCTTTTCCGGCAGTTTTGCCCAACTGTTCTGAGGTCTGGGTGACGTCGAGCACGTCGTCCACAATCTGGAACGCCAGACCGATCCCTCTTCCAAATTCGCGCAGTTTCGCAACCTGCTTATCTTTTCCCTCCGCGTACAAGCCGCCGCTGACGAGGCTCGCTGTGATCAACGCGGCAGTTTTCGAGCGATGAATGTATTCGAGCATTTCAGCCGTCGCCTGAGTGTGCTCTGCCTCGAGATCGACAACCTGTCCGCCAATCATGCCGTCGACTGTGCCGGTGGCGTGGGCAATTTCTTCGATGATTTGAACTCGCTGATCTGCGGGACACTTCAGCCGCGCCAGCACTTCGTAGGCCTGCGTCTGCAGGGCATCTCCGGCGAGAATGGCGATGGCGTCGCCGAAAACCTTGTGGCACGTAGGGCGACCACGACGCAGATCATCATTGTCGAGCGCGGGCAGATCGTCGTGAATGAGCGAATAGGTGTGCAGCATTTCGAGCGCGGCGCCAAGCTCTTCAATGCCTTCAGGCAGAGAACCGGCGATCATGCGACCGGCCTCGATGCAAAGAACAGGGCGCAGGCGCTTGCCACCCGCAAATACGCTGTGCCGCATGGCTTTGTGGATGGAAACTGGCGGCGCGGTTTCAAGCGGAATCAGCCGGTCCAAGGCCGCGTCGGTCAGGCCCTGACCTTGTTCAAGAGTCTCCTGAAGCATGAGCAGTGAGTATAACAAGGGCGCGGGGTGGAAGCCGCGACCGCAAGACGAGACGAGCGAGACGCGCGAGATAAAACAAAACGGACGCCGCAGAGGCGTCCGCAGATTTATTTCTTGATAAAACCTTTACGCCGCAGCGCCGCGTGACGCTACACTACGCAAAACCGACGTCACTACATTCTCGGTGTCGTCGGCAGGGCATACGTCGCTGGCGCCGGCCTCAAGCGCCGCCATCCACATTTCTTCATCCGGAACGCGATGGGTGCAGACGATGGGTAATGCGGGAAATTCCTGGTGCAGGTTTTCGACGTCCTTCAACCGCCAGTGTTCAATGCTGACCACCACGGCTTGGGGACTGTTTTTTGCCAGCTTATCGCGCAATTCCTCGTGCGAGTCGGTTACGTGCACGTTGAAACGCGGCCGCAGGCTGCCAGCCAATAACAGCGCGACCCTCGGATCCTTCTCAAGAACAACTACGCTTTGTACCATACAACCCCCGATCTGAACCGTGGTCAACGAAAGACGTTGATCTGCGACTAAGGCTGCGGGTCGGGCCGGGACTACCTCAACTCCACAGACATCTTTCGGCCGAGTCGCCTGGGGAACGCGGACGCTACCGGCGCGCCTGCGCCTTCTCGTTCAGCGGCTCGAAAGGTTCGGCCTGGAGCTTTCCGTTGTTTTTCAACAGTATTTCCACTTTGCCCTCCGCCTGTTCCAATTCCTTGCGGCAAGCCGAGGAAAGCTGCATGCCTTCTTCAAACAGAGTCAGAGATCTCTCCAAAGGGACTTCTCCCTTTTCCAGTTCCTGAACGATCTTTTCAAGTCGCTGGAGGCACTCTTCAAATTTAGGCAACGGGATTTCGCTCCGTGTTCTATTTTAATGCACCGATGCTGAGAAGATGTCCACACTTTTGTGTCGGTTGCATCGAAAAATGAGAATCAAAGGTGCCTGGATGGGAAACGGTCAAACGGTCATACCATCCCCGTCATACCAGAACTTTCTGACCGCCCAGCGCCTCCAGCACGTCGACCGCCGAGCTGTAGCGTCCATTGGGAGCGCTGATCTGCGCCCCTTGGACCAGCTGGCGTGCGGCAACCAGCATCTCGCGAGCGATGACGACGCCTTCGGCCCGGGCGGCATCGGGCGTTTGTGCGCGTGCCATGCGCTCCAAAATCGTGTCAGGCACCGAGACGCGTAGCTCGTTCTTCATAAACTCCGCATTGCGAACGCTTACCAGCGGCCAGATTCCGGCGATGACCGGAATCCGACAGTGTTCGATGCGCCGGAGAAAGTTTTCCAGCAGACGCAAGTCGAAGACCGGCTGCGTAACGGCATAATCCGCTCCCGCCTGAACCTTGAATTCGAACCGGCGAACCTCTTCGTCCAAATCTGTGATGCCCGGATTGGCGCCGACGCCGATGACAAATCCGGTGCCGGCGCCAATCGGATTTCCGCCAAGATCGAGGCCGCGATTGAGGTTGTGAACAATATTGACCAGGCCGATGGCGTCGACGTCGAATACGGCGGTTGCATCGGGGTAGTTACCCATTTTCGGAGGATCGCCGGTGATGCAGATCAGATTCCGAATTCCCACGGCCGCCGCTCCCAGCAGATCGCTCTGGATGCACAGAACATTCCGGTCGCGGCAGGTGTAATGCAGAATCGCGTCGATTCCCACTTCCCGCTGAATGAGCAAGGAGAGCGCCTGGTTGCTCATGCGCGCCGAGGCACGCGGACTGTCGGGAATGTTGACCGCATCCACTCCCACCGATTGCAGGAATCGCGCTCCTTCGATCTCCTTGCGAATGTCGATTCCCTTGGGCGGAACGATTTCGACCATGGTCACAAACTCGCCCTTGGCCAGTTTCGCTCCCAACGGCGACCGGCTCTCAAGAGGAACGGCAGGAGTTGCCATGGGCGCAGACTGCGCGCCACTACCCTTGGCTGCGGCCGTTCTTCCGCGTGCTTCGCCAACGCGCAGGGCGGACTTCATGACGCGGATGTGCTCGGGAGTCGTGCCACAACATCCGCCCACGACACGCACACCGGTGGCGACGAACTTCCGCGCATAACTCGCCATATATTCCGGCGAACACAAATAGATATTTCTGCCATCGACCGAGCGCGGAATTCCGGCGTTGGGCTGGGCCGAGAGGGGCAACGAGGTCAAAGCCCGGACGCGCTCAATTGCGTCCAGCATTGCCACAGGGCCAACGCTGCAGTTGCAGCCGATGACGTCGGCTCCCCACTCCACCAGTTTCGGAACGAAGGTTTCCGGGTCGGAGCCATCGAGACAATTTCCGTCTTCATCGATCGTGACCTGCGCTACGATGGGCAACTTCGCGTTCACGTCACGGGCCGCGAGTATCGCCTGATGAATCTCTTCCAGATATCCAAAGGTTTCCAGGATCAGCAGATCGACGCCGCCTTCGACGAGCGACTCGATCTGTTCGCGGAAGGCATCGTGCGCCTCCTGAAACGAGGTCTTGCCCAGAGGTTCGATTCTTGTTCCCAACGGGCCAACCGATCCTGCGACCCATACATCGAAACTCTTGGCGGCTTCGCGGGCGAGCCGCGCTCCCACACGATTGATTTCGCGAACTTTGTCGGCCAGACTGTGCCGGCCGAGCCGAAAGGAATTGGCTCCAAACGTGTTGGTTTCAATAATTTCGGCGCCGGCCTGCAAGTAATCGTGGTGAATTCCACGAATCAGGTCGGGTTGTGAAAGATTCAGTTCGTCGTAGGAGCGGTTGATAAAAACGCCCTTGGCATAGAGCAGCGTTCCCATGGCGCCATCGCAGAGCACAGGGGAGTCTTTGACCCGGGCAAGAAAGTCCGCTGCCATATATCTGCTGAGAATACAGGATGTTTGTCGGTTTGCGCACGTCAAGAGCTTCCAATTTCGCGTGCCCGGTTTGGTTTCCTGAAGTGGATGGGGCCAGGGGTCTGGTATAATGCACGATTTCGCATATAAATCTTCTTTTTTCATGCCGTTAGGAGCATTCCGTTTGAGGCTACGCATTCTTCTTCTGATGATCGGGGTGTGGGGCAGTGTGGGCTTCATCTCATGCGGCAGCAGCGCCCCCAAGAATCTGAGCAATCGCGTGATGGTATCGCAGAGTGTGAGTTCTGCGACGACCTTTGGCGAACTGGTTATTGTTGATGGCCAGAATGATACGGTTCCCCGCGTGCGTCCAATCCCTGCGGGTGTTGCTCCCGGCGTGATGGCGATTTCCCCTACTCGCAACATCATCGCCGCGATCGATTCGATCGGAGATGCCGTCTATTCCGCCAATACAGTCAACCAAACCAGCATCGGGAAGGTGCAGCTCCCTGGATTCAGCAACAGCATTGTTGTTCCGACGGCAAACCCGATCGGTTACGCTGCAGTTCCTTCGGCTACGGCGAATGGCTATACATTCGTGGGCGCCGTGGAGGTGATGAACCTGGCGGGACCGATCCCCAGCGAAACCATCGCAGTCAATAACGCGCAAACGGTGGTTTCAAACAGCGCCGGCACGCAGCTGCTGGTATTCCCGCCGCCGCAACCGGTTCCAACCGGCTCGAATACGGTGACCGTTCTTGTACCGGCTAATGCCGTGCCGCCGGTGGACCTAAGTTGTCAGACCGCGCCAAATTCGGTCTGTACCCTGCTCTCCGGTTTTGACCGTCCGGTCAACGCGGTGATCAACGGAAGCACCGCTTACGTACTGAATTGTGGTCCGGAGTGCGGCGGGACGCAGGCGAGCGTCATGATTCTCAACCTCTCGACGCTGACGGTTACGACTGTGATTCCTGTTGATGCGGCCACAGACGCCTACCTGATCGGCAATACTCTCTACGTTGCCGGAACCTCGCCGACGAATAACGCGTGCACAAATCAGACCACCGCTGCCACGACCTGCGGACGCCTCGATGTCGTCGATTTGACCTCCAACGCTGTGACCGGCAGCTACGCAATCACCGACGGCTACCACACTCGCATGGACATGAGCACGAATGGCCAGCTTTTCATCGGATCGATGAACTGCACGGAAATCGGCGTCGGAACCTACCCGCCCCCGACCACAGAAGTGCGCGGCTGCCTTACTATCCTGAACACCAACACCAACGCCCTCGTCTTTCCTCCGGAGAACGGCGATGTCAACGGCTTGCAGGGTTTCACCACCCGGGAAGTCGAGTACGTGGCGCAAGGCGGCAACCTCTACGTTTATGACACAACGATTGACGCCTTGCTGATCAACTACATTCTCACCGAGGGAATTGTTGAGGTCGTGGGCAATGTAGGTGACGTGAAGGCTATCGACTTCTTCTGAGATCGAGTTCTTAAGTCCAATACATCAGGAAGGATTTGATGTCGGTTCAAGTCTGTCCCAGCGACGTTCTCCACGCAACTGCCGATCAGGTCTGGGATGCTTTGACGATTCCTTCCCAACTCGCGAGTTGGATCGGAGCCAAGCCTCTTGCCGTCCCGGATCGTCGACTGCAAGGCGGCGACCATCTTGTGCTCGGTGTCGGTTTGGGCCACAGAATCAAGATTTATTTCGATGTCTTGCAAGCGGAACAGCCCACGACACTCGAGTTCGAAGTGCGGCTTCCACTTGGAATTGTGAATCATGAAGTCGTCCGGATAACCACGATAAGCTCGCGCGAGTGCCGAGTCACATTCAATTGAGACTTCCACTTCCCACCAGGCTGGTGGGGAAGGTTCATCGAAGCAACTCTCCGGTGGCGGTTCACGAACGGTCCGAGACAATCCTTGGCCCGACTAAAACGAGCAGTCGAAGCATCATCTATGGCTTGATCTCGCCTTTTGCACTTGAAGAAGGGGAAATGAGGAAAGGGCGGGTTGTTCCGACCACAACTTGGGGCTCGAGCACGAGTCGATGTTCTTGCGCAGCCAGGACGGCGCTGGCGCTGAATGGCAGCGTGAAGGTTGTCCCGCCATACCATGCCTTCCATTGATCCATGTAGTACGGGCTGAGAAAATTTCCGCCCTGGCCGGTCACAACATTCAGCGTCGACTGATCAAGATCAGCAAGGTCTGCGGTGAATCGCTCGGACGGCCCGTGATGACGCGTGACCGCCTTCACGGTGTATCTGCTACCAGATTGTGGCTGCTCGCCCGGCCCTGACCAGTGCCGAATCGCGGGAATCTTGCCCAGGATGGGGTGTTGAATCTCAACCTCGTTGAATGCTCCCCAACGCCATTTCGCCAAGTCTTTCGGAGCATCCGGAGCATTGACGGCAGCATCGACCGCCGCCGTGAGCAATTCATCGTAGTTCGCATACTGCTCCGGCAACCAGCGCTTGGGGCGATGCAGCACAATGTTCTCCAGCCAAACCGACCGCATCTCCCATGTGTAAGTTTGCCAACTCAAAGTTCCCTGGGCCTGGTTCTTGTCCGCCGGGGCAGGTCCAAGTTTTGGCTCGAGCAACAGGCGCTGCAATTCGTGGAGGGAATTTTCAGCGATGGTCGGCGCGGCCGACGAAGCCGACATGCGTCCATCCCATCCGCGCATGAGTTCCGCCGCCTGCTTCACGCGCGGAGACGGCTTCGTGGCATGATCCACGGCATAGACGAATCGCTCGGCGGCAAACAGGTCGGGCTCCGATTGAATGTCATTCTCCAACCCGAGCATGTCAGCGGGAGAGAATTGCCGCCCTGATTCGAGCACATGATAGATTCGCGCCGTTCGCCACGGCGCCTCCCATTCCATGCTGAGCGAATACGGATAATCATCCGGCGTGATTCTTCCATTCGCGGTCGCGATCACTCCCGAAGGAGGGTTGTAGATGCTGGGCAGTTTCTCAAATGGAACGTAAGAGGTCCATTCGTGAGCATCGTCGGCGCCGCTGACCGGCAGACTGCCATCTCCGGCAGCGCGGATTGGGACTTTCCCGGTCGCCTGATAGCCGATGTTTCCATCGACGTCGGCATAGACGACGTTCTGACCGGGAGCGTCGAATTGCGAAAAGGCCTGGCGAAACTCTTTCCAGTTTTGCGCCATGTCCACGTCGAATAGCGCAATGCGCAGGCCGTCATAGAGTGTCCAGCGCAGCGCCAACTGCCGCGTTTCACCAGGCACGAGTTCGGTGATGATCGGCCCGTGGCGCGTGACCTGCACCTCGACGCTTACGTCCGGCTTGCTCTTGACGTGAATCACTTCGCTTCGATGTTCCGGCAATTTCCATCCAGACGGCGTCTGGTACTGGCCTTGCGCATTGAAATTCTCGATGTAGATGTCGGTCACGGTCGGACCGAGATTAGTAAATCCCCAGGCAATTCTCTGATTGTGGCCCACAATTACGTAGGGAACGCCGGGCAGGGTTACACCGGCAACATCGAGAGTGCCCGCGCGCAGATGCGCTTCGTACCACAGGTTCGGCATCTGATGGCCGAGATGCATATCGTTGGAGAGCAGCGGTTTTCCTGTAACGGTGTGGGCTCCGGAAATGACCCAGTTATTGGATCCGTTCACTCCCTCTTCGGCAGGCAGAGTCTTGAAACTGTAAGAGGGAAGGCTCCGCTGCGTGACCACGTTATCGGGAGCCTCATCGTCGTCATCATCGTCGGAGTCGCCGCTCTTGTCGTCCGGTTGCGTCAGATCCTCGCGCATGACGGTCGGCGGGCGATCATGCCAGGAATGATTCACATATAGATCCGCGGTCAACTCCGGTCCAAGCTTGGCGAGGATCTGTTCGCGATGCAGGGCGTCGAAGAAATACGCGTAGTTCAGATCCTTGACCATCTGATTGGCAATAACGACCGAATCCTCGGCCAGCCACGGTGTGGGCCGGTAATGCAGGATGCGGAACTCGATTGGCAATCGATCCAAATGAGTTTCGATGAACGCATTCACTCCGCGCGCATAGGCTTCAAAATAACTGCGGTCGCGCGGGATGGCCATCGCGATCGACTTCTTCGCCAGGGCGCGAAGGCCAAGGATTCTCTGCTCGCGATCAATCTTGAGCAGGTCTTCGCCAAGAATCTCCGACAATTCTCCAGCGGCGTAGCGCCGCATCATGTCCATCTGCCATAGCCGGTCCTGCGCCGTTACATAGCCTTGCGCGAAAAAAACGTCTTCCAAAGACGACGCTTCGATGGCAGGTACGCCTTGGCGGTCGCGAGTCACCGTAACGGCAGCGGAGAGCCCGCCGATCCGTACCTTACCGTCGAGTTGCGGCAATGCAGAATCCGCGATGTGGTAGGCATAGATGACCGCTCCAGCCAGGATGACGAGGAGAGCCGAAGTGATCCACAGAAAAATGCGGCGACTGGGAGGCCGCCGGGACGCAGGAGTGTTGATTTCTGCCAGGGAACTCATGGGGAACTTTGATTTTAGTCTACAGGCGTGCCGCTTCCCTGTGCAGAAAATGAAATTTCATCCCCAAGTTCACTGGATGCTATTCTGACTTCGCCCGCTCCGGCCAAGATCATGCTGCAGAAACGAATCGACGACCAGCCCAGCCTTTCGCGCCAGATGGTGCGTGAGGCTGAGGATATTCTTCATCGTCATCTCAAGCAGGTCGGGCTTAAACAGACGGCACAGCGCAATACCATCCTCCGCACATTCCTCGAGACGCGCGATCATCTCTCGACCGACGAGTTATACCGTCTGGTACAGAAAAAGGACGCGCACATTGGCTACACTACGGTCTACCGCACGCTGAAGCTGTTGGCCGAGTGCGGGCTGGCGAGCGAAGTCGCCTTTCACGACGGCATTGCCCGTTATGAACATCAGTACAACCGGCGTAGTCATCATCACATGGTGTGCACGCAATGCGGGAGTTCGGTGGAGTTTTTTTCCCAGGAAGTCCGCGAACTGGAGAAGGAAATCGGCCACAAGTATCACTACCTTACGACCCGTCATACGTTTCAGATTTATGGAGTCTGCGAGGAGTGCCGCAAGAAGGCCAATTCGGACGCCTGAAATCAGCGGGAAGTCTGGGTCGAGTAGGCATGATTGACGGTATTTGCCGGCAGATCAACTCCGCTGATAAAGCAATCCTTGGCCGAGCCGTTGCGCGAAATCTTGATCACGGCGGATTCATTCGAGCAGTATGCGGGTGCGCGCCGGTTCGACGTGTCTGGGTAGGCAAGCACCTGATATTTTGTAACTGGAGCGCCGGGGTTCGACGGGGCGCATCCCTGCAGTTCGAAGCGATACCCGTTGGTGCGCCCCTGCGCCAGATCTCCGTGGATACCCCACGATTCCGACAGATCGGAGAGCGAGCAGGTGTAGCCTTGCGCACGATGCGACTGAGAGTATGCGATCTCCGCAGTGTTTAATGTCCGAATCGCCGCCACGGGGGAAGCTACGGTGTTGCCTTCGCGCATGGCGCGCATTGCCTTCGGTACGCTGATGCCGACCAGGACAATCCACATGACAGTGAGCGCCACTCCCACGTAGCCCAGGATCACACCGGCAAGCGCCATTCCTTTGCCTGCCAGCTTTCCCGCGCTGCGCCGGATTTCGGATCGAGACACGTGTCCGAAGATGACGGCGACAATAGCGGATGGAGGAAATAAAAAGAAGATGCCGCAAATCAGGCTGAAAATTGCCTTTCCGCTGGTCTCGGGAGGAAAGCCGAAGGAAGCGCTAGGGTCGGGGGGCGGTGTTGCCGCAGGCAGGGAACTGTCGCGTCCGCAATTGGAGCAGAAGCGCTCGCTTTCCGAGATGGTGGTTCCACAGCCCAGGCAAAACGAACTCATAGACTTCTTCTTCGGCGCTTGTTCTTCCCGCCGAGCGGCCTATGTATCAGCCGACGG
Source organism: Candidatus Sulfotelmatobacter sp. (assembly GCA_030040965.1). Lineage (GTDB taxonomy): Bacteria > Acidobacteriota > Terriglobia > Terriglobales > Acidobacteriaceae > Sulfotelmatobacter. The sequence continues at coordinate 507 of JASHOT010000044.1, read as the reverse complement.
CATCTTGTCTAGGGACCGTAGGTACTCCGCTCAGCCGGGTTGCCATTCCGGATGCAGGCCCCAGCCGACGCGCCTGTTTCTATCATTTTCACTGCGCCCGATTCGTCGGAACAGAAACTATGTTCGCCGGTCTGGTTTTTCACGAGGGGATAAGCGAAGATCTGGAATCTCTCGTTCGCGCCCCCGAGGCCCGGCTGGCAAATTCTGCAATTCAAACTGGTAACCATGTTTTTGCCCGTTACCGAGGCCGGAGATCGTGCCGAGCTCGGAGAGTGAGCAAGTGAATCCATTCTGCGGATGGCTGTTGGCGTAGCTAGTTTCAGCGATAACCAGTCTGCGCGTTTGGAAAACGGCGGATGCCTCGTTCGCCTGAATTCTTGCACGCAGCAGGTTGGGAATGGCGATTGCTGCAACGATCAGCATGACGGGCAGAATTGCGATCCAGCCGTAACCCAGCACCAGTCCGGCAATGGCGAGGCCCTGGCCTTTGAGACGGCCGGCACTCTT
>JASHOT010000437.1 GCA_030040965.1 Candidatus Sulfotelmatobacter sp. | reverse complement strand
CAGTCGGGATGATCGCTTCGGATTTTTGCTTTCGCGAGTTCCCGCGCAAAAAGGCTCATTTCGAAAGCTTCTTGCAGGCGTTCTTCGCCCGTCATCGCGAGTTCAATCTCGAGTTGCAGCTTCCTGGCGGCGGGGGTGGTGTCGGATAACGGCATGGCCCAATCGTAGCACCCAACTCAGTTCGCTCGGCCCGGCAGTGGAGCGGTGGACTTTCCGAGTAAAAGCCGGGATGTCTTAATAGTTAGACGACGACCCAACCAAGTCGTTCAGGTTGGCGGCTGGATTTGCGCCAGCATTTGCTCCCGGCTGCCTGATCATTGTACATCGGCATGCTATAATTCTTTATTCTCAGTCGCTTAGAGCAAGGGAGGACTGTATCGACAAACGTTTTATCCGCACCAACGAGCGTATTCGGGCGCGCGAAATTCGCGTGATTGATGATGAAGGGCAGCAACTCGGGATCATGCCGCCTTATGAAGCGCTCAAGAAAGCCCGCGAGAAGAATCTAGACCTGGTTGAGATTTCGCCCACCGCGCAACCGCCTGTATGCCGCATCATGGATTACGGGAAGTATCTCTACCAGCAGGAAAAGAAAGAGCGCGAAGCCAAGAAACACCAGAAGACGATCACCGTAAAAGAGGTCAAGTTCCGCATCAATGTGGACGACCACGATTACGAGACGAAGAAAAACCACGTTCTGCGATTTCTGGGCGAGGGTGACAAGGTTAAGGCGACGATTTTTTTCCGCGGCCGAGAAATGACGCGCACCGGCCTGGGACGCCAGATTCTGGAACGGCTGATCAAGGACGTGGAACCGCACAGTATTGTGGAGTTTCGTCCGCGGCAGGAAGGGAACACGCTGCACGCGATTCTGGCTCCGAAAAAACCGGAGACCGGGGGAAAGCCGAAACAACCTCCGCAGGGCGGGCAGCCGCGTCCGGCGGGCAGTTCGCCGAGTCCGCAGCCGGTGGCACCTCCCGCGCAGGTGGCGAAGCCGGCGTCGTAGAAATCAAAGCAACCAGAACTCAGCACTGAGCCAGTTGCTTGAATGCTCGGCCACAGAGCTGCGCTTGGCTGAATGCTGGTTGCAGAATGCTAATTGCTGAGGTCTTATGCCCAAATTGAAATCGCACAAAGGCGCCTCCAAGCGCTTCAAGAAGACGGCGACAGGAAAGGTGAAGCGGGGACATGCGAAACTGCGCCACATCCTGACGTCGAAGGAACATAAAACGAAACGGAAGCTGCGCAAGGCGACGCTGGTGAGCGATGGCGATCTGGCGAAAGTTTTGCGGATGATTCCGTACCAGTGAGGATTGTGTGATTGAGTCGTTGAGCGATCGGGAAATCGCACAATCGCCCGATCGCACAATCACTCAATTTCAAGGCGTGTGAAGAGGCCCGGCCGCCACGTAATCTGTGGATTCGGGCGAGTGCTCCTTACCTCCAGCCGCCATAGAACGAAAGTAAAAAAGGAGAACACTATGCCTCGTGTAAAACGCGGGACCAAACGCCGCGCGAAACGAAAGAAGCTACTCGACCGCGCCAGCGGTTATTTCCTGACAAAATCAAGACTGTACCGTTCTGCCAAGGAAGCGGTGGAGCGCGGGCTGAAATTTGCCTACTCCGGCCGCAAGCAGCGCAAGCGCCAGTTTCGCTCGCTGTGGATCGTGCGCATTGGAGCCGCCGCCAAATCGAATGGCTTGAGCTACAACCAGTTCATTCACGGCCTGAAGAAAGCCGGCGTGGAGCTGGATCGAAAAATTCTGGCGGACCTGGCGGTGAACGATCCTTCGGGATTTACCGCGCTGGCGTCGCAGGCGAAGGCGGCGCTGGCGTAGAACGCTTTCGGCCATCAGCCGTCGGCTTTCAGTACAAACGGGAAAGGCACAACTTTCAGCCGTGCCGCCCAGAGTCTTTCTTTTATAACCCGTCATTCTGAGCGAGCGCGAAGAACCTATGCAGTTTGCGTGGGGCGGCAGAAATGCATAGATCCTTCGCGCAGAGAACGCGCTCAGGATGACATTGCGCATTGTGAATTGACGTGGACTACACCGTTCCCAAACTGACGGACTACTCGGCGGCGGCGTTGGAGAAAGCCGCTGGCGAATGCATTGCTGCCTGTGCAACTGAAGCAGCGGAGGTTCGCAGCGATGCGGATCTGAAGGCATTTCGTGATCGCTGGATGGCGCGCAAAAACGGAATCCTGACGCAGATCAACGATCTGTGGCTGAAGGGTGCACCGAAAGACGCGAAGCGCGAAGCCGGGATTCGCGTCAACGAACTGAAGGCGCGCATTCTCGAGCTGGCGGAGAGCGCTCATGTTACGTCGAGTCGCTCGGTCGCAGCCGAGTGCGTCGATATCAGTCTTCCCGGCGTGCGGCGTCCTATAGGTGCCGAGCATCCCGTGATCAAGACCCGCAACGAGATCGTTGCGGTTTTTCAGCGGCTGGGATATTCCGTGGCGGAAGGGCCCGTCGTCGAGACGGATTATTACAATTTCGAAGCACTCAATTTTCCGCCGAACCATCCGGCGCGGGATACGCAGGACACGCTGTTCATCGCGGGCCAGCAGGCGAAGCCGCTGCGCGAGCGGCTGCTCCTGCGCACACACACATCGCCGGTGCAGATTCGCACCATGGAGAAGATGCGGCCGCCGATCCGCATCGTGATTCCCGGCACGGTGCATCGCAACGATCCTCCCGACGCGAGCCACTCGCCAATGTTCAACCAGATTGAGGGATTGGCGGTCGACACGAACATCACGTTCGGCGATTTGAAGGGCACGCTTGATCACGCGATGAAGGCGCTGTTCGGATCGAGCGTGAAGACGCATTTTCGGCCGTCGTTTTTCCCGTTTACCGAACCGAGCGCGGAGTTGTACGTGACGTGCTTCATTTGTGGCGGGAGCGGAAAGCGCGACGGGAACGCGCCGTGCCGTCCATGCAAGCAGACGGGATGGATTGAGGTGCTCGGCTGCGGCATGGTCGATCCGAATGTGTTCGAGTTCGTGAAGGACAACGGATACGATCCGAAGAAAGTCTCGGGTTTCGCGTTCGGCGCGGGCATTGACCGGCTCGCTCTGCTGAAGTACGGCGTGGATGATCTGCAGCATTTCTTTCAGGGGGATGTGAGGTTCTTGCAGCAGTTTGGGTGACGGTACGGAATGTCATCCTTCGACTGCGACTCTGCTCCGGCCAAACCGGAGCAGAATCCTCGCTCAGGATGACAAGACTTTAGACATGAAGCTTTCTGCCAATTGGATTCGCGACTACGTTGACCTTGCGGTCGATGACCGGCGGCTCGCTGAGGATTTGACCGACGTTGGACTTGGTGTCGAGGGCATCAGCGGTGCGGGCGCGGATACGGTCTTTGAGATGGAGATCGGGACGAATCGTCCTGATGCGATGAATCATTACGGCGTGGCGCGGGAAGCGGCGGCGATTTATGACGTGCCGCTGAAGCCACTCGCGCCTTCGCTGCCCTCAGCGGCTAAAGCCGTGTCAGATAAGGCTTCTGGCGGCACGACTGAAGTCGTGCCCTTCCCGATTATTGTGGAAGAACCGCAGCTGTGTCCGCGATTCTCGGCGCGGGTGATTCGTAACACGAAGATTCAGCCATCGCCAGGGAGGATCGCTCATCGACTCCAACTGCTCGATCAGCGGCCGATTTCCAATGCGGTTGATGCGACCAACTATGTTTTGTGGGAAATCGGCAAGCCTACACATGTTTACGACATGGACTTGCTCGAAGGCGGAAAGATCATCGTGCGCATGGCGCGTGCGGGCGAGACGCTGAAGACGCTCGATGGCGTGGAGCGCAAACTAACGGCCGAAGACCTGGTCGTCTGCGACGCGAAGAAGTCTGTTGGTCTGGCCGGAGTGATGGGCGGGTACGACACGATGATCACCGAAAAGACGCGGAACATTCTGATTGAATCTGCATGGTGGGATCCGATCACGGTGCGCAAGATGTCGCGGCGGCATGGGCTGCATACCGATGCGTCGCACCGCTTCGAGCGCGGCGCGGATTTCGAATCGACGATTCTGTCGTGCGATCTGGTCGCGAAGATGATTTGGGACTCCGGCGGGGGAGAGCTTCAGGGTGATGTTATCGACGTGCTTTCGAAGCGCATGGATCAAGCGCCAGTGATGCTGCACATGTCGGAGGTGAAGCGAATCCTTGGCGGGTCTCTCGACGCGGGGCAGGTGTTTCGTCTTCTGAAGCGCCTGGGGTTCACGCCGATTCCAGAAGGGCAAGACGAAGCGGCATTCCGCGTCCACATTCCGAGCTGGCGGCTGGATGTGGAGCGCGAGATTGACGTGATCGAAGAAATCGCCCGCCTGCACGGTTACGACAAGTTCGAGAACACTCTGCCTTCGTACAGCGGCGCGGTCATGGAGCTGCCGCATGCCGCAATGGACGCGGCTTTGCGCGGCCGGGCTCTGGCATTGGGATATAACGAGGCATTATCGCTAACGTTTATCTCACACCGTGACGCGGAAAGGTTCTCGTCGGGCGCGCAGGTCCTGGAACTGGAGAATCCGCTGAGCGAAGAAGCGTCGGTGATGCGTACGTCGCTTGTCCCCGGCATGCTCGACATGCTTGCACGGAATCTGAATCGCGATGTGGCGGACGCGAGGTTGTTCGAAATGGGCAGCGTGTATCAGTCTGAAAAAGGCGAGAGAGTTGAGCCGATGCGCTTGTGCTTGGGCGCAACGGCCGCGGCGGTGAAGAGCGCGCTTCTTGCCGCAGGTGCACTGGATGTAAGCAAGGGCGGACAGGCAGCCGCGGTTGAGATGTTTCGCGGGTTCAAAGGCGACCTCGAAAATTTGCTTGCCTTGTTTGCCGGAGAAGTGAAGTACGATCGCGCTACGACGGAATATTTTCATCCGGGACGCTCGGCGCGAGCGCTGGTGGATGGCGCGGTCGTCGCGCAGTTTGGGCAGCTTCATCCCGAAGTGGCCGAGTTGCGAAAGCTGAGGCAGGAGGTATTTATCGCAACGTTCGATCTTGAGCCGTTGTACAAAATCGGTCTGCGAAAAGTGGGGTTTGTGGCCCCAGCGAAATATCCGGCAGTGCAGCGCGATTTTTCGTTTGTGTTTGACGATGCCGTTTCTTTCGGGAAAATGCAGACGACGGTTTCGGAAGTGGGTCCGACCGAGTTGCGCGACTTGACTCCTGTCGAGATCTTTCGCGGCGGGGCGATTGGGAGTGGTAAATATTCGATCCTGCTGCGGGTGAGGTTTCAATCGGAAGAGCGAACTTTGCGCGACGACGAAATTGCGCAGTGGTCGGAAAAGATCGTCAACGCACTTACTGGATTGGGCGGCACGCAGAGAGCATAGGCCGGGTTGGCGGCGTTATGCAGAGGGGAGCTGTTTTTTAGGAGGAGCAAGGGATCTCGCGGGCAACTAGCTCTGTGCCAAGGGAGATCCCTCGGCCCGCTGGTAGGAACGCGGGCCTTCGGGATGACGCGACCTAACCGCAATTTCTCACACGGAGTCGCAAAAGAAGGGTCAAAGGTAGAAACGGTTGCTGCTGGACGTGCAATCGTCACATGGCTGAGGAGTTGAGTTGACGCAACTCTATTTTTTGAATGGTACCGAAGCAGCCGTTCCGATTGGGGAAACACCTCTCCCTGGCTGGTGAATTTAGTGCTGTG
>JASHOT010000436.1 GCA_030040965.1 Candidatus Sulfotelmatobacter sp. | reverse complement strand
CGCACGGCCGTCATGTAACGCCGCACACCGCGGTGCGAACACTGGCACACCAGGCGCGTCACGTGCTGGGGCATCCCGGTCATCGCCGTCATGCGCTTCGGCAGCACAACCGTCTTGAGCACCGATTCCATCGCCGGCACCATGGGGTAGCGCGTCCTCACTGGCGCTACGGCCGGCATCCGCGTCGCTATGGCTGGCATCCGCGCTACGGCTATCGGGGAGTGCCGGCGCCAACTGCGGGCACCTATGTCGCGCCGCGTCCAGGAGCACCCGCCGCGCGCGTTGGCTCCGTACGGCCGGGCCGAGTCGTGGGCGGCACGTGCGCCTGCGGCGCAGGTCAAACCGCTTACTGCTCTTGTTGTGGGCAACCGTTGCGTTAAGAGGGACGTTTTTCGAGGAACCACCAATGGCCGCAATGTCCGACACGATAATGAGCGAGAGAGTGCCGACGTCAACCAGGGTGGCACCGACTGCGCTGCAGTGGCCCAAGGGCTCTGCGGCACCGGTTGCGGTGATGTCATCCTGGTTGCGGGCCCAATCGATCAATGTCACGCGACACGCGGCCGCGCTGCGTCCCTTTAAACACGATGAGTTCGGAACGGGAGCCGAGGCTCCGACGCCCGGGCATCTGCAAGCCGTCAATGAGTTGATCTCGAAACTGAGAAGCAACCTGCTGAAGATGGCGGCACGCGTAAACAAGCACGCGCTGAATGCGCATGAGGCCGGCACCGCAGGTTTGCAAGACCTGATGCGGAAAAAGGAACACGCTCATGTCTGGGTGCGCGGCATCGAGAAAATCTGGGATTTTTATTTTGAGTTGTTCGGGCAACGCCAGACGCGCTACGCGAAATGGCTGCTGAGCTGCGATCGCATCGGGCTGGATTGCTATCGTGCGAGCTATCTGGGACTGGCCATCGCCCGGCCGATTCCTGCGCCTCCTCCTTTTTCTTATATGGCTACGGGATTCGCTCCGGCCACGTTTCGCCGGGGCATTCCCCTGAAGCGCCTGGGCAAGCAACTGAATCCGTTTCCGCTGATTCAGCTTCCATATCATCGCTTGCTGAATCCGTGGACTCTGGGAGCAGTCCTGCACGAAACGAGTCATAATCTGCAGAACGATCTCGGGTTGTCGCACGACATTCCGAGAAAAGTCGGTCTGGCGCTGCTGCGCGCAGGAGCCAGCCGCGAGGTTGCGCGTGTCTGGGTCCGGTGGAATCGCGAGATGTTTGCCGATATGAGCGGCATGCTCCTGGGCGGACCCGGCATCGCCGGCTCGTTGATGGATATTTTGGCGCGCGGCCCGGAGACGGTGGTGGCATACAGCCCAAGAGGTCCTCACCCGACTCCGTTTCTGCGCATGCTGATCAATACCGAGCTCTTGCGGCGCATGGGATTCGAAAGCGAAAGCAAGCAGTATCGCAAAGCGTGGCTGCGGATCTATCCGCCGTCGAAGACGGGCAGCATTCCACGGGCGGTGGTGAAGTCGTTCGACGAAGCGTGCCCGATCGCGGTCGACGCCATGTGCTATCAGCCGTATCGATCGCTAGGAAATCGCAGCCTGGCTAAGACCCTGAACTTTGGCGCCAAAGAACATCAGATGATCGAAGAAGCTTCGCGTCGGCTCGCGGCGGGTGTGGATCCGGGAATCATCCCGGAGCGTTTTTTGATCGGGGCAGTGCGAACGGCGCTCGACCGACGTTTGGCGCGGCCCGAGATTTTAACCAAGAATTTCTATCGGGCATTAGCGAGCGGGTAAGCGCAATGGCATTGGAGAAGACATTTCGGGAGTTGTCGCTCAGCCTGCATAAGTTGGAGGACGCGCTCAACGCGCTTCATGCAACCAGCGGAGACACGCCGAATGACGTCTCAGTTTTGGCCGACCGGCTGGAGGAGACCTTGCTGGACTTGAAGGGAACGCTTTACGGTGCGCGTCGAGCCGCAGTGCAAGCGCGCAAAGCGGTGAACGCGCCCACGGATCTCGATCGCGCGCGCCGAGCTCTTACGCGTTGCCAGGAACGCTTTCATCGCGTCGAGCAAGTTTTCGCGTCGGAGTTGAGTTCGTACGAGAAGCTGACCGATTTCGCGCGGCTTGGCAATGAGCGCCGCGCGTGGCAGCCGTGGGTCGAGATTGTGAAGGTTGGAATCGAGCAGTGTCGCGAACCGATGGAACAAGCCAGTCGCGCCATCGCGGCCTGTTGGGGAGAGTTGGCCGAACGACTAGGGATGCTCAACATCAGCGTGCAAGCCACCGGCCAGAAGATTGCCGTGCCCAGGTCGAAGGCAAGAGATCTGGAAGTTGAAGGCGTGACCTGAAAGGCAGCCCTGATCGGGATGCAGTTGGCGGAGCAGGCGATCGGAGAGCGGGAAGAATTACTGAGCGAGCAAGCGACTCAGGACGGCGGAAGGAGAGCGAAAATGGCACCGACACAAGTTTCCACCTTGAAGGTAACGGGGTGCAGAATAGACACGAGGTCGATCACGATCTCCTTCTCGGAGGCGGTCGATCAGACGTCCGCGCTTGGCTCCGGCTCGACTAATGCTGAAGAGCCAACGAACTACACGATTTTCGCCCCTAACTCCGGGCTCAATCCCGCACAAAATCCAACGGGCTGGACAATCGAGGTCGAGACCGACGGTCAGACGGTGGCAATGTCAGCACCGTCTGCGGTGTCGTTTAACCCTGGCGACTGGGTAACGGTTACAGCAAAAAACATTGGCTTGGCGAGCGCGGCCGGGACTTCCGCGATGCCCAATCAGGAGTCCATCACGCGTCAAGTGATCATTCCGGGTGATCCGCGCCGTTTGACGAGGGACATCGAAGACAGCATTGCCTATCCCGTTCTGACCGAGGAAGTGGCTTACCGCCCTTCTTCGCCGGTCGGTATTCCTACGACAGGAGCAGGCGGCATCGCCGGCCCCGGTGCGTCGAATATCGGCCAGATCGCAATGCAGGCCGTCACTGACGTTCTTGGCTGGAAAGTCAACCCGTCCGATCCCAAGGGATTTCTTGGCGCGCTGACGCAGTCGTTCTCGCTCAAAGATGTCGAGGGGCATGTCGAGTCCAGTTGGGTGCCGCGCACCTATGCCGTGCAAACCGATCTTGGGGGAGGCATTACTGGTGCGCAGGCCAGCCTTTATATGCGCGCCAAAGACGCGCTAGATCAATCTCTGTCGCTATTGGACGGACTGTATCCCCTCGACCCGGATGCCGATCCCGAATACGTCCGGGCGCTGCGCGAAATGGCCCGCAGCCAGATGAATGAGATCGTGAAAGAGTTCGGAGTTGTCGGCCTTCCCTCGATTCTGCGGATTAACACGTATTTCAAGATCCTGCTGGGGCAGGATGTTACGAATCTGCCCACATCAGGAGTTACGCTCGATCCTGATCAAGTTGGAGGAACCCTCGGAAAGATCAGAAAGATCTACGGAATCTATTTCGAAGGCAATCCCTTCAACAACTCGGTCGAGGACGAACAGGACATCACCAATTTCCGCGTGATCTCCGACTACATGACTTCGTTGTGTCAGAGCTGGATTGAGAACCGCAAGTTCTTCAAGATCGAGTCGAAGCAGCCGGCGTTCTTTGGTACTCAGTTGGTTCTGATCTCACGGCAGTTCAACGTGATTTCCGAGACAGTAAACGAAGTGCGGTTTGCGCTGGATTCAGTGTTCATTGGTCCGAACGAGCGCAAGACGCTACTGTTGAAATTCCCTGACAGCTCACAGTTCCCCTCGATGTACCTGGAGGACGTGCTGGACGAAGTAGATAGCTTCGTCACTGACGAAGGCCCGCGGTTGCTGCGCGACGGGGGCAAGATCTCGGTCACCAACAATATTCTTCCGGTGGTCAAAGAGCTGAAAGAGATGATCCGGCAGACGCGCGATCAGAAGGACACTGACGTTCCGAAAGGCTTCAAAACCGCCAGGGTGCGCCGAGCCATGGATGATCTGCACGGCCAGCTCGATCAGCTTGTGCAACTGACGAAGCAGGTGGAACAGAAGCTTCCAATTCCGATGTATGCCTTGACGATCCGGGACATTCTGGGGACGAGCTCACAAGATGCCACAGATGTCGCTAGCAACACTTTCACTATCACATTATCGATTCTCGGAAGCGCGATTGATCCCAGGGCTGAGGTGTTCTTCCACTCCGGCGAGGTGATGACGTTCCAACAAACGTTCTACTCCGCCGAACGAATCGACGTTCATTTCGACACGGGTGATGACCCTCTGCCGCCGGGGACGCACGAGGTCACTATCAAAAATCCCAACGGCGAAATTGCGAAGCGAACGTTTATCTACAGTCTGAACACAAACGTCAACCCGCCGACCGTGACCGTGACACTCATTCCCGACAATGGCGGGAACGTCGGTAACTCAGGCTATGAGAACTCGGATTATGAGAACACTACGGGCGATCTCACGGTGGCTCAGATAAAGGGCCCCTTCACTAAGCCGGTAAAGAATCCACCCCAGGCGCCTGCCGCTTCACAGCAGGCCACCCAGCAGCTCAAAGATTTACAAGACAAGAACGATGTTCTGCAAGCGGGGCTGTCTGGGCTGAAAGCCGATCAAGCTGCGTTATCGCAGAAGCTCGATGGCGTAGCGCAGAGCGTGGAGAAGACGATTCAAAAGGCTTTGGAAGGCATTGTTTCCGCAGGTCAGGGCGGCAAAACACCACCGACAAAGGAAGAGCTCGCAAAGATGCTCGAGACACACCATCCCTCACTCTGGGAGGAGATCAAGAGTGCGTTTTCGAAATGACGGAGCGGCGGGCGGGACAGGAAATTCTACTTCGATATAGGCGAATGTAGCGAGGAGGGACATCCATGGCTGCAGAAAAAGATTATCAAGGCTTATATGACCGCATAGCAGCGTTGCGGGAGCAGGTGGCCAGTCGGCTGTCGGCCGATCTGGTGGCCAATCCGCAGCTCGCCGACGCGATCACCAAGCAGATTGATGACATGCTGGCCTC
>JASHOT010000435.1 GCA_030040965.1 Candidatus Sulfotelmatobacter sp. | reverse complement strand
AGCTTGTCGAGGTCGCGCGAGTCGAAGCCGTTCTGTACGTTGGCGAGCAGTCGCACTTCGTCTTGCGCCGAGGGATAAGGGACGCGCAGCTTGAGGAGGAAACGATCGAGCTGGGCTTCGGGCAAGGGATAAGTGCCTTCGAACTCGATGGGATTCTGCGTGGCGAAGACGGTGAAAAACGGGGACAGCGGATAGCCCTTACCATCGATCGTGACCTGAAATTCTTCCATACATTCGAGCAATGCGGCCTGGGTGCGCGGGGGCATGCGATTGACTTCGTCGACGAGAAGCAAATCTGTAAACACCGGCCCTTGATGCAACTGGAAGGTACTGGTGGCCATGTTGAGCACGTTGGTGCCAACGATATCGGCGGGCATGAGGTCGGAGGTGCACTGCACGCGTTGAAAAGTGAGACGCAAAAGGCGGGAGAGCGCTTTCACAGTCAGCGTCTTGGCAATTCCCGGGACGCCTTCGAGCAGAACGTGGCCGCGGCAGAGCAGCGCGATGACGCATTGATTGCGTAGTTCGTCCTGTCCGACGACGACTTTGCCCATTTCATCGCGGATGTGTTGCGCCAGTTGAGGGACACTCGTCATTCAAACTTTCTCCTTGCGAGAACCTTGAAAGAGTTTCATTCGAGCCGCGTAATCGTCGAGTTCCTGCACCAGATGCAATGCTTCGGGAGCGTGAAGATAAGGGTCGATTCGCGCTGAGTCGCATCGCTTGAGGATCGCGAGCAAGCGGTCGTCGATGGCCCAGCGATCGCGAACCGCAGACTGCATTTCTTCAAGCGACGTATTGTTGCCGAGTCCCAGCCGGCGAGTCAGCCAGTAGCGAAAGCGCTGATACGAAATGTCGACGGCGACGGAGGCGCAGCCGGCGCGCTCGTAGAGTCCGCCGAGAGTTTCTACGAACTCCATGGGTGAGAGGCGAACATCCGTTACCGGTGTGTAAACCGGGCCGCTGCGGCGGGAAAAAGTGGCAATGATCGCGAGAGCGAGCAGAAGCAACTGCAGAGCCAGCCATTTTACCGGCGAATGGGCGATTGAAGCGCCGAGGGTTTCGCGATAGCCGTGAATGTATTCGTCCCACAAAATGGGGTTTTTGGAATCGCCGAGGCAGGCCAGGAAAAATTCGAGATTGCCGGGCTGCTTCAAGCCGATATTCGTAAGTGGAGTTGCGGAAGCCCACCAAAGTACCTGGCCGCGGCCGTAGGGATACTCGACGACGAGGGTGCGATCGCCATCGCCGTAGAGCGGATACGCGGGGGAATACGATTGCCAATTGGCCTCAGAGGCGAGAAAGATTTCTGGAGCGGCGCGGGTGATTGCCGAGGGCGAGAGCGCGGTTGCTTTTTTCCACGTGGTCGCGCCTAAGACCACAGGAATGGAGTTGTTCTCGGGAAGAAACGTGCCGGCGAACATGCCGGTTGCGATGATGCGTCCGCCGGCGGAGAGAAAAGCTTTCAGCCGCTCGCGCTCTTCCTGAGTCGGGGCTTCATTTGGTTCGGCGAGAACGAGAGTTTTTCTACCGGATTGGGGAAGCTGATTCAGAGGACGCTCCCAGCGTTCGATTTTGTAGCCCGCATCGGTGAGCAGCAGGTAGGCGGCTTTGGCGCCTCCGGAGGCGCTGGAATAGCTGCTGGGAACGTTGATGCTTCCCTGCGAGTTTCCACCGAAGAGTACCGCAGCGGCGATCAGCAGCACAAAAACGAAGGCTGCACCGATCAGCAGCTTACGGTCTTTGGTGTCAATGGTCAGCGGCATCCGAGCTTCTCCAGTTGCTCGAGCGTTTGTGAAAACGTTGTTTCGTTTGCATCGCGCTTGGCGTACCAGGCGAGCTCGAAGATTCGCGTTAATGATGTCAGGGTTTCGCGATATTCGTTGGAACTCGAGAGCAGGCGCAAATATTCGCGGGGAGTACGGGCGCGGTCGGGCTTCCACATTCCTTGCCGCTCAAGGAAAGAGATGGCTGCCCAGTAGGCGAGATGAATTGCATCACGCCACTTGCCTTCGGCGGCCATGGCTCGCGCTTCGGAGAGCCACACGACCCATTCTTTCGCGGAAACCGGGAGATCTGCAGGCGTGACAGCTTTGAAGTCGGTTCCCCAGACCATGCTGCGATAGACAAGATAGATCAAAGCCAGAGCAGCGATTGCAATGAGCCCATAGACGAAGAACTTGCTAATCGTCGGAATGGCGTGGGAACGAAAGATCCGCCCAAGCAAGCGCGCCAGGAAGTTTAAGATCGATTCTTTCAGGCGATCAGTCCAGCCCGGTCCATGCACGTCGCGAAATTCCGGGCGAGCGAGAATGGAGTTGAGATCAGAGCGCTCCGCGGAGACGTCGGAAGGCGGCTTTTCGAAACCATCGAGTTCGGCGCGCAGACTTCGGATTCTGCGCTGGATGGCAAATGCATTGGCGGCGTTGTTTTCGCTCTCGTAGCGGCGAATGTCGCGACGCAATCCTTCGGAAGAGATTTCGAAGTCGCCATTGTCGGTGTGAACATGCCAACTCTGCGGCAGTTCGCTCAACGCTTGAGGAGTGGGATGGCCCGAGGAGTCAAGTTGCTGAGTCGCGGCGGAGAGGCGGTCCAATTCGGCGCGGTATTCGGCGGAGCTGAGTGGGCTGTCACTTGCCGAAAAAGCGCGGCAGAAAACGCAAAGACTCAGAATGAAAATCAATATGTATGTTCGTCGAGCCGTCATGCGCCTGCTTGAGCGGGAGAAGGCGAAAGAGCGGTTCCGTCGAGCGTGGTCATCATGAGCTGCAAATCGAAGGCCTCCTTGCGCACACGCTCGTCATAGTAGACCAGAGAAAATGCGATGGTAGCCAATGGGCCGACCAGACATTCGGAGACGAAAGTAGAGGCGAGGATAGCAGCTTGCCATCCCGGAGTAGCGAAGCGCATGGCGAAAATGGAGCGGATTCCGGCTGCCATTTCCACCGGCCATCTCAGCAACATGCCGACGGCAAAGCCGAGAATGATGAACAGTAGCCAGATAACGAAGACGCGGCCGCGGTCGCCTTTCGTGAGGTCGGAGCTTCGCGTCATGGCGTCGGTCGCGCCCAGATTCTCCAGAACTTTCGCGGGAACTGCCAGCGACCACATGACGACCAGCAAGATGCCGGGGACGATCAGTAGAAGGCACGCTAAGCCCGCGGCGATACCGATCAACAATGACATTCCAATGACGCCGAAAATCTCGCCTTTGACCCTGGAGAAAGAATCCATGATGCTCGCGGGCCTGTCCAGGTAGACGTGAGAGACCGCGACCACCGTTGCCGCCTGGGATGCAGCGGCAGCGGCCATGGCCAGGAGTGCCCCTCCGAAGCTCCATAGAGAACTCATCATGATATCGGCGAGCTGCGGATGAGGAGACTGAAAGGTTAATCCCACACACTGATAGGCAAGCACGACAAGGTGCGGGATGGCAAAGATTGACAGGAACAGACCGAAGTGGCTGCGATAGAGCGAGAAGGTGCGGTCGAGAAGTTCTCCGGTGCTCAAGGGCCTCAGGGTGATGGTCATGATGCTCTCCCGAAGTCTTACTTAGCCGGGCATGGTACCACAAAGGTAAGGCAGAGCTGTGCGCAAAAAAGCATGCCTGGTCAGGACCTGGGCGGAAGAGTCACGATGGCAGAGTTTGGATAGTAATGGCTCAGGATCTGTTGGAAGCTGGCCCCAGCTTCGGCCATGGCTTTCGCGCCGGACTGGCAAAGTCCGATGCCGTGGCCTTCCCCTGTTCCGTGCAGCACGACCTGATCGCCTTCTTTCCGAAGAATGAAGTCGTTGCTGGGAACGGCATTCCAGCCTAACACGCGAACGGCGTTCAAGCGCGAGGTTTCGTCGGAACTGCGGAGGGCTGCAGCTTTTCGAGCTGGAAACTGCCGAACCCAGCGCTGCGGATGAGATCGGCAATACTCGCATTCGACGGAGTAATAAGGATAGGAAGCTACGGGAAGTCCGATTTCAGCGGGCGTGTGGGTGCGTCCGCTGCAACTGCGTGTGTACATGGCGGCGAAGGGCACAGATTGATAGGCAAGAACGAGACCGCGGGTGGCTGCAGTGGCCGCGGCTTCGGGGCTGTCGGATGCGGGAGGTTCGCGCAGAAACTGACAATGAGTGGTGTCGCAGAAATCGAAATCATGATGGCGGCCGCGTGCGGCAACCAGATAGGAGCGAACTGCTATGGCTTGCGCCTTCAGGGATTCGATGGGAGTGGCGGGCCCGGATTCAGCGGCGAGTACGGAAGCAACGGCAGTTTCGAGATCCATGCGGACGATGGCGATGAGTTCCCGGGATGACGAGTTGATTTCGAGCGTCCCATGATATCGGCGTGAAATTTTGGCCGGAACGGAAAGGATGAACTCTGCCGCATCATCGTTTCGGCCTGTGACGACGATTGTCGCAGGGTGGAGCACGTGCTGGCCGGCTGTGATGCGCAGGCTGTTGCCATCGACCTGGATGGTTGCCAGCTTTAATGCGGAGCTTGGCTCGAGTACGATCTCGTCGGCTCCAGCGTGAAGAACGATGGCCGTGTGCGCGGCGGGGGTCACGATGAATTCCGCGGTGTGGAATAGGCCCAGCACACCGATGCGGACTGTGGGCGATGCGGGGTCGCGTTCGGGCACTGGCGCGGCGGAAGTTTTTGTAAGGAAGGTTGAAGCAAGGAAAATTGAGACGAAAATCGCGAGAGTTGCAAGTGGCGCTACTCCCTTCCCGGTGAGATGCGCCTGATGGATGTCGCTGCGTTCGGCCGAAGTGCGATTCGCATGCAGCGTGTCCTCATCGACCTGTAATTCTCCGATCATCTACCCTGGGATCTGGTGGAGCATTTGCCCTGCCGTTTTCGCGGCCTGCGCGCCAGGGACGCCATGGACTCGGACCATCAACAGGATTCGCGGAGCATCGGCCGGGAGAAGAACGACGGTGAAACCGTCGCCGGGGGCAGGCGGAGAATGCGTACAGACGGCAGTTCCAGTTTTTGCGAGCATGAGCGAGCCCGGACTGTCGCGACTCACTTCGCGGGCGGTTCCCTCTTTTGCCGACTGCGTCATGCCGGCGAGAATCGTTGCGACGGCGGGATTTTCACGCTGGCGATTCAGTTCAAGGTAGGCACGACCCAGACGCAGAGGTGAGACGCGCCATCGATTGCCGAGACCGGCGAGTTGCAGACCGGCGGCTTGGGAGTCCGGAGCATCGAGATTAAAGCGCGATGCGGTCGATAGAGTGTCGCGCGCCGTCAGATTTAGCGTGAGCATCCGAAAATACGAGTTGCAGGAAAACGAGATCGCAGAGGTGAGATCGACTGCGCCGTGTCCGCGAGGAAGCCAGCAACCCGTGGCCGTGCCGCGGCACACATGATGTGGATAGCGGTAGGCATGCTGCTCGCCATAAGCAAGGGCAGTGAACGGTTTGAGCAAGGAACCTACAGGGATGGGTGCATCGGGGTGATCCCAGCGAGAGGCGAGAACCCGGCCGTCGCGAGCATCCAGCAAGAGATAAGAAATGTCATGGCTTGGGAAGTCGCGGTTCCATGTTTGTGCGACGGCCTGTGCGAAGAGTGAATCGTATGGAGCGTTTGCCTGATACAAATCTGCGCGATCAGTATTTGTCTGAAGCGGCCTGGGGTAACCGCCCGCTGACTGGAAGGCCAGGAGGAGCGACGCCAGGGCAAGCGCGAAGTGTTTTACTCGGACCATTGGTAGATTACGGTTTGTCGCATTGTATCTCCTTCGCTACGAATTTCGATCTGCTCCGAAGAAACCGCGGCCAGAGTCTGGCTGAGGCTGGCGATATTGCCCGAGAAAAATTGCGGTTGATGCGAGACGTTCTGGAATCCGGGAGCGCGCCCTTCCGCGCCAGGCCAATCGATGAACGTGAAGAGGCGTGCGAAATTCGAATGTTCGTCCTGATGGTTGAATGCGGCGAGAAGTAATGCAGGTTTGCGTTCGGAAGTGCGGCCAAGGTTCGCGAGCATCGATTCCATCAGGGTGGGATCGTCGTCGACGAGAAGATATTTTCCTCGAACCGCAACCGTGAGAGGCCAGAGGCCATCGAGTTGTACGTACTCCGATTTTTGCTGCCAGGCGAAGCCGAGTTGCGAGGCCGTAAACGAGGAGCGAACGGCGTCTCGAAGAGCGGACTGAACGGCGGCTTCGTCCCAGTTTGTCGACGCAACGAATGCCACAGCCGAGTGGATATGAACGAACACAGCTTCTTTCTCGCGGGATGTCGACTCGACCTGGAGAGACGCGAGCAGCGGAGTTTTCGAAAGCAACTGCTTCAACGCGGAATTCGATTGCGAAGCGAGAGCACGGTCGACGGGCGGCTCATCGATGCGCGTTTCAAGATCGGAACCTGTACCCTGTTCGCCGGCATTGAGCTGGATTTGCGGGGACAATTGCGAAGCTGGCGCAGGAGTGACGTGTGGTGCGAGCAGCTTGTTTTCGAGCAGCGCGAGGCAGGCGTCGGATGACGGATTCGCGGACGCGATGTATACGCCCGCATCGGCGGGCACGAGTCCGGCCAGGTCGGCAGCGGCTGCCAACGATTCTGGCGAAGCGGCTTGCTCCGGCGCCTGCTTTCTGATTAACAGGCGCTCTTCGCGATACTGTTTATTGGAACGAAACAGATCGGAAACGGCGGCCGAATATTGCGAGAGGTCCGTGATATTCTGCTGCACCCAATACGTACGGAAATAGCCATTGGGCACGAGCCGGGCCATGTCGAGCACCAGGCGCAGATCCCCGGCCGGACCTGCCGCTGCAGTCGATTGAGCCCACCACGGATCTTTTTCCACGCTGAGATCGGAACTGCCGGAGATCAACTGCAACGCGCCGGCGATCAAATCCTCGCGCGTAGCAAGCAAAAAATAGTCGCCTGCGATCGCAAAGGCGACTTCGCGCTGCGAGGCTGGATCGCGACGAAGATAGAATTCAGCACCGGCCGCAGTGCGCGGCTCGAATTTCGCCCGCGTTTGCCAAAGCGTGGACTGCATCGATTTCGCCGAGGGGAGATAGGTAATGTAGAGAAACTGCAGTTTTCCGATGTCGTAGATCGCGAGGACGCTGTGTTCGCCTGCGATCTGAGAAAGGAAGCTCTCGTCTGGCGGAAGGCCGGCGGCAAGGGCAAATTGATCGCCCGCTCCCTTCAAGCGAAGGAATAAACGAGAGCGAGAGAACGTTTCATAGCTTTCGCTCTTGACCCATTGCGATTTTTGCGGTGAAGAATTCCAGTCGCTGAGCAGATTGGAAAAATCCTTGGCTTCGAGATAAAGGAGCGGCCCGGTGGGGACGAATTTCGAAAGCGGCGCGCCTGCGGCCTCTCGGGAACGGTAGGCGCTCCAACCGAAAGTCGCAAGCGCGAGAAGGATGCAGAAAGCGCTGATCGTGCGTTTCATGGCTTGACGTCTCCTTTCGCGGATGCTGGCTGGGGAGCGAGAATACGAGGACGCACCACACGATCCTGCTCGAGCGCCTCGTGGAGAATAGGGCGGCGGGTAGCGTTTCGTTGTTCGGCTCGGAGCAGAGCGTTGATCTCAGCAATTTTGTGCGAAAGATTCTTGCGCGTCGTCGGCGAAGTTTCGGCCTGACGGGCCGTTTCGTAATACGCGATTGCCTCGGCTGGGCGGTCCAGGCGCATGAGCGTATCGCCGATCATTCGGGAGATCTCGGCCTGCTGAGTGCGGCCCAGACTTGACCCGGCGACGACTTGACTGTTTGGATTGGTTGCAGCATCTTCCTGTTCATCATCGACCGCGGCAGTCCTGGACATTTCCTCGTCCGTCGTACTTACAGGAGTGTAGTTACGCAGAAATTGTTTCTCAAGCAGTGGTCCGATGACACCGAGCGCATATTCGCCGGAGTGCGCGGCAACAGCCGCCTGAAACAATGGAATCCGGGCATCATCGCGGCGTGGAAAGTCGATGATGCAGTGGCTGAGGAGTTGGAGTTTGGTTTGGGGATCGGTCGCGTTCTGAGCAGCTTTCACGCGGGCCGCATAGAAATAAAACTTGTCCGCGACAGGAGCGGTGACCGCAGGGGGATTGCCGGCAAGCAGGTTCAGTTCGGCGCTGCCAAGATCGGAGTGGGGCTGGCCAGCGATAGCGGCAGCGGCTTTGAGGCGCAGATCGTAGGGCGCATTCGGCGATGAAGCGATGGCAGACAATGAATCGCCCGCCGCAGCTGTGTCCTTCCCCGCTGCGAGTTTTGCCTTAGCCAGACGGACGCGATAAGAGAGTTCCCAGGGAGACGATTTGACCAATCCGTCCAGGAATTCAATCGCCTCGGCATTGTGGCCAGTTTTTTCCAGGAGCGCGGCTGCCGGATCGAGATTTTCGAAGGGATCTCCGACTACGACGACCAAGCGACGAAGCAAGTCGAGAGCGCCAGCGGTGTCGCCGGAAGCCAGACGGATTTCAGCAAGACCGAGAAAATTTGCGGCGACAAGTTTGTGTTCCACGATCTCACGGCTGAAAACGAGTTCGAGAATCTTGCGAGCTGATTCTTTATCCCCAGCTTCGAACAATTCGCGAGCGGCGGCGCGGAGAATTTCTGGTGCTGGAGAATGTTGCAGCTCGGCGCGGTAAGCAGCGAGTTTTGTGTCCAACGTGGCGAGTTGGGCTGCACTCCTGAGTTCGAGAGGAACGATAACCGCGGCCTGCGCGTCTTTTGTACTTTGAGAAAGCGCGACGATTGCAGCATCTGCCGCCGCGTACTGCTTCGTGCGAACCAGGTACTGAATCCAACGTACGCGCCACGAGCCAAGATCCTCTTCAGCATATTGGTGCTGGAGGCCGTCCAACTTGGCGACAGCCCTTTCCTTTAAATCGATGATGCGCTGATAAATCGGTGCGCGGTTTGCGAGCGGAATCCACGACGCATCGGCGACGTCCGCGAGCACGGCGACTGGATCAGGCGCCGAAGTGGCCAGATCGAGCAGCCAATCCGTAGCGGAAGCAGGATTCGCAGTTGCTGCGTAAACTGAGTGCAGCAAAGCATTGGAGCGATAATTGCCGTTGTGGCGAAGATAGGCGCGAACGATGGTATCGGCGTCAGGCTTCAGATCGGCGAACAAGTGCCGCGCGGCGAGGTGATCGCAGATTCGGCCGAAGTCAGACCAGAAATTCTCTGGAACGCGCGGGCCGCTAAGCTGCTGCGAGAGCACGGCGAGGGCCTGCTTCCATTGGGCCAGCGCTGCAGCGCGATCATTATTTTTGAAGTAAACAAGCGCGAGCGAGTCAAAAATATCGGGCCGGTTGGGGACAAGTTCTAGCGCGTGATTGTAGTCGTCGATGGCGCGAGTTGGGCTGTTCGCACCGGCATAGTAGTCGGCAAGTATCAGATATCCCGGGGCGCTCGCCGGACTCTCTTCGATAATTGCCGGAAGAAAATCGTCAGGGTTGTCTGATTTCGAAATTCCCAGGTACTCGCCGTAGCGGGAACCGTAGTAAAACCAGGTGTTGCCCGCGAGTTGCTCGTCACGATTGATCGGCTTGCCGATGCGTGCCCCGATTGGGTTGTCGCCAAGAGCAGCGAGGAACGCGTTGTGGATTTCTGGAGTGGGCTCAGCAAAATAAAGTCCAACCAGCGCGTCGTATGATTGGTTCCAAACAGGCGTACGAGGTTTGCCGCGAGCTTGGACGACGGAATGGGCCAGGGCGGCGCTGCCATGCGCGATTACGTAATCCGCTGCCTGCTCACCCGACGCAGAGGGCCAGTTGGCGGCGATGCGGACGAGCTGTTGCGGATCGCGATTTAGAAGCAGATGGAAAAAACGTTGCTCGCGCGATGCATCGAGCCCATACATAGAAAAGACGCGCGAGAGCGTGCGAAGTTCGGCTGCTTCGTCGTCGGCAGAGCGATACGCGTCTGCTGCTTCGAGCAAAATTCCGCTGGTCCGAGCTGCTTGTCTTGCGTCTGCAAACTGCTCAAGCTGCGAGCCGAGTTCGGCGAAGCGTCCGCGACGCTTCTGCAAATCAATGAACGGTTGCGCATTTGGATAATAGTTCGGGGAAGGCGCGGATTGCATGATCCACTCAAAGCGCCAGCGCGCTTCCTGATCGGCAAGGCCAGCGCTCTCAGCCAGAGGAACCGCGAAGCTCTCGACATCATTTGAAAGCATGAGCTTCTTCTTCGATTCGGCAAACTCGGCAAAGGCCTGACGTTCCTCGGGAGTAAGGTAAGAATTGATGGCAGCCCCCATTTCCCGCAAGGCAGCTGTCATTCCTGAGCGCGCCGTTTCCATGCGATTGCGGCGTTCATGTTCGCGCCATTGCGAGTTGGTCACACTCACGATTCCCTGCCGTTCGATCTGGTCTTTCAGAACCGGCAGGCTCGCGCCGGATTCGTCCAGTGCTTTCTGCAGAGTAGTAAAGGCTTCATCGTAACGGCGCAAGCGCGTCATGATGCGGACGTAAGTTTGTGCGCCCGCATGATTCTGAGAATTGGCCAGCAGATCCGATCCAGCTTTTGTGACACCTTGGTCGGCGAAAGCACGCGCCTCATCGAGCAAGTTCCAGGCATCGAGGCGACGAGCCACTTCGAAATAATTGCCGGCACTCTCCGGCCGACCATTGATGAGAGCGGCCTGGAGGGCATCTACGACTTCTTTGACCTTGCCCTCACGAGCTCGCAGGGTTGCGATTTTCTCCATCCACTGGGGATCTTTATAGGCAAGCTGGTAGACGTGTTCATAATCGGCGGCGGCATCATCGAAGCGCATGAGCCTTTCTTCAAGACCCGCGCGGGCGATATACAGGTCGACGCGATCGGGCCGAACCGCGATAGCTTTTGCGTACGTATCGATAGCGTCAGAGTAATTCTCCAGGCTCGTCTGAATGCTGGCGAGCACGACTGCCCAGCGCGAATCTCGCGGGGAGCGTGCCACGGTTTTGCTGTAGAAGTCGACCAGTTGCTGCTGGCGTTGGTAGCGAAGGGCATAAAGGGCGGCTTCGGTAACCAGAGCGCCATCCTCCGGGAAGTTATCAATTAATTCGATATATTGATCGATCGCGCCCGAATAATCATTCAGGCGAGTCAGCGCCGGAATAAGGCCGCGCCGCAGGGCCGCAATTTTGGTTTTGCGTTCCTCCGTGGATAACGGCGCGATTCGAAAAAGTGCAATTTTCTCCGTGTAGAATTGTGTAAGACCTTGGTCGTCGCCGGACTGGGCATAGGTGTCCGCAACTGCAGCAAGATATTCTCCGTCGTACGGAGAATCTTTCAGCAGGACGGCGAGCAGACCACGTGCCTGCTGAAACTGGCGGGTTTCGGTTGATTTGCGCGCCGCTTCGAAGGTGAACTGAGCGCCGAGAGCCGGATACGCGTCTTTCGCAGCCTGTAAAAGTACGGCAATTGCTTGCCGCTTCTGATTCGTGCGCCAGTAGAAGTCGACGGTCGAACGTACCACGCCCAAAATTTTCGGATTCTCGCGGTACAGGGCTTCGACATTGTTTTGTGCCGCAGGGAAATCTTTACGGCCCTCGTAAAGCCGGACCAAGGCATAGTGAAGTTGCAAACGTGTTACCGGATCAGTGGTGAGAACCGCTTCTTTCTCGAGGACATGCTGGCGAACAGTCTCAAGCGATTTCTGCTGTGCCAGCGTCTCAAGATCTTCGGCCTGATCCAGCGAGGTTGTGCCGTTTAAAACCGAGTCCAGGAACGACTGCATTTCTGCTCTGCGATCCTGCGCTTCAAGAACTTTTACGCGCAGGTAAACTGCGGGCATGGATGGATTCGGCTGGGAAATGATCTTCGCAGTGGCCTGGTCGACAATTTCACGAAGCTTGGGCCGAACAGCCAACTGCAACAGCCGATGTTCCGCAGATGAGTCCGGCGCGGCGAGCGCTCCCTTCACATATTCATCGATGGCACGCGGATAATCCCGCTCATTTTCGTAAATCGCTCCGGCCTCGTAAGCGTAAAGATTCAGGTTACCGAGTCGGGTGCGACCGGTATTCAGCAAGCGCATGGCATTGTCGAAATCGAAGTAGTCCCAGTAAATGGTCGCGGCTTCGAGATAGCCGTCGGGGCGGCCGGGAGTGATTTGCGGGATGCGCTCCCAATACGGCGAGGCTTGCTCGAACAGTTCGCGGTCGGCATAGATATCGCCAATGCGCGCCATGATTTCGCTGTCGCCAGGATTTCCCTGGAGAAGCTTGTCCTGAATTCTCGCAGCGATCGCCGTATCGGCCCGCTCAAAATAGGCGAGCGAACGAAATACGGAGGAGGCATCGTTGGCGATCTCCGCGTTGGCCGGATACTGTGCGGAAAGTGAAGACAGGAACGGCGCACTTTCCTCAAAGTGCGAGCGCCACAAGTTGCCATAGGCCAGAAAGGTGACAGCGGCAGGATTCTTCTCCCAACTGGCGGCGTCGGGCGTGCTCTGCCGCAGCGCGCTTAACTCTTCTTCCAGCTTGTTCCGGCTGGAAAGGAACTCGAAGAACTGGTTGCGCAGCGTCTCGTTTTCAAACCAATGCTCGCGCAACAGAGCTTCCCATGCGGCAAGATCAAGAGTTTCCGGCCTGCGGTACGCCAACAGAAGGTTGCGCACAAAAACCGGATTGTGTGGAAAACGCTGATGCGCATATTGATTCAGACTCAAGTACAACGCGGGAGTGCCGCCGACGACGTGATTGAAATACTGCTCCAGTTCGCTGCCCTGAAAATTGCTCACTGCCTGGCGCGTGAGTTCGGCGAACTCCTGATTGCGCTTGTAGCGTAGATAGAAGCGCGCCAGCCGGTCGTACCAGGTTTTATCGGAGAAGCGGGCGATGGCGCGGCGATAGACCTCCTCCTGCTGACTGCCCAGACGGTTCTGCTCGAGAAAAGTGGCCAGCCGCTCGTAAAGCCCGGGATCATCGGGATTGCGTTCGATCTCGCGGCTCAACACCGCGAGCGCGGCGGGAATCTGCCTGGTTTGCACCAGGCGAGCCAGGTAGCGCTCCAGAACGCTCGAGTATTCCGAAGAACGCGTACTCGTCGGATGCGACGACGATGCCGCGGTTTCGATCTGAAAGGATTGGCTTGCCCTTCGCTGCGGAATGTTTTGCGAGCCTTGATCTTGCTCGGTTTCTCCCGTCTCTTCCTCCGCTTCGGCATCGCCATTCGGCGGGCGCTGGTAGTTCGCGTTGTAAGGTTCGCGATATTCATAGTCGCTGGCTGCCGCTCCCAGTGGCATGTTTTGCGCTTTGCTGGCGAGCTCCTGCAACACCGAGTCATAAACCGCAAATTCATCTTGCGTGTCGTTGCCGCGCGCATAGGCGTCGGCCATGAGCAGCGCGACTTGAGTGCGCTGGGGAGCATCGGGAAAATTCGTGAGAAATGCACGTCCCTCGCGGATCACAACCTCGCTCTCGCCGGAGTTCGCGTAGAACTCGAGGAGTTGTGCGTGCAGTTCTGGCCGCCGAAGCGACTTCGGAAAACTCTTATCCAGCAGCGCCAGCAACTCGGCCGCGCGCGAACGACGAAAGTATGGGATGCCGCGCTGATCCTCTTCGGCGTATTGAGTTGCCGGCTGCGTTGTATTCAGAATGAGCGACAAAATTCCGTTGAGATAGCCGGGACCCTGATCGAGAGTTGCGATGTCGCGATACATGGAGAGATTGCCGGAGCCCAAGCGGATCGGGGTTTCAGGCGCGGTCAGCAGAAGATTGGTGAGCCCGGCGATGGCAGTTTCCTGCGCGTCGGGCATGCCGTTGCTGTTGTAAAGTGCGAAATAGTAGCGCCCCGATTCCGGATAAGCATGAATCTCTTCGAGCAGACGCGCACAAACGTAGAGTTCCTGCGAGGTCCAAGCCGACTTCTTTTCTTCCTTGCGCAGACGCAGATCGCCAATGGCCTGTTGAGCGGCTTCCAGCTTCCCCTGCTGCTGGTAGTAATAGAAGATGCGGGCGGTGGCGTTGAGATCTTCGGAATTCTTCGCCAGTGCGGCGCGGGCATCGCTTAAGAATTTGCGAAGGTTCTGCGTCTCACGCAATAAATCAAAGTAGCTTTTGACCAGCTGCGGATCCCACAGCGGCTGAAAACTTTGCTCATAGACGGCCAGGCCTTCCGCAACTGAGCCGCGGCTGTATTCCAGCGTCGCCTTCGCCTTCACAGGGAAAATCTGGTCGTTGGGAAATTGCTTGTGATAGTCCGCGATGAGTTGTGGCGCGGACGCATATTCTTTTTCCGCGATCAGGAATTGAAGGAATCGCGAATAGAGCGACGGTTCGTTCGGATAGCGTGCAATCCACGCGCGGTATTGATGGATGGAAGAATCTTTTGGCAGCCCCTGCGCTTGAATGACGGAGAAGATTCGCTCAAAAGCTTGCCAACTGCGTTGCTGCGCGGGCGGGATGAGCTTCTCGGCGGCAATCGGAGGCGCGGTCGCAACCAGGGAGAGAGTCTTGATTTCATCCGCTGGACGGACGCGGCGATGATAAAAATCAGCCAGCGCAAGTTGTGCGTTGATTTTGTCGGAAGAATTATCGACGTATGCCTTCCAATCAAATTCTGCCGCGGCGAAGTCGAGTTGTTGCTCATCTTCGAGCGCGCGCAGGGAGTAGAGTTCGGCATTGTGCGGTTGCGAATTGATCAGATCGCGCAGCGCTGGGCGGGTTTCAGCGGGCGGTCGCCGGAAGGCAACCGCGCCCTTGGGCAGCGACATCATGCGAAAGAAAACTGCCTCGAGCGCGCTGCCAGCCTCGATGTTGCGGATCCATGGCGACAACTCGCCAATCGCGGCGACAGTGGCGGACAGCAACCCGAGGGCTGCGGCCACGATGCAAAACAGGCGTCGCGAGGAGATATCAAGGAAGTACTTCAATCTGCACCTCCTCTGTGCCAATGTTGTGGGCAATGTCCTCGGCAATGACCGTCAGCTTGTAGTCGCCAGGAATCATCTGCTCAGGGATCGTCAGCGACCCCGTGTTGGCTGCCGATTTCGCGTCCCACCGCAAGGTGACCGGCACGGCACCGTCGAGTCGGGCAACCAGAGTGCGAGTGCTTTCGGACGCTCTGACTTTCAAATCGATCGTCTGTCCGCGCTGAAAGCGCTTGCGGTCCAGCTTCACCTTCAGGGTGGGAGGCTTGCTAGAAATCACGAATGTTTTCGATTCGCGATAGATATGGCCGATCTGATCGCGCAAGACGAGGCGGACCGTGTACGTCCCATCCTGCATGTCAACAGGCGCCAGGAAGCGCGTCTGCCAGATGTCCTCCGATGACAGGTATCGCAGAGGCTGCACGAGTCCGAACGGGAACAGGGCGATGACTGAGACGATAGACTCGTCGGTTTTCACGCGAAGAATTGGATCACCGGGACGAATGACGCGCGGCCGCAGCAGCGCACGAGGAACGGCGAAAAAAGAAGTGTATGGGGTAACAAACTTGTACTTGCGAGCGAGGCGAATAATCTCGTCGATCGAGGCCTGATCTTCTCCGTCGCGTTCGATTTTTTCGAGCAGCGCGTCCACGCGGGCTTTAGCCCAGAGCCGCGGCAGTTGTGGATGGTCGAGCGACTCGCGTGGAAGACTTGTCTCGCCCGTGAGCTGAACCGCCGTTCCTTCGCGTACTCCATGCACAATGAAGCTGGCTCTCTCTTGCGGCTTTTCATAGCGCCCAATCCAGGAGGCCAGTGATCCGGGGAAGGTGGAGGCTTGCAGGGGATAAACGGCGTCGACGGCGGCCCCGGGAGTGACGGTAAGTCCAAGCTCACCGACCGGACTGCGCCCTATCTTCGACAGAAACGAATTCAGCTTAAAGTCAATTGGCTCGGTCGAGAGCACGTGATCGAGCACGCCATCCTGTCGCGCGAGCAGGCGGAAGAGGGGAAGATTGGCATCATCGCCGACGGCGAGAATGTACGTGTGCGGCCGTTGCGTCAGGGGCAACTGATTCCACGCACTCGCATACCAGGCCGCAATTTTTCCGTTCTGGATGGGACCACGCGTCGCGCCACCATCGCTGAGGATGACCAGATAGGCGTCATTCACGCCCGACAGAGCGGCTTGCTGCAAACCAAATTGCAAAGCTTTCTGCAAATCCGTTCCGCCACGCAGACGGCTGGCGCGCACGACGTCGATGGCGTGCTGAATGTTTGGTGAGTCGGCAGCGCTAACCGGTAGAACCTGCGTGTCCGTGTTGAAAAGTACCAACCCGAAGCGATCTTGCGACTTCAGCGTGCGCAGCAGGGTTTCAAGAGCCTGATAGCTGCGCTCCAGTTTCTCCCACTGCATCGAGAGCGATGTGTCGAACAAAACGATTACTGTCTTCCGCGCGACTGTTGCAGCCGCATCGGAAGTTCCCGCATTGCCATAACCGAGCAGCGCCTGCGCTTCAAAAAATCCGGGCTCGTTCACGCTGCGAACCGGAGAGGTCTCGGTCGGCGAAGGCTGATCGCTGACCGGGTTTCTGTAAGTCAGCAGTTGCAACTTGTCGGATTCCGAAGGATCGAGTTCGTAGGTGGTGACGAGATCCTCGGTCAGATTCACATCCTGCCCTTCATAATGGCCAATGACGGTGTGCGGTGTGTTCTGGTCGAGTTGCAAAGGGAAGGTTTTCGCGGGCGCGTCGAAATTGCGAATGGCATGCGCGGAATGCAACTCGAAATTGATGCGAAAATGCCGCGCAGTCTGCGCGTGGTAGGCATCCGGGCGCAGCGGGATGGCGAAATACGATTTGAGCATCTCGACGGGAATCGATTGGTGATATTCGATCTCCAGGCGCTTCGTACCCCAGGCGGGAATGGGCACAATCCGGGCGCTGAAAACGGACGAACGCTTCGCCTCCTCCGCGCCACGTTCGCCCATCTGCAGAAGGCCGGGATCGATCGCCTGTTGCTTGAGCTGGTTGTAAAGCTCTTCCGCGCGTTTGCGCTCCAGAATTACTGCCGGAAGACGCACTGGCCCGTCCCAGGTAGCGAAATCAGAGATCGTGGCATGGCTCGGCAGCGCGAAAATGTAGTTGCCTTCTTCAATCGCGCCGGTATGGTTCGCGAAGACCTGCCGCACAAACACACGTGCGTCGCCATTGTCGATTCGGACGGTTATTTCCATCTCTTCCAGCGAGAGAATGGCTGGATCCGGCTGCTGCTTGTCTCGCGGAATCAAGACTCCAGCATCACCAAGAGCAGACGTCGTAATGAGCACCGCAACAAACACGCAGAGGAGTCGATTTTTCATGGGTGCAGTTTCTGCTCCGAAATTCGAACCAGCCCGTTATCGGTGCCAACGTAGACGGTTCCATTCGCCTCAGCCAGCGCGGTTACGTTTGCCGAGGGCAGGCCGTCGCGGATCACCGACCAGCGTCCCGATTGCCGATCGTAGACGTACAAACCTTGACCGAGACTTCCGGCCAGCACGTAGTTGGCGGTGACCAGCATTGCGTTCGGATTCACTTCGAATGAGTCGGAGCCGAGCTCAAAAGTGTGAAATTCACCTGATCGGTCGAGGCTGAGAACGCCCGCGCCGTACGTTCCAACCATCCATTCGTCGCCGACGCGCACCACTGCCGTAATCCAGTTGTGCTTCAAATTCGAGGTTGCGGTCGAATAGTTTGCCGCGATCTCACTTTTATTCAGCAGCGAAAGCCCGCCCAGTGTGCCGGCCAGAAGTTCGTCGCCCGAAACTCCGAGCGCATAAATATGGTTGTTCACCAGTCCGTGAAAGGCGTACATGCTGCGGGCACCGCGCTGGTCGAGAAAAGTAAGCCCGGCCGGCGTGGCCAGAGCCAGGCCGTCGCCATAGGCCACAACATCGGTGACGTGGTCGGCAATGAGTCCGTCAGAGCGGGTAAGGACCTGTTGCTCGCGGCCGGCGTCGTCGAAACGAACCAGACCATTGGCGGTCGCCACATCGACAACTTCCGCTCTCGAGTCGGGAAAGATGCGGTTCACACAGAAAACGTGCTCGTCTTCCACGTGGCTGGCGCGGACGTTTTCGGAAGACAGCAGATCAAGACCGCGATCGAAATATCCCACCCAGAGCCGGCCGGTTGCATCCGTCGCCAAAGCCGAAATGTTGCGATCGGTCAAAATGCCCGATCCGGCATCGAGCACGCGCTGCCAGCCGAATGCATGAGCATTCAAGCGATACAAGCCGTTGCGAGCCACAGCGAGAATGGCGTCATCGGAGACGAACAACTGGCGGACTTCACCTATCTGGGACTCGGCCATCTGCGATTCTGCGGCGAGATGCGCGCCGGGCCGCCGGCCTTGCAGCGGAATTGTGATGATGCCCTGATCTTCTGATCCGATGTATAGCTGAGAAGAAGTTGCGAGAACGGAAGTGGCCAGCACTCCCGGCGCCAGCACACGAGAGAACTGCCCGCGACTAAAGACGGCTACCCCGGCGGCGGTTCCAATGTAAGTCGCGTCTCCGAGAATAGCGACCGATTCGACTTGCGGATCGGGCAATCCCTGCGCTTCAGAAAACTCTTCGACTTCGCCACCGTGAAAATGGAGCACTCCGCGATTAAGCGTGCCCACCCACAGGTCGGATTCCGTACCAGCCAGTGCTGTTACATAAAGGTCGTTCAGTGCGGCATGAAGAACTGTGATTTGCGTGCCGTCATAGACCAGCACGCCATGCTTCCGGGTACCAAACAAAAGATGACCGGAGGATGCAGGCAAAATCGCCGTGATGGACCGAGCGTTCGGGCTGGAAGGAAAGATCTGGCGGAAATCGTGGCCGTTGAATGCCAGAATGCCGTCGGCAGCCGTTGCGATGATTAACTTCGACTCGTGCGAATCGGCGAGAACGGCAGGAGCAACGTCGACTAAAGGTGATCCGGGAAGTTCGCTGCCGACTGAGTACTGATGAAGCAATGAGCCGTTCGCTTCGTACTCGACCAGCCCGGAGGATCCCGCAACAAAAAGGTGATCGCGAAAACGGGCCGCTCGGACGAAAACTGTGGGCGAACTCACGGCTTCAAAACCCGTATTGGCCAAAGCCGGAAACGGGCGGACCACAAAGCGCACACCGCGCTCTTCGCGGACCTGGTCGGTGGCCGAGCGAAGAGCTCGGGAGCTTCGCCAGACCACCAGCCCAGTCAGCAGGACCGCAAAAGTGAATCCAGCGGCCAACGCCATGCGCAATATACGGACGAGGAGAGCCCGTTGCATATCGCCCCAAACCATATCGCCCTATACCAGGACAGGGAACTATAAACCTTTCGCCTGTTCCTGAAAAACGGCAAATGCACGGAGGAGACCGAATATCTTTCCCCAATCGGGGCAATAGTTTGCAGCAGCAAGCTTGGGATTTGCGGTGTGTTGAACGGGAGACACTGTAATCTGCGTGACACAAGAACAGGAACGTAGCGCGGAATTTCCACCCGCTGGGTGAAAAGTGACTCAAGCAGGAGTAAAGGTTAGGAAGAGATCTGTTTCTCAGGCGGAACAAATCTTTACATCGATCGCGCGGGGGGTACGCGTCAATCTCAATTAGAATCAATCTCAATTAGAATATGAGTGATTGAAAATTAAAGATTTGTAGGTTTTTCACCTCCTTGGAGGTCTGTACAAGAGAAGAACATACATGACGCAAGCTCAGCAAGAATTGCTCAA
>JASHOT010000434.1 GCA_030040965.1 Candidatus Sulfotelmatobacter sp. | reverse complement strand
ATGGTCAGCGCGATCACAGCCGCGCCGTAGCGCTTGGCCATGGGCAAAACTTTTGAGGTTCTCTTCTCGCCGTCTTCCAAATTGATGGAATTGATGATCGCCCGACCTGGAATCCGTTTCAGCGCTTCTTCGACGACGTCGGCTTCGGTGGAATCGACGAGAATCGGCGCGGGGACGCGAGTGGCAATTTTTTCGAGGACCGAGCTGATGTAGCCTTTTTCGTCCTCACCCACGATGGCGCAGCACAAATCGAGCATGTGCGATCCGTCGTTCACGAGCTTTTTGGCGAGCGCGAGAATGTCGTCATATTTCTGCGCGCGCACCAGATTGCGGAAGTGCTCGACGCGTGTGGTCGTGTTCATTTCTTCGGCCACGACCAAGGGTTTGGGCTCGAGATCGAGCGGCACCGACGTATACGCGCTCGATGCGGCGCCAGCGCGTTTCACGTCGCGCCTGGCGGGCTCGACGCCGGAAACCGCGTCCACAACGGCTTTCAGATGATCGGGCGTGGTACCGCAGCATCCGCCGACGATGCGCACACCGTAGTCCTGAACGAAGTGCTTGTGATACTCGGCCAACTCCTGCGGAGTCAGCTTGTACATTGTGTTTCCACGGTCGTTATAAGGCAGGCCGGCATTGGGCAGAACGGAAACATGCTTTGTGGAGTTCAGCCCGAGATAGCGGACCGCGTCGTTCATCTCTTTCGGACCGGTGGCGCAGTTCAATCCGATCATGTTCACATCAAAGGGTTCGAGAGCGGTAAGCGCTGCGCCGATCTCGGTTCCCAGCAGCATGGTTCCGGATTCCTGCAGCGTCACCTGTACCTGCAAGGGCAGACGCTTTCCAGTCTTCTGCATCGCATCCAGGGCAGCGATGGTCGCGATCTTCGCCTGCCACAAATCCTGGCAGGTCTCGACCAGCAGCACATCGACGCCACCTTCGATCAACGCCATCGCCTGCTCGACAAATGCATCGAGCATTGGCTCATAACTGATGTGACCGAGCGAGGGCATCTTCGTAGTGGGGCCAATCGATCCGGCGACGAAGCGTGGCTTGTCGACGGTCGAGAATTGCTGGGCAACTTCTCTCGCCAGTTGCGCGGCCTTGACGTTGATCTCGCGTACGCGGTCGCGCAGATCGAATTCACCCAGCACAATGGCGCTGCCGCCAAAGGTGTTCGTTTCCACGATGTCGCAGCCGACGCGGAAAAAATCGGCGTGAATATCGCGAATGATGTCCGGCCGGCTCAACACCAGCACTTCGCTGCAATTTTCTTTGCCCCAGTAGTCGTCAAGCGTGGGATTGCGCTTGTGGATGTTCGTCCCCATCGCGCCGTCATAGACGACCACGCGCTCGTTCACGATTTGTAGAAAATCAGCCATGAAAATTCGTCGTCAGTCGTCGGCCAAAAACCCCAGCAATCAACGATGGTGGTCATTCCGAGTGAAGCGAGGAATCTGACTTCCGCTCGATACTCGATACACGGTACTCAAAACTGCTCATGCACAAACGCCGGTCGCGAGGGACCGGCGTGTCGTTCGATAAATCTCGGAAATTCAGCTGCCCGGCACCATCTGCACCGGCGCACCGCCGTCCACGTCGGCTTGATTGAAAACGATGTTTGCCCCCATGTGTGCTGGCCGGGGGGCCAGCATTTGCTCCTTGCGATAAACCAGGTTGGACGCGTTGAACGTCGCCAGTTCGAATCCGTGGCCGTGAGTGATGGCGTCGGTCGGGCAAGCCTCGACACAATAGCCGCAGAAGATGCAGCGATTGTAGTCGATGTTGTATACCCTGGCGTAACGTTCGGCGCCGCTGACGCGATTTTCGGCGGTATTCTCCGCCGCCTCGATGTAAATGCAGTTTGACGGGCAGGCGGCCGCACAGAGGAAGCAGGCTACACATTTTTCGAGTCCGTTCTCGTCGCGCTGCAGCACGTGTGCGCCGCGAAAACGGGCTTCAATGCGAGCGCCGCGCAACGGCCCTTTGCCGTCGGGATAGTTCTCGACAATCGTGGGCTGGAACATCTCCATGAAGGTGATGCTCATGCCCTTGGCGATCGCGGCGATATTCTTCAACACCGGCATACATAAGTAGTATACCGGAAGGCGCTTGGCCGCCGATGGCGGGCCGCAGTCAGCGGTCGTGAACCGGCGCTAAAGGGAAGAAAAACGGAAGCAGACGAGATCTGCTCATTTTGAGCCTGGAGGCGAGGCCGGCTTTGATGACGGCGCTGAAGCTGGCGGAGTTGCCGACCGTTCCGGCAGCGGCACGGCGCTTTCGAGCCACGCCGTATACCAGAGATCGAGCAGCATTTGCGATCCCGCGGCCAATCGGTGCGTAGTGAAATCGAAAGCTTCGGGCGAGCCCTTGTCGGTGAATCCGCCAACCTTCTCGAGAGCGTAGACCTTCTCGACCAACGTGTTCGATTCGCGCAGATAAGCCACGTAACGCGCAAACGGATCGTCGAGCCGCTCTGGAGCTTTGACCAATCCGGCGAAATCACCTTCCTTGATATTTGCGGCAACATAGGCGGTTTCAAACTGGCCGTGGATCTTATGCTCGGTGGTGTATCCGTTGGGATTGGGGCCGACCCAGCCGTTGTAGTGAATCGTCGTGTGCAGTGGCTGCGATCCATCCGCCACATAGTGGCCCAGCCATCCGGCATAGAAGATGATTGCCTGCTGTACCGCGGCGGTCGGCTGATGCGTCGCCCGAAGATTCCGATATTCACGGAAAGCCGCCTTCAGCCGGCCATAGATTTCCATTGTGATGTAGGGCTGCAATCCCACGCGCTCGGGAAGGTAGTCGTCGGGATGGTCGTTATCCGGATGAGCGGCGGTCGCGGCTCGCTTCTCGTAGAGCTTGCGATAAAACTCATAACGCCCGGGCGGCAGAGGATTCAGCCAGTCCACGCGCTCGAGATCGATGAAATGATCGGGCTCCTGCGCATTCTTCAGCGCAAACTCGGTGGGACTGCGCCAGCGATCGGGCTCGGGTCCGAGATAGGCGATCTCGACGACGGCCTTGCGCAGAAAGTTGGGCATGTCAGCGGGAATCTTCTCCGCCGCGACGCGGTTGATGTAAATATGGCCCTCATTGCCCCACGCAAACGCGAAGTCAGATTGAAAAAGAACGAGGGCCACCAGCGTTACGCTGATGACCCTTTGCAGGAAGTTGCAGACTTTGATTTCCCTCAGGATTCGCATTCCTTTAGCTTAGAACGCCAGGTGCAGGCCCAACTGCAGGAAGCGCGGGCTGCCAACCGTGTGCTGAATGACGCCCAGGCTACCTTCGGGCGGAATCGATGGCGGACCCGTGAAAAAGGGGAAGAAGTCCACGTCATTGTTCGGAGCGTCGAAATCGGGGTGGTTGAAAATATTGAACGCGTCGGCTTCAAACCTTAAAGCATAGCGCTCCTTGATTTGGAACATTTTTGACAGGCTCATGTCGAAGCGCACCTGGAATGGGCCTCGAAAAGTGTTCCGGCCAGTAGTTCCATACAAGGACTCGAAGTAATCGCAATTGGGTGCGACGCAAGAGGGAACGCCGTAAGTCCCCGGAGCTACGAACTGGGGTAAGAAATCAGCTGCATTGAGCTTACAAAGTTCCGCTGAAACTCCCGTGGGGCAGTTAGCGCCCCTTGCTGCCTGCTTGGGAGTTACTCCCGGTACCAGCGGCACAATAGGGTTCCCAATATAGTCGCTGGTGCCCAGGTACAGGCTCGCAACGGATCCAGAGTAATCGTAGACGCTGAAGGGCTGGCCGCTTTCCGCAACAGTCTGGCCGCCGATAGTCCAGCCATTGGTCAGGTAGCGCAACGCCCCGCTCTCCACGATTTTCGGAAGCGTATAGCTGTAGTTGACCAGAAAAACCTGCGTCTGATCGAAATCTGAGGAGGCATAGTTGGCTCGCGGAGTGAGCGGGTTATTCCCGGTGAAAAACAGCCCCAGGCCGCTCTGCTCGTCCAGCGAATGAGACCACGTATAAGACGCGGTGAATTGCAGCCCGTTCGACAGGCGCTTGTGCACCTGAGCCTGCAATGCATCGAAGTTCGATGTGCCCTCGGCCTCGTACGACACTGAGTTCATGTCGTATCCGGGATAGGGTACTCGGATCGGCGCATTGCCTGAGAATTCGCTCGTAAAGATCGGCTCGGTACTGAGGAAGAGCGGAGTGGTGCCCCCGTAGGAACTGGAGACATTGTTCACAAGATTCGCCGCCGTGGCGATGAGTGGCTGGTTGAAGGGGATGGGCAACACCAGATGGGTACCGTGATTGCCGACGTAACCGACCTCGAACAACCAGTTGTTGGAGGCCTGATATTGAAAGTCGAGGGTCCAGTTTTGCGTATAAGGCAGTTTGTTATTGACGTCGTAACCACCATACAGGAAAGGACCAAAAAGATTAGTAGCCGGCCAGCATCCCGGAAAACCACAAGCCGTCTGCTGGAGCGTGGGCAGGTAGGCGAGGAAGCCTGCGGTCGTGACTTGGGGGGGCGGCGGCAGTGTCGTGCCGAACGGCTGAGAAAGTGTCGCGTTCTGAAACACGGAGATCGGCTGGACGAACGGAGGCGCGAGTGTAACCCCGAATGGGCCGTTAAATCCGGAACCGGCGCTCGGCGACAAGTAGCTGAATAGCTCGCCGCGGTCGTAATACATTCCGTAGCCTAGACGCACGGTGAGCTTCGAGAGCGGAGCCCACGCAATGCCAATGCGGGGCGCGAAACCCCACTGGTGATTCTTCATCAGCGAATTGCTGGCTCCGGGCGTGGCACCAGTTGGGTTATTCCCGGCGATTTCCAGGCCGGAACCGGTGATCACATCAGTGCCGTTATCGCAAGTGCCGTAGTTGTACCAGGTCAAAGACGGGTCGGCCGGAACTCCATTGACCGTGCATTGCACGTAACCGTATTTCGAAGGATCGAAAGCTGTGAGCTTGCCGTATTTTTCCGTGAGCGGCCCGTCAATGTCCCAACGCAACCCGGCGGTTACCGTGAGATTTCTTCTCATCTTAAAGTTGTCATTGATGTAGGTGCCGACTGTATCGGAGCGGTAGTAGCGGCTGGCCGAACCGGCGAACTCATCCCCACCGTGCAGCGTGCCTTCCACAAAGTCTTCGAAGGTTTCGAAGTAAAGCGTATCGGTATTGGTGTTGTTATTGAGGATATTGAGCTGGGTGTGGTCCCACGTCGTGCCGAAACTGAGGATGTGCTTTCCTTTCACCCAACTCGCGGAGGTCCCATATTCCCATTGATTCTGGATCATGCCACCATCGCCAAAACTGGTGCTGGGACCAAACTCCAATTCATTACCGAGAGTTTCGTCCGCAG
Organism: Candidatus Sulfotelmatobacter sp.; assembly: GCA_030040965.1. Lineage (GTDB taxonomy): Bacteria > Acidobacteriota > Terriglobia > Terriglobales > Acidobacteriaceae > Sulfotelmatobacter. The sequence continues at coordinate 345 of JASHOT010000434.1, read as the reverse complement.
AGGAGATTTCGAACTGGGGAAAAGTCGCCGCGCCGGGCAGACTGATGCCCACTGAACTTGGCGTAAACTCTTTCGTCGTATTTGCGTAAGCGCGCAGGCGAGTAAAACCCACATGCTGTTCCCAGGTGAAATTGGGAGACAACGCGATGGAGTTCGACAGGGAAAACACCTGGCTGCCAGCGGAAAGCTGTTGTGGGAATCCGAGCAGCGAGCCGACCGCGCCGAAAGGATTGTTGGTGGGATTGCTCTGATAGTAATACTTCCCGGACAGACGGTCCTTGGCGCTTACAACATAATCCATGCCGGCGATGCCCTGGTTTACGGTGGCAATGGTGTTGGGACCCT
>JASHOT010000433.1 GCA_030040965.1 Candidatus Sulfotelmatobacter sp. | reverse complement strand
TACGTGTGGGCTCGAAGCTGCGCCGGGTGTATAGCCCGGCCCAGACGCCATGGGAGCGGGTGCTGGCCAGCAGACAGGCTGATGCACGGCGGGTAGCACAACTCAAGAAGCTTCGCTCTACGCTGGATCCCTTTGCCTTAGCTGAGAGTATCGATCGCAAGCTGGAGAGTATCTACGCACTGGCGAACCGGCGGCTGTTCGGTTACTTCCTTAATGTCTCGATAGCAGAGCTCAAAGTTACATTTGTAAATGGCTTGACACGGAAGGCTAGGAGCAGTTCAGTTTGAACTTTCTGCAGGCATACGCGCCGTCATCCCGAATGCTCGCGTTTTTAGCGGTGGGCGAAGGCATTTCCGGGTCACGGTTCCGAAAGATGGGAGATCCTTCGCTCCGCCTGAAAAACGGCTGCGCTCAGGACGACGCAACTTCAGAGAAAAACTAAAGGTCGCGAACTCACCCGCAACCCGGATTTGAGTCTCAGCCCCGAATAGTGAGCTACTGGATGGTGCTGCCGACTTGGGAGAAAATCTGGCTTGCGTTGGAGCCGATGAGGCGGATGGTTCCGACCACGATGACGAGGACGACGGCAAGCATGACGGAGTATTCGGCAACGTCCTGGCCGGATTCCTCGGTCCAGAGGCGACGAAGCCGCGAGCTAACAAGACTGTGCGATGACGTACTCATAATCTGTGTCTGCGTTCGATTCGTTTTCATTCCGCGCAATCTCTATCCCGTGTAGGTCAGGCTTATGCAATGCCGGAAGCCTGAGAAGCGGCAACCGGCGAAGCTGCCAACTGGTTCCTGTATTCGGCAAAGTTCATGCCCCAGGCTTCTTTGTCCTGTGCAATCGCCTGCAACCCAACCTGAAATTCTGAGGTGCCCTTCAACTTTTTGGTCCAGACCACGCGAAACTGCATTTTCCGCTGGCGATAAAAGACGGTGACCTCGTCGTGCGCATTCAGTTCGCGGCGGACGGAACCTAAACGAACGCCGTCGGGAGTAACATCGAGCGTTATAGCCAGTTCCTCGAACCCTTGTCCCGCGGCGTCTTTGCCCTTGATGCGTACCGGAAGAACCGCCCTGGTGCGGCCTCCCCGGCGCTGATTATTCTCTTTACCGCTCGGAGCCATCTCATTCACCCATCATCAGTTTCCGACGAAAAACGGAAAGTGGGAATGGCTCGGATGTGTAGGAATACGGCCCGATGGTAACCACCCTAAGTGGTTGGAGGGAAGCTAGTTGCGGGGTCTTGGAAACTTTTAGGGGACGGCTGTGGTCTAATGAAAAAGGGCCTGTGGCGGCCCATCCTCATGAGTGTGTGCCGTTTTCCAATCCTCTCGTTGGCGATTTGTCTGGAATGCAGCATGGTTTGGGCTGCCCAGAGCCAGGCGCGGGCTCAACCATCTGCGACCCATGCAGCAGTGACCCATGGCGAGCAGGCGGCGGCGATTCTGCCGCAGTCGTTTGGGGGATGGCAGATGCAGGGATCGGCGGCGACCAGCACCGATGCCGCGAAGGCGGATCCCGCCAATGCAGAAGTCCTCAAGGAATATCGATTCACAGATTTTGCGTCAGCCACCTACACGCGTGACGATGGCCGCACGCTGAGAATTCGCGCGGCGCGATTTGCGGATTCTTCCGGCGCGTTCGGTGCCTACACGTTTTATCTGAGCCCGGATATGAAGAAGGAGGATGTGGGCGACCAGGGATCATCGCTCGGTCCGCGTGTATTGTTCTATCGCGGGCAGGTGCTGGTGGATGCGCTGTTCAGCGAGGCGAGCCCCTTTTCACCGGCGCAATTGCGGGAGCTGGCAGGAGATCTGCCGAAAGCCATTGGAAGCGCGGCGAATCTGCCGACGTTTATCGAGTTCATGCCGCAGCAGGACCGCGTCCCGAACACCACGAAATACCCAATGGGCCCGGTAGCGCTGGCGGCAATAGCTGCGCCGGTTTCAGCCGACGTCGTCGACTTCAGTGCGAGCTCGGAAACGGCGTTAAGGCAGTACGACACTCCCACTGGCGAATCGACGCTCATGCTGATTTCGTATCCTACGCCGCAGATGGCTGCCGATCACATGCGGCGGATCGAGGCCGCGCATCATGAGAGCGCGCCGCAAGCGGGAGTGGCCGCGATTGAAGATGGCGGTTCTTTCTTCTACAAGCGGACCGGACCGATCATTGCCATTGCCACGAAGACTGGGTCGGACAGCGATGCCCGAGCGCTGCTGGGCCGAGTGAACTACGAAGCGAATGTGACGTGGAATACTCCGGCGGAGAATAAGGATGTGCACGATCTGTACCTGCTGATTCTCAATGTGGTGGTGCTGTGCGCGATTCTTGGCGGGCTGGCGATTATTGCCGGGTTGGCGTTCGGTGGATTTCGGATTCTCATGAAGCGACTGTATCCCGACAAAGTTTTTGATCGACCCGAGCAGATGGAATTCATCTCCCTGCACCTGACCGAGGTGGTGGTGAAAGGGATGCCGCCGAGCGGTCCGGAAGGCGATGGCCAAGGACCTCAGAACCCTGCCTGAACCCCTGCCTGTCTGCGTAAGTACCTTTAGAAATATTGGCTTAAGAGGTGGAAAAGGGCATTTCGTCTCAATTTGAGGCACTTTTTCGAGGTGTTAATTGATATTGTAAGTAATTGAAAACAAAGACATTTATTTCGTAAAAATCGCTTGACACCCTCGTTTTTCGGCTCATAAGATTTCGGCAGAAAGTTTTGACGGAATCTAAGCCTCCGTTGGAACTATTCTCCCTTGAAGAGAAGGCCGCCCAGTTGCCGGGTGGCCTTTTCGTTTCGCCTAAGTTCGCCTGCTTCCCTTACAATTCGTGCGCGATTTCACAACAGGGAACTGTGGGGATGTTTTTTCGTATCTTTAATGGAAGCGGTTGACCATTGAAGCATGCGAGATTAGTGAAGTGCGGGTGGGAGGAAACATGTTCTGCGACAAATGTGGCGGAGCAGTACAACCGGGGCAGGCATTCTGCAGCCGATGCGGCAAGCAGATCATTGGGCCAGTATCGGCGATGCTGCCGATTCCGGGGCGGGTGCAGCAGCATACCCATCTCGTGGCAATTTTGTGGATGGCCCTTTCCGCGCTCAACGCGCTGGCGGGGCTGTTCCTGGTCGTCCTGGGTACAACGTTGTTTCCACACCTGCACGAAATGCCGAATGTCCCTCCTGATGTTCCCGCTGGTTTTTTGAGCGCGCTGTTTAGCACGATCGGAATCCTCATTCTGGCGAAGGCGGTTTGCGGATTCATCGCGGGCCGCGGGCTGATGCAGCATGATCCATGGGCGCGCACGTTCGCGTTGGTGCTGGCGTTTATCTCGCTGTTCAACCTTCCATTCGGCACGGCAATCGGCGCCTATACGATGTGGGTGTTGTTGCCAGCGGAATCGCAGCGGGAATATGAGGCGCTGGTTTCGGCGCGGGCGGCGTAAGCGCGAAGGATTTTCCAGCCGGTTTTGTCACAACGCACACCTCTTACAGATAGCGCATCCACCAGCAGTCGCGGTGATCCTGCTTGATGTTCCAGAACCATTTGCAGGGGAAATAGAGCATGGTGACGACCGCGATCCACATGGCATAGATGAAAGGCAGATCGTGGCCGTACTGATGGGGAGGGAAGCGCAGCGAACTGGCTCCGTGCAGGAGCCAGTGGTAGTGCTGATGAAAAGCCATGGCCGTAAGGACCGCGAGAATGTGAATGATGTAGACATGGAGAACATAGAAAAATAACGGCACGCGGCCAAAGACAAGAAGGATGCGCGCCCATGCCCGTTCGATGTTGACCTTGTCGAGCAGTGCCAGCCCGATGAGGGTCGGTCCCAACGTCATCAAGAGAAACTGCAGTGAGGGTGGATATTTCAACGTGTCAAAGAAGGCGATGATGGTGAGAGTCAGGGTGGACTGTATTTTCCACGGGCCGATGGAACTAGAGAGCCATGCCAGATCGGCGGGACCGTTGCCGTAGAGGTGGAAGACTCTCAGGAGCACGAACGCGAATGTGATACCGGCGCCGATGGCGCATACTATTTTCGTCCAGTGCTCTCTGCGCAAAAGCGATCCGAGTGCATAGCCGACGGCCATTACTCCCACCCAGGGAAAGACGGGAAACAGAACGAAGTAGGTGTCGCCCTGCGAGTTGACGGGGAAGATGCCGTGGCCATGCAAGATGATCCATAGCCAGGCGAATTTTCCGAAAACAGGAGGTTTGATGCCATCGAAAAAGTTGTGTGTGGCGATAATTGCTGCGCCGATGACTCCGATCCAGGGAACGGGAAGTCGAACCAGCAGCGCCATGAGGATCATGGAAAAGCCGAGCGCGCACAGCACATTGCTCGACCAGTAAGGCAGGATAAAGGTCCATCCTGCGGCCATGACAGTCCACTCCAGAAAAACCAGCCAGAGACCGCGCGTCCAGAAGAAGGTTGAAACTTGACGCAGCGATTTGCCTTCGGCAAGCGAAAGGTAGCCGCCCATTCCAGCCAAAAGAAAAAAAGCCGGGGCACAAAAGTGAGTGACGAAACGGGTAAGGAAAAGTGGCGCAGTGGTGTGTGAGAGATCTTCCGGAGAGAAGCGAAGGCCGGTAAAAAAGTCGCGGGTATGGTCAAGAGCCATCAGGATCATGACAATGCCGCGGAGCAGGTCGACGCAGTGGAGACGAGGGGAGTGAATCCGAAGAGCCGTGACCTGCAAAGCCTGGCGGATGGTGGCCGACGAGCGGTCTTGCAGACGAGTTGGGACGGGCAAGTGCGGTCTCCCGCACGCCCCCATTGACCCGTTGAAACGAAGCTATCACCGAGAAGGGCGAAAGATGAGGGAATTCTTGGCTTGCCGCAGTTACGAAGGGTTTGATCCTTCGGATGAGTTTGATTTTGCGGGCGCAGCGGGTGCGTGAGGTTTGTCCGGAAACGAGCGGCTGCGAGGAGTCAGCGTCGGGCGACTGGGAAACGTGATTTGGTAAACTAGGAGAGCTTCCATCAGGCCGACGTAGCTCAGTTGGTAGAGCAGCCGATTCGTAATCGGCAGGTCATCGGTTCAAGTCCGATCGTCGGCTCCATCCTAACCCCTTCTAAACGGATAGTTTATAAACTCGGCATTGCGCTTGAACGCGATCGCCGTGTCAAACGGCCGATCCGAATTTTCCGGCAATGATCGCGCCACTTACGGCTCGACCTTAAAGCCTGCTGCCGTCTTTCCTCTTAGCACTGTGATGGAGGCCTTGGGCAGGGTGAACACAGTTTGCGCACCGGCTGTCAGCAAAGTCGCGACCGGAGGATGATCTGGATCGGCGTGACTATTCGGACCGTCGTCGATCCAGGCGTACTGTTCGCTTCCGAACGTCACGAAATCGACCGGCCCGGAAAAAGCGGAAGTGCGCTTGGTCTTTGCATCTTCGAATAGGACACTCACGGAGTGCGGCGTGGTTTCATCGCGGTTGACGAGCATCAGCGACCAATTCCCATCGGGGCGATAGACTGCGTATGACGTCACCAGGACATTCCCATCCGCGTCCTTGATGTCTGTATAAGACGGCACCATGCGATGCACGCCGGAGTGATGCTGCACCCATTCCTGATTGATCATGTGCGCGGCGAAGTAGGGCGAGGTGTAGCCCTTGATCTCGTAGGATTCGTCGGAGACGAAATTCGACCACGACGACCAGCCGAGGCAGGTTTTTTGAATGCCTTGGGGCTGGATCGGCGAATGATAAAAGGCTGCCCCGCCGCCCTCGAAGAAAGAACCCACGTTATCGGCCAGCCAGAGCGCCGCGAAAATCGTGGTCATGGGACCGGTCAATTCCCAGGAGAGATGATTTTCCGTCACCATGAATGGCACTTCTTTGGGGACGCCATCGTTTCGCCACACTTCGAGGATGTGCCTCATCAACTGCGGTTCGCGATACAGGCTCTTCCACGTGATCGTGCAAGGCGCGAACGGGTAATGCTCGAAGGACACGAATGCGAGATCGGAAATTCTCCCGTGCGTCTTGAGGTAGTCGACGAAACGGCCCATCCATGACGTACGGCCCTGAGCGTCGGGCCACACGCGGATGTCTTCGGTTACGCCTTCAAAGATTGGGCCACCCAGCTTGAGTGTTGGATCGACCTTGTGAATGGCTGCGGCCCATTGAATGTAGAGAGCCGCGTAATCCTCCGGCATGGCATGCTTGCCGTCGGGCTC
>JASHOT010000432.1 GCA_030040965.1 Candidatus Sulfotelmatobacter sp. | reverse complement strand
TTATGACAACGACGGGCATCCCGACCTGTTTGTCGCTGGCCTGCATCACGGGACTCTGTATCACAACAATGGGGACGGCACGTTTACCGACGTCACGGTGAAATCTGGCCTCGATGCCGTCATTAATCATCCGGATCCGCAGTATGGGCCGTTCTGGGAGATCACGGCTGCCTGGGTTGACGTTAATAACGATGGCCTGCTCGATCTTTTCGTCGCCAACTATCTGCAATGGGAGTACTCGGACAAGGCGCTGTGCGAGGTCGATGGCGTTGCTGATTACTGTCATCCCCGGTACTACAAAGGTCAACCGAATCAGCTTTTCCTGAATAACGGAGACGGCACGTTTCGCGATGCCTCAAAAGAATGGGGAATTCGCGATCATGTGGGCAAGGCGATGGGTGTCGGCGTGGCGGATTACGACCTCGACGGCCGCCCGGACCTTTTCGTGAGCAATGATGCCTCCTACAACTCTTTGTTTCACAACCGGGGAAACAAGTTTGAAGAAGTCGCCTTTGAGGCTGGCGTCGCGCTGGTGGAGGACGGGGGTTTTATCTCCGGGATGGGGGTCGATTTTCGTGACTACAACAATGATGGTTATCCCGATGTTGTTTTTGTGGCCCTGCCCAGCCAGACTTTCCCGGTTTTTCAGAATACCGGCAAGGGAGACTTCAAGGAAGTAACTACCCCCAGCGGAATGCGCGACTTAAGCCGCACGATGTCTGGGTTTGGTCCCGCGCTCTACGATTTCGATAATGACGGATGGAAAGACATGTTCGTCAGCGGCGGGCACGTCGAATCGCATGACATGCCCGGGCAGCCGGTCAATCATTACAATACCGTTTTCCGCAATCTCGGAACGAGCGGTAAATGGGAGGCGTTAACTGAAGAGGCGGGCTTCGATGCTTCGGCCAAGTCGCGTCACCGCGGCTGCGCTTTTGGCGATCTGGATGGCGATGGCCGCGTCGACATCGTCGTCTCTGCCCTCGACGCCCCGGCGGAAATCTGGATGAACCGCAGTCCTGGCTCCAATCACTGGCTCGACGTTGCTCTTCGCGGCACAAAAAGCAATCGCGATGGCATTGGCGCCAGGATCAAAGTGCTCAGCAAAACGATCGGAGCCCAGTACAACCACATGACAACCAGCGTCTGCTACGCATCGTCCAGCGACGGTCCAGTGCCTTTTGGTCTGGGACCGGATACTCGTGCCGATCTGATCGAAATTCATTGGCCCTCAGGAATCGTGCAAACCCTTCGCGATGTTCCCGCAGACCAGGTACTCAAGGCCACCGAACCGGCGAAATGAGACTTCGCGGTCCGCGTGTTCGGCACAGGGGCCGAAATCCTGAGTGGCGCAGCGATGGACTTCGCGCTAACCATCCGTAAAGCAGCAGAATCGTATGCCCTCTTCAAAGATGACAAGAATGTAATCTGGCCGTCATGCTGCCGTCAGCCCTGCGCTGCGACGATGGGGCGCCTTGGCGTAGAGCCAGGAGGAGGAGCATGATAATGTCCCGAAAATTTAGTGATAAGCATTGCATGAGTGTGCCTCTGCTCGTCGGTCTGCTGGTAGCGGCTCTGAGCGCGTCGGCGTTCGCGCAATCCCAAGAGTTCCCGACCTACTCGCCCGGCATGAACACGAATGCGACGACGGGCCCGACCTACACGGCGCCCTTGCCCTATCCGTGGGTCGCCAGCGATGGCACGATCCTTACGCCCGCTGGTACTCAGGTCTACCTCAGTACCACGACTCGGGCCAAAGCCATCGCGCTCAACACGAGTACTACCCCGCCCACGGCCGCTGTCCTCCAAATGGGTGAGGCACAGTCCGTCACCGTTTTTGTCCCCTCGACTGGGGCAGTTCTGCAGAACTTCTCGCCACCCCTGGGCAACAACAGCGGCAGCTCGGTTGGCATCACCTATACGCCGAACGGCCAGTACCTGTTGTTTAGCCAGGACGGCTACTACGGCCCCGCCTACGTTTCTATGGCCAGCGTCAATCCCACCACGGGCGAACTTTCGAACTACGCCCAAGTCAGCGTCCCGCTGGACGTAAACGGCGGCGGCTATCTGGACACCGTCACCTGTTATCCATATGTCGGCTATCCGAATCCCCCGTCAGGCAGCCCTCCGGGGACGACCGGCAGCATCGAAATCCCCTGCGGCCAGACCGTCTCGCTTGTGTCGGATGGTGCGCCCACTTCCTATCCAATGGGCATCGCGATCTCGCCCAATGGCAATACTGCCTACGTGGTGCTGGACAACAACGATACCTTGACCAACATCAACCTGACGGCCGCGAAGCCGACGGAGGGTCCGGAGATCCGCGTCGGTAACGTGCCGAACAGCGTCATAATCTCGCCGGATGGTTCCACCGCTTACGTCTCCAACGAGGGCGGACGAATTGCCACCGCCAAGGACTTCCAGGGATACTCGAACGGCACCCCGGTGGTTGCAGTGAATCCGACGGGGGCCACGGCCACGGGCACGATTTCCGTGGTGAACCTGAACTCGTTCACCGTCACGGGCAACATCAATGTCGGTCTGCACCCGACAGGTATGGCACTGTGGGGCACGAACCTGTTGGTCGCCGATACTTATAGCGACGCCATCTCGGTCATCAACACCGCCACGAACACGGTGGCGGCGACGATTACGCTCGACTCCGGGTTCGGGATCAAAGTGCCCGGCGGAGCTCTCACCAGTGTGGGTGCGAACTCGATCGCGGTCGATTCGGTCAACAACCTTGCCTATATCGCGCTCTACAATGCCAACGCAGTCGCGGTGCTGGACCTGAGCACCTTCACGGTCTCGGGCCTGATCCCGACGGGCTATGCGCCGAGTTCGGTTGTTCTGGACCCGACGGATGGTGTGTTGCTGGTTGCCAACGACAAGGGCATCGGCACCACGGGCTTCGGCGTGGCGCCGCCTCCCACAAATACATTCGAAAATTCCTACGGTAAGGAATTCGGCGTATACGACTTTAACACTCACCAGGATCTGGGCACTGTAAGCATCATTCCCGTTCCCGTCTCGGCCGCGAGTCTGGCGGCAATGACGACGCAAGTCACCCAGAACAACCACTGGGATCTGCTGGAGAACATCGAGGCAGCTTCCGGCGGCAATAAGAATGCTCCGCCGGTCGCAATCCCTGCCAGAATCGGCGCTCCTTCGCTGATCAAGCACGTGTTCCTGATCATCCGTGAGAACCGCACCTACGACCAGATCCTGGGCGACGTGGCCGGCGGTAACGGCGATGCCTCGCTCGCAACCTTCGGCGACAGCTCGACCTACACTCCGTATCCGGTCGTAACGCCGAATGCACACGCAATCGTGCAACGCTTCCCGTTGCTGGACAACTACTACAACCCCAGCCGCCAGTCGGCTGACGGTCACAACTGGATCATGCAGGCCATGGCTCCTTACTCCGACGACGTTCAGTCGCCGGATTGGCTCCGCGACTACCCCTCCAACGGCGGCGAGGCGCTGGCCTATCAGAAGCAGGGCCACCTGTGGGATCAGGCTGCCAAGTACAAAGTGTCGTTCAAGAACTACGGCGAGTACATCGAGTACAACACGTTCCTGCAGCCGAACGGGTCGACCGCCGAGCCGCTATGGATCGACTTCTTCAACGACATCACGTGCTACGAGGCTGGCCTCGAGCCCCAACTTTACAACTACAACACGGTCGCGTCGCACTCTCCTCTCCCGAACCTGATTAACAACACGTTCCAGACCTACCCGCAGTTCGACTTGGGCATTCCTGACCAATTCCGTTTCGACATCTGGAATGAAGACTTCCAGAATGACGTCACCAATGGAACGGTGCCCCAGATGGAGTTCATGTGGATCAGTTCCGATCACACCGGCGGGCCGCCGAACGCGGTAGCGATGCAGGCCGATAACGACCTGGCTCTTGGCCGCTACGTCGAAGCGATCAGCAACAGCTCGATTTGGTCAACTTCGGCGATCTTCGTCACGGAAGACGACGCGCAGACCGGCGTCGACCATGTCGACGGTCACCGCAGCCCGGGCTATGTCATCAGCCCCTATGTAATTCAGGCAGACCCTGGGGAAGGCCCGTACGAAGATGGCACCTTCTACACGCAGGTCAACATGACGCGCACGATCGAGCAGATTCTCGGCATCACGCCGATGAACCAGAATGATCTTGTGGCGTCGCCGATGAGTACGCTCTTCCTGGATAACCCGCCGGAGAAAAACTTCCAGCCGTGGACGCACGTAGCGGCGGGAGTGCCGCTGACCTACGGCGTTAGTCAGACTGCAACTCAGACCCTTCCCCCGTCATGTTCTGGGGCGGTGAGGAAGGCCCAGTCAATCAAGCCTCCGTTCATCAAGGAGAGTCCTGCAGTCAAGGCTCTGAGGGCTGGATGGATGGCGAAGAAAGCGGAAGTCTTCGCTGGGAAGCAGCAGATACCGGACTCCGAAGACTCCGACACCGTCAACCACCTGAACTGGTACGAATCCACCGGGTTTACGCGTCCGTACCCTGGTGAGAGCAAGATTCGTCCTGCTAGCGACTTCAATCGCGCGGCGCCGGCCAAAGCTGACGACGACGACTAAAACGAGGACCAAGAAAGACGTCTAAAATGCGTTCTGATTAAACCGCCCTCTCCCTCGCTGGGAGAGGGCTTTGTGCAAGAACCCGATTCACTTTCCGCTGCTTGCCTTCCACTCGAAATGTCACGGCGCAAAGAGCAAACCCACGGGTTTGCCGGCCGATCAAACAACATTAGCTAAAGGCTGGTACAAAACCGCGGGCGGAAACCCATAATTGGCGCGAGCAGCTACTGCATGTAGGTGGCAGTTCTCAAGAAATTGGTCACTTTAACTTTAGAGTTGCGATTCCATAGCAGGAGATGATTCAGCACTTTGACGACGTAAAGTCAGTCGAGTGCCCGCTTGTTAGGGGGACTGATTCCAAGGCGCATTGACCAGGGCGTCCTCGGCGATCTGGTCGAGTTTCTGCTGCAGAGCCCGATAGTTCTTGATCCTGCGCTCGCATTCTTCCGCCTGCTGCTTGCTGATGGTCTTGGTAGTGCGCTTGCCCGCGATGAAGCCCGTCCAACGATAGTAAGTACCGTGGAGCTTTGCCGGACTGGTTTTGCAAGCACAGTTGGGCTTGCCGCATTGACTTTTGGTGGAAGAGATCGAGCCGGGAAGAATGGGGCCTTTGGCCTGGATGGTGATGGTGGTGGTTCCTGTTACTTTTGGGCTTGACATGTGGATAAGTCTTAATGTATAATTACATTAAGATTATATCATATATGCTCACCACGATCAACCACCAGTCCTGGATCTTCTTCCTCCCCTTGGCCCAGCAAGCTTCTTTGCTCAAGGACGATTTGCTCGACCCCGTGGACGATCTGTTGGACGATGAGGAACTGATAGCACGGGTCCGCCAGTGCCTCGCCACCCGTTACCCCAAGTCGGCCCGTACCGGCCGCCCCGGCATGGCTCCCGATCGGCTGCTGCGTTGCTGTGTGCTCAAGCATCTGAAAGGCTGGAGTTTTCGCGCGCTGGAACGAGAACTGCGCTGCAACCTCATTTATCGGCGCTTCACCCACTTTGACGCCGAAGTCATTCCCCGTCACAACTGCTTCAGTCGCTTGTTTGCCGTGCTCAGTCCCGAGGTCACCCAGGAGATTCATCAGCGGGTCGTGGGCCTAGCCTGCGAACGAGGTGTGGCGCAAGGACGCAGAATGCGGACCGACACCACCTGCATCGAATCGAATATTCATTATCCGACCGACAGCAGTCTGCTGGGAGACGGCGTCCGCGTACTCAGCCGCAGCCTGGGGCGCATTGCCAGCGAATGCAAGAGCGGAGCCGTGAAGGTGGTCCATCATGTCCGCAGCGTGAAGTATCGTCTGCTGGAGATCAGCCGCGCCGCCAAGTCAAAAACCGAGGCCGGGCGGGCGCGCATGCGCGCCCGCTACCAGAAACTGTTGGGTCTGACCCGAAGCGTGGTGCGGCAGTCCCAGCAGGTTCTGCAGCGGTTCAAGAAGGGACGCCTCCCGGTGGTGGGCAGCAAGTTGGTGGTGTTCGCCCAGCTGTCGCAGTTGGAGCACTTCCTGCCGCTGACGCAGAAAGTCATCCGTCAGACCAAGGACCGGGTGGTGCTGGGCAAAGAGGCGGTAGAGAAAGTGCTGAGTTTGTTTGAACCGCACACGGAAGTGATCCGCAAAGGCAAAGCGCATAAGCCCAACGAATTTGGCCGGCTGGTGCGAATCGATGAAGCGGAAAACGGGATTGTGAGTGGGTATGAAGTTTTGGTAGGTAACCCGGCGGACACGACCTCGTTTCTGCCGGCGCTCGAACAACACCAAGCAGTTTTCGGACGGGTGCCGGAGCTGGCGGTGGGGGATCGCGGTTTTTTCTCGGCGCGCAATGAGCGGGAAGCGGAGGAGATGGGAGTGAAGAAAGTGGCACTGCCTGCCCGGGGACGTTTATCGCAGAAACGCCAGGAGCGGCAAAAACAGCGTTGGTTTCGACGAGCACTACACTGGCGTGCCGGCTGTGAATCCACCATCAGCACACTCAAGCACCCGTTCTCGATGTTGCGGGCCATGTATAAAGGAGATAGGGGCTTCCAACGCTATGTCGGCTGGAGCGTGATTACTAAGAATTTATTTTCCATCGCCCGTTGGCAGGAACGTAAAAAGAGGAAACCAGCAGAGAACAACAGCGATGCCCAGGTGGTTTGCATCCAGTAGGGAGTGGCGCCAGTTGCTCAGTGAACATGCGCGTTGGAGAGGGTTGGGTTGTATTTTGTCCTGGTTGGGAGTCGCCTGTCTCCTGTTGAGCTTGGGTCTCGAAGCCAGCGCGCATCATCCACCACAGGTTGCTTGCTATCGATCGCTGGGACGGTCGAGAACCTTGATCTCCCGTTCCTCTTACCAACCCTTTCCCAGGGCGAGCACTAAATTGATTCACTGTCGCACTGACCCTCGCGAATCTTTCTTCGCCCCTAATTTTCTCTTACCTGTCGACGATGTAGATCCCTGGGGACTACCATGGCTGGACTATGACCATGGTGGGCCACCGGGTACGAGTTGGGGGCCCCGGGTCAACTGCATGGCTGCCGGTCACGCAGGCAGCACACAGGAAGAGGTAGAGCGCGCTTCCTTCCCGAAATTCCGGCCCGGCAATGGCCAAAACTTAAAACTCGCGGTTTTGTACCAGCCTTTAGCTAGTTTCAGCGATAACCAGTCTGCGCGTTTGGAAAACGGCGGATGCCTCGTTCGCCTGAATTCTTGCACGCAGCAGGTTGGGAATGGCGATTGCTGCAACGATCAGCATGACGGGCAGAATTGCGATCCAGCCGTAACCCAGCACCAGTCCGGCAATGGCGAGGCCCTGGCCTTTGAGACGGCCGGCACTCTT
>JASHOT010000431.1 GCA_030040965.1 Candidatus Sulfotelmatobacter sp. | reverse complement strand
TTCTGGGGTTCTGCGCCCTCCCTCCCAGTGCTTGATCGCGTCAAGGCTGAACCCAAACACTCCAGAGAATTTCGCTTGTGTCATGCCCAGTCGATTGCGGATCGCCCTCACGTCAACGTCCTGAGGCACGTGCGCTTTGAATCCCTCTTGCTTCCCGGCAAGAAAAGCCTCAACGTCGTTAAGGCCATCCATCATCTGCTCGAATTGCGTTTTCATGCTACCTCCCGTAGGCCTCGAAAATACTGTCGGCTCGCTTCTTTAGCGCATTGCGCTCTGCCATCGACAGGTTTTCTTTCTCATTCTTCGGAAAAACCGTGATGAGAAAAACCGGAAATCTTTCGTTGCGCCAGATATACACCACTCGCGCCCCGCCACTTTTCCCCATTCCTTTGCGTGCAACCCTGACTTTTCGAAATCCGCCCGTTCCGCGGATTAGGTCTCCACATTCAGGGTCTGCTGCAACGAGTGCCACGATGTCCGCACGCTCCTCCTCGCTAAAGAGCTTGTTGGCAATCGCGAGCTAAGTAGGCGTCTCGACAACCGTCTGCACAATTTCTTTTGTACTCCATTGGACACCACAGGTCAAAGGGAAATGTATGCCATTGGACACCATGCTGGCGGAGCGACCTCTGCCGTGACAGGGCAAAAAAACCAGTAACTCATTGAAATCAAACGGTGTCGGCAGGCACAGATTGGCACAAAAAGCGCCCTGAGGAGGTAATATCGTCCCCTTAATGTACCTTGATTCTCTCTGTTCGCCACACATCTGCGATCCGCTTGAGGAGTTGGGAATTCGTACGAATTCCGATTTTTCGGCCAGCCAATTCAAGTACTAGCAGCTCCACAATTCTCGGTGGTCGCGGGATGGCTACGGCGCTTCAATCGGCAAGGTGAAATAGAAGGCTACACCTTGTTGATTGAGCGGCCATTTCTTCCGGTGACGAGCAAATTGTGCGCTTTCCAACTCCGCGCCGTTCACGTGAGCGACGTTGAAGCTGCCGGCGGTGGCGACGGAATTGACATAGAGCTTCAGCGTCGCCTGGGCGATGCTGGAAGCGGAGTAGCCCGAGGTATGGACGCGAGATTGAACTGTATGTACGCTGTCTCCGAGCTTCCCTCCATGTCCGGCAGCGCGCTGGAGCCGTAGTCGGTGGTTCGCTCCGCTGTGTTGATATACGCATCGGCGCTGGGCGTGATCTGCTCTGATGCCAGCGTCGTCGCGATCACGGTGGCGATGACCGCCAGCAGCATCCCTTTCGCTGCGCGCTCTGCCAGGATCTGGTGCTCCCGAGCCCAGATTAGAATTCTCGCCGCCAGCGCAGCCAGCAGACCTAGGAACCCCTGCCATACAACCAGCGTCCATAACATTAGTTTTCTTGTGGCTCGCATCATCTTCTCCTTAAGAGCCGCGCAACACCCAGAACTGACCTTCGGCGGGGACTGCGGCGAGTTGTTTCCCTGAAATTGTGCCAGTTTGCTCGAGTACAGTAATGCCTGCCTTGCCAGGTCGTGCCCAGCAAGGCAGGACAGTTAACGCATGATTTAGAACGCCATGTACTTGTCCGTAATGGTGACGGACTTATCCTTGGCCAGCGTGGGGTAATACAGCAGAAACCCTGAGCCGGAGTTATAGGTTATCGTGCCGGAGGAAGCGGCTAAGGGACCGCACGGATTTGGGCCAAACTCCGTGTTTTGCGTAACGCCCTGCCAAGTAGTGGTTATCGAACCCGGAGTGGGAGCCTCAGCATTCTGCAACATCAAACCATACACGTTCGCGCCGGTGGTGGTTGCGTCGCTGAAGGAGGTATAGCCCCACGTACTGTTTAAAGTAGAGTCGTAATTCTCGACGCCGCTGCCCGAGTCGGGAACGAAGTTAGCAAAACGCAGAAACGTGGGAGTCTTGGTCTCGGGCGTGTTGTTTTTCAGTTCCATCGCTACTTTGGCATACGGCGGTGGCCCGGTTTCCAAGGTAAACGTCTGGGTCAGGGTCCAGAGGCCGTCGCTGGTGACCCGCTCGATCTTCACCTCAGAAGCTGTGCTGGTTAACGTGGTCGGCGCATTCCAATTATTGCTGGCCTCATAGATGTAATCGTAATACGAGACATTCGTCGTTGGATCACAGATGCCGTAGCCTTCAAAAGGGACGGAACTCTGCGGGCTAAGCATTTCGACGTTCTGTGGGCTTTGAAAATTGTAAACGGTGCCGTTTTGCGTTATGCAGAACTGCAGGTAACCGGAGCCGCTCCCGGTAGCGAAGCTGTACTTGCAACTTGCATCTTGGGCTTGAGTGGTGGTTGTGGCCAACAGCGTAGCCGTTGCGATGAGCAGCAAAGCGATTGTTCTGGTCTTCATACGAATCTCCTTTTCTTGTACTCGGATTGGCGATTTGTTAAGTAGTGCTGTTTTCGGTTGATGGGAGCGGCTGCTTCACCCGCATTTCGCGTGCGAGCGAGCCTATTCCCGTTTGCAGTGTGGAGAGCGCGGCATTGCCGCGGGCCGGCCAGACTTCCTGCGTAGAGTCCTCTGCCGACCTGTTGATCGCACGTGGTTGACGACGCACCGTCATCACGTGGTGCCAGCGCAGAACCAGTACGATCGCGCCTGCCCACCATAACCAGAAGGTATTGCCAAACAAACGAAACATCGTGTCTTCTCCATCTTTTGAATCGCTGTTTTGGGACATTGTGCTTGGCCGTCCACACTTCGGCTGGTCACACAGTCCACGTTGAAGCCGCCGCGCTTAGTGACGGCATTTACGCACAGCTTCAGCGTGGCATCGGTGACGACGACGCCAGAGGCCGTCGATATCCCCGCTCCGCCATGATCTGCCGTTCCCGGGCCCAGATCAGTGTTCTCGCCGCCAACCTGGTCACGAGGATCAGCAGGATTTGCGATATGGATGGTGTCGATAGTCTCGATTTTCTTGTGACGCGCA
>JASHOT010000430.1 GCA_030040965.1 Candidatus Sulfotelmatobacter sp. | reverse complement strand
TAGGATTACGTCCGTAATCCTCGCTTTCGACTCTTTTCCAATAGCATGCAACCATATACAATGCAGCAGGTTTCACGGCATGGCCTCCCGTCTCCCAGGAGACACAGGAAGCTGACGCAGAAACCTGAAGTCGCGGTGCGGCCGGCTGCATCCAATTCATACGGGGACCCAGGAACCGGATGGCCACAACAAAAACCGACCCCAAGCTTACTCTGACGACCGCTGGCGGCAAAAAGTCCAAGCTCTATGAAGGACTTACGCGGGAAAAGCTCATCCAGGCCTACCGCCTGATCTATACTTCGCGCCGCATCGACGACCGCGAAATCCTGCTCAAGCGCCAGCAAAAGATATTCTTCCAGATGTCGGGCGCCGGTCACGAAGCGATCGGAGTCGCCGCGGGCCTGGTCCTTCGGCCCGGCCACGACTGGTTTTATCCCTACTATCGCGACCGCGCGCTGTGCCTCGCTCTGGGGGTGCAGCCCGGCGACATGTTTCTGCAAGGGGTAGGAGCGGCCAACGATCCCAGTTCGGGGGGACGGCAGATGCCGTCGCATTGGAGCTATCCCAGCCTGCACATTGTGACGCAGTCTTCGCCCACGGGATCGCAGATCCTGCAGGCGGTAGGATGTGCTGAAGGCGGAAGATATTTCGCACATCGGCCCAGCGCGGCGGAAACACCTGCTGACGCGGCGACGGATTACCGGAATTTTAAGAATGCTTCGTTTCAGAACGACGAAGTGACTTACGTTTCCCTCGGTGACGGCACTTCGAGCGAGGGTGAATTCTGGGAGGCGATGAACGCCGCCGCACTCGGAAAAATTCCGATTATTTTCGTCGTGCAGGATAACGGCTACGCCATCTCCGTGCCCGTAGAGGTGCAGACGGCGGGGGGCAGCATTTCGCGGCTGGTCTCGGGCTTTCCCAATTTCCATTTTGAAGAAGTCGATGGCACGGACATCGTGGCGAGTTTTGTCGCCTTCGAGCGTGCGGCGCGCTATTGCCGCGAGGGACACGGACCGGCATTTGTGCACGCGCACGTGATCCGGCCGTATTCGCATTCGCTGTCGGATGACGAGCGGCTGTATCGTCCTGATGCCGAGCGGGAGCGGGATGCGCAGCGCGATCCGGTGACGCGCACGCAGATGTTCCTGTTGCGCGAGGGCGTTCTCGACGCGAACGGGATCGACAAGCTGGAAAAGGAAGTGGAGGCCGACTTGCAGAGTGCCGTGGATATGGCGCTGGCCGCGCTTCCACCCGCGCCAGAGTCGGTGACCAATTATGTGTACTCGCCGGATGTCGATCCGACTTCATCCGCCTTCGATACACAGGCGGCAGAGTCGGCGTCAGACGGCAAGAAGGCGACGGCCAAGACGATGGCCGATCTGATCACCGCCACGCTGCGCGATGAGATGAAGCGCGACGAGCGGATTGTGATCTTCGGCGAAGACGTAGCCGACTGCAGCCGCGAAGAATATTTGAAGCGCAAGCTGGTGAAAGGCAAGGGCGGCGTATTCAAGCTGACGTTCGGCTTGCAGTGCGAATTTGGCAACGATCGCGTTTTCAACTCGCCGCTGGCGGAAGCGGCCATTGTGGGTCGGGCCACAGGCATGGCCACGCGCGGGCTGAAGCCGGTCGTCGAAATCCAGTTCTTCGATTACATCTGGCCGGCGATGATGCAAATTCGCGACGAAATGAGCGTGATCCGCTGGAGATCGAATAACGGATTTTCGTGTCCAGTGGTCATTCGCGTCGCGATCGGTGGATATCTGACCGGGGGCGCAATTTATCACTCGCAATGCGGCGAGAGCGTGTTCACGCATATTCCGGGATTACGCGTGGTGTTTCCGTCGAATGCGCTCGATGCTGCGGGCCTGCTACGCACAGCGATTCGCTGCGACGATCCCGTGCTGTTCCTCGAGCATAAGCGGCTGTATCGTGAGCCGGTGGCAAAGGGCGTATATCCCGGACCGGAATACATGATTCCGTTCGGCAAGGCGAAGATCGTGCAACCGGGTGAGGACCTGACTGTGATTACCTACGGTGCGGTTGTTCCGCGCGCGCTGCAGGCGGCGCAGAAACTCGAACGCGAGCAGGGAGTAAAAGTTGAGTTGATCGACTTGCGCAGCCTGAATCCTTTTGATTGGGAGACGATTGCTGCGTCGGTTTCCAAGACCAGCCGCGTGCTGGTGGCGTACGAAGATACGCTGAGCTGGGGCTATGGAGCCGAAATCGCGGCGCGCATCGCAGATCAGCTTTTCGACAAGCTTGACGCGCCGGTGCGCCGCGTGGCGGCCAAAGATACGTTCGTGGCCTATCAGCCGATTCTGGAAGACGCCATCCTGCCGCAGCCCAACGATCTGTTTCTCGCGATGAAGGAATTGGCGGGGTATTGAACGAGCATGGCTAGTTTGCATAGGTTGCGTCCGAAGGAATGAAGACCAAATGAACATCGAACAGAGACTGGAAGCTCTGACGCACACCGTCGAATTGTTGGCATCCATGCAAGTTGAGACAGAGAAGGAGATCACGCGTTTAACAAATCAGGCCAACGAGACAGAAAAGCAAAATGATACGGTTGGCCAAGACGATGGAGGAAATGGCGGGCAGCCATCGCCGCCTGCAGGAGTCGACGGCGACGCTGGCGGAAGGAATGACGCTGCTGACGTGAACTGTTCTTGATCACTCCGAGCGAATCGAGAAACTCGAAGGCGGCCACACTCACTGAAATCAAAAGGTCACGGATAAAACGTCGGAGGGTCCATCCCCATCCGCGTGAATCCGTGGCCTGATTTCTTTTGCTTTGGTTACCGGTTGAAAGCGGGCGCGGCGTTATGCTCGGCCACAATCTTTTTTGCGTTTTCTGCGAGCGCCTTGGCCTGCGGCAGAAGATCCAGCCCCTTCAGGACTTCTGGATCGGTTTCGGCGCGAACTTTCATGCCTTCGTCCTGACCGAAAGCATCCACAAAAATTTCTGACTTGATGTTGGACTTGAGCCAGTCCGAGTTGTCCATCAGGTCAGCCTGGGTGTACTGGATGCCGGCTTCGTCCAGCGACTTGCGGAACTGCTGTATGACCGCATCGTCCACTTCGAAGCTCTTGCTCGGATGATGGTCGACCACGTAGCGCTTGGCGAAGTTGAAGAAAGCGTAGTGCTGCAGAAGAGTGTCCTGGAAATGATTGGTCTTGATCGGAGGAATGGTGACGTCGGGCGTGATGCCGCCACCGCCATACACCGTGCGTCCGCTGTCGGTGAGCTTCACTTCGCGATTCGCCGTGTTGGAGGCCTCATTATCCCGGCCGTAGTAATAATCGTAAAGGGAGATGTTCGAGTAGTCGCGCTGGATCAGCCGTCCGCTCGGTGTGTAGTAGTGGGCCGTGGTTAGAGCCAGACCCGTGTTTTCGGAAAGAGGATATACGGTTTGGACAAGTCCCTTACCGAAGGTGACTTCACCGACGATCAGGCCGCGATCGTGATCCTGAATGGCACCGGAGACGATTTCGGCGGCGGAAGCTGTGAGCCGGTTGACCAGCACGACAACGGGATAGTCCTTGCCGCCGTTGCCATGCTGCGCGACGTAGCGCTTTTCCGCCGATGCGCGTCCGTGATGGGAGACGATCAGCTGGCCTTTCTTCAGGAACTTGTCAGCGACTCCCACGCCTTCGCTCAGCAAGCCGCCAGGATTTCCGCGCAGGTCGAGGATGAGTCCCTTCAGATCGCCCATTTCGTCGAGCGCGTCGGAAACTTCATGCTCGGTGGTCTCGTTGAATCCGTTGATGTGCATGTAGCCGATGCCGGGACGGATCATGAAGTGAACGTCGACGGAGTAGCGCGGAATTTCGTCGCGCACCAGAGTGAACTCCATCGGCTTCTCGACGCCTTCGCGCGAAATCGAGATATGAACCGTGGTGCCCTTGGGCCCTTTGAGCAGATCGGCGACATCGCCGGTGCTCATGTTCTCGGTGGCTTTTCCATCGACGGCAATGATGACGTCCCCGGGATGGATGCCGGCTTTATAGGCGGGCGTGCCCACGAACGGGAAGATGACGATAACTTTATTGTTGCGCGGGCCGACGGTCATGCCGACGCCGTAATATTTGCCGCGCTGGTCCTCGCGCATGAGCGCGTAAGATTTCGGATCGAAGAAATTGGAGTGCGGATCGAGCGCATGCAGCATGCCGGGGATGGCGCCGTTATAGATCGCCTTGTCGGGGTTCACCGGTTCGGCATAGTTCTCCTCGACCAGCGAATAGACGTCGGTGAACTGCTTGAGGCTGTCTTTGACCTCAGAGTCACTGGCCATCGAGGATGACGACTGGCCGCTTCGCTGGGCAAACAGGATGCCCAGAAATCCGCAAAGGAGGAGGAAAAAAACTACCAGAGAGAGCGATCGGCGAGTACTACCAGCCATTTCGATTTTCCTTCGTTGAGGGCTTGCTTCCACCCCAGCTACCGCGCTGAATACAGGCAGTATATCACTGCTTGGACTGCTTCGGACCGGGATGGTCACCATTGGTAACCACGCCGGAAAATGCCTTCTTATGAGATGCATCTCAACGAGGCTCGGGTTCCTTGCCGAGACCGGGTACCCTCGTTTGTGACTCGGGAGGCTGGAGCTAGATTGGCTGGCGGACAAATTCTTCGTAGCGCTGCAATTCGGCAATCGATGTTTCCGACAAGAGAGGGAAGGGAATGGCGCGGCAACTGGCTGGTAAATCATTGGCAATCAGCGTGTCGCAGACAATGGCTGCGGTCTGCCTTAACCCCCGCTGCCAGTTGGCTTCGCGCGCATCGCGAAAGAGGAGGCTGTCGGGATGGAATCCGGCAGCGTTGAGCACGGCGCGGGCGATTTTCAGAAATTCAGGCCATCGTGAAGCCACGCCGACCAGAGCGCTGGCCGGAGCGGGCAGATAACCGGCGAGCGATGTGGGGACGGAGCGGATTTGGAGGGCGAGCGGGTCGGTGCCGGTGGGAAGCAGTTCCCGGAGGGATACGACGCGATTCGGCAGGGCGGTTGGGATGCTGCCCTCGAGCGATCTGGCGCAGTCCTCGATTCCGCAGGAAGTTACCGCCAATGTAACTGCGGCGGCGATTTCCGCGGCGAGAATGCGGCGCAATTCCT
>JASHOT010000429.1 GCA_030040965.1 Candidatus Sulfotelmatobacter sp. | reverse complement strand
GTAGAACTGCACGCCGGGTTGCGTGGTCCAGACTTCGAGAATACGCCCGCTGGTCGGCTCGTGGACGCGGGCAGCCAGTTTCATGCCATTCTGATCGGGCTTGGCATTGATCACAAAGTTGTGGTCGTAGCCGTGGCCGAGCACAAGCTGCTCGTAGTTGTCCTCGATGCGCGCGCCGATCCTGGTTGATTTGGTGAAATCGAACGGCGTGCCCTTCACCGGACGCAGCTCGCCGGTCGGGATCAGATTCTTGTCGACTGGAGTGAAGCGGTCGGCGTTGATCATAATGTCGTGATCGAGAATGTCGCCATTGCCCTCTCCGGCAAGATTGAAATAGCTGTGCTGCGTCAGATTGATCGGAGTAGCCTTGTCGGTGGTCGCTTCGTAGTCGATGATGAGCGCATTCCCGTCGGTAAGGGTGTAGGTGACTTTCACGTTCACGTTGCCGGGAAATCCATCGTCGCCATCTTTACTCAGGTAGCGAAAAGCCACGCCATTCTGGCCTTTCAGCGGCTCTCCATCCCACACGACTTTATCGAAGGTCTTGGCGATACCGCCGTGCAAGGTATTGGGCCCGTCGTTTTTTGGCAAGGTGTAGGTTTTGCCGTCGAGCGTGAACGTTCCATTGGCGATGCGGTTGCCGTAGCGGCCGATGATTGCCCCGATATAAGGAGGATTGGGAATGTAGCCCTCGAGCGTGTCGTGCCCGAGGACGACGTCGGCGAACTGGCCTTTCGCGTCCGGAACGCGGATCGAAAGAATGATGCCGCCATAGTTCATGGCGCGGACTTCAACGCCGTGAGAATTGGTGAGCGTATACAAGGTGATCGGCCTCCCATCATGCGTGCCAAAGGGTTTTTGTTGAACGGCGGCGGGCTTCATTGCTTGTGCGAGAACGTTTACGGTCGTCCCGCACAAAAACAGAATAAGGCATGCGGTGCGTCTGGGAATCATGGCGGAAAGTGTACTACGAGAAAAGCACTTTGTGGATTTGCCGCAGTTTCCACGGCGTCGAAGGGAACTGGATTTTCGCCCGGCACGATTCGCAGAACTTGCTTTCGCGCAAATCGATCCACTCGACCGCATGAGCGGACGCCATGGCGCAGCGGTAGTCCTGGCAGTGATGCAGCTTCAAGGTGTGACCGAGTTCATGGACACACTCTTTCAGCAAGCGTTCTTGCGCCAGGGCATCGTCCCGATCGAGACCGTAGAATTCCTGGCGCAGACGATGATAAGAAACGAGAGCGCACTGCCCTCCCACCTGCGCTTCGCCGAAAACATATTTCAAGATGGGGATATAAAGATCGAGCGCAGTGATACCGAGAACGCGCCATTCCTGCGGGCTTACGAGAGATTGCATGCGTTCTATGATTTCCGACGAGTGATACTGCTGGCGTTCGGGGTGATACAGAGGAGCGGGATCCAGAATCGCGGAATGGACTTTGCATTCGACTGGCAGGCACCGGGGAATTGCGTCGCTCAAAAACTTGAGCAGCAGTGCGTCCACATTACCGACCGGCAGCAGATAAACCAGATTCATCTCAGCCGTCCGCGTTAGCGCGCTTCCACCGGAGTGCGACTCCAGCCGTAGCGTTTCAGCTTGTGGTGCAAAGTGACGCGATCGATGCCCAGCACATCGGCGGCTCGGCTCTGGTTTCCGTTGCATTCATCGAGAACGCGCAAAATGTGGGCGCGCTCAATCTCATCGAGCGATTTTCCGGCGCCGCCGTTTGAAATCTGCACCTTAAAAATGAAATCCTGCTCGCGCAGTTCCGGTTCCTGGGCCACGACCATGGCGCGCTCGACCGCATTTTCCAGCTCGCGAACGTTGCCAGGCCAGGTCTGCTGCTGCAGCTGATTCATGGCCGCGGGCGCAATGCGCCTGATCTGCTTATTCATGGCCAGCGAAAACTTGCGCACGAAATGCTCGACCAGTAGAGGAATATCTTCTCTGCGCTCGCGCAGCGGCGGCAGTTCGATGTGAAAAACATTGAGGCGATAATAAAGATCCGGTCGAAACGTGCCGTCTTCAATCATCTCTTCAAGATGCTTGTTGGTCGCGGCGATGCAGCGGAAATCGACCTTGATCACCTGATTGCCGCCGACCCGCGTGATCTCATGTTCCTGCAGCACGCGCAGAAGATCGGTCTGAGTTTTCAGGCTGATGTCGCCAATTTCGTCGAGAAAAACCGTTCCACCTTCTGCGATCTCGAATTTGCCCTTCTTGCGATACTGCGCCCCGGTGAAAGCCCCCTTTTCGTGACCAAACAGTTCGCTCTCGAGCAAAGTTTCGGTGAGGGCCCCACAATGGATTGCGACCAGCGGATGGAAGCGGCGCAAGCTGGCGGCGTGAATGGCGCGCACGACGAGTTCTTTGCCCGTACCGCTTTCTCCGGTGATCAGAACGTTGGCGTCGGTTGGCCCGACGGTTTCGATGGCGTCGAGGACTTTTCGAATCTCGGGACTTTGCCCCACCAGTTCACCCGGATTCGTAGCCTGCGCCACGGTCTCGCGCAGCTGCACGTTTTCCTTTTCGGCGCGCCGATGCGCCAGGGCCTTCTTGACCAGGTGGGCGATCTCGTCCGGATCCAGCGGCTTGGTGACGTAATCGTAGGCCCCGTTCTTGAGCGCGGTGACGGCAGTTTCGACGGATGCATATCCGGTCATCATGATCACGATGAGGTCGGGATCGAGTTCGTGCAGCCGCCGCTGCAACTCGATGCCATCGGTGCCGTGCATTTTGATGTCGACCAGGGCGGCATCCCACTTACACTCGGCCATCCGGGTCAGCGCGTCGCTCGCGCTTTCCGCCGTGCCAATATCGTAGCCATCCTCGCGAAACCATTTTCCCAGCGAGTCGCGAACGCTTAGCTCATCGTCAACGATCAGCAGCTTTCCTTGTGGTTCCATGCGGATTACCTCCCAATGGCCGTGACGGCTCCAGTTACGTCGGAGCTGAGGCTCTTTGCCGCTTCCAGGTCGCAGGGCAAAGTTATGGTGAATGTCGTGCCGCGACCCAGTTCCGATTGCACTTCGATCTGTCCGTTGTGGCGCTCCAGAATGCTGTGGCTGATGGCGAGGCCGAGCCCAACGCCTCGCCCGCTTTCCTTGGTCGTGAGAAACGGCTCAAAAATTCGCGGCAGGATGTCGGGCGCGATGCCCACGCCATCGTCTTTCACGACGATTCTGATTTGACTTTGCTGCGCACTGAAACTTGTGCTGATCCAGAGATTGCCGCCCTGTGGCATGGCGTCCATGGCATTCATGATCAGGGCAAGCAGCACTTGTTCCATCTGGGCAGGATCGCATTGGACCTGGGGAAGGTTGGGATCGGTCTGCAGCTGCACCTGAATGCCCGTGAGGTCGAGCTGATGCTGCACCAGGCGAAACGATTGCTCGACCACCAGATTGAGATTGGTGGCTTGCAGGTTCATCGGCGTGGTGCGGGAGAAAGTCAGCAGATTGCGGACCAGATCCCCACAACGTCTACTCTCGGAAGCGATGAGATCGAGTGAGTCAAGGATTTCCTGACGGCGAGATCGTGCAGTCTCGCTTGGTTCCGTTGCCTCTCGCTCAAGCCATCGGCGAAGCAGTTTGGCGTAGGTAAGGATTCCGGAGAGCGGGTTGTTTATTTCGTGGGCAAGAACGGCGGCCATCTTCCCGATGGACGCCATCTTTTCCGTATGCAAAGCATGTTCGTGGGCGCGTTTGAGCTCTCGCGTCTTTTCCTCGACCCGCTTCTCGAGAGTTTGGGTCCAGGCAAGGTTCTGCAGACGTTCCGACTGCAGCTGCCGGCTCATGCCATTGAATGAAGCGGCAAGATCGCCGATTTCGTCGCGCGCCCCAACTGAAATCTGGTAACCGAGATCGCCACCCGCCAATTGCTCGGTGCCACGCCGCAAAGCGTTCACCGGCACGTCGACGAGGCACCAAACGAAAAACCAGCTCACGCAACCGATCAGAAACAGGGCCAACGCAGTGTAGGCGGCCATCTGCCGGCTGCTCTCGGCCAGCTGAACGTCCGTTTTGGCCAGCGAGAGATCCGTGTCCAGAACGCCCAGGATCTGCTGACCCGGTGAATGCGCGTGGCAGGAAGCGTTGGAGCATGCCGGCTGGTTTTCAATGGGGGTAATGATGCCGAGGATGCGGGTTCCTCCGCCGTTGCGGTATATGCGAAATCGGTCGGGCCGATTCAGCCGCGTCAGCGGTTGTGACTGTGCGTGGCAGGCATAACAAGCCTCACCGGTTTTATCGACGACATGATTCAGTTCGGCCGGATCGGTGGTGTACGTGATCCGCCCCTCGTCGTCGAAGATGCGAATCTTCGCCATTCCGGGCTCGTCGGCAAAGGTTTGAATGGCGCGATACAAGCCCTGGCGATCGTTGCGCAACATGTAATCCGTCGTGCTGCGCTTCACTACATCGCTGACCCGCTCGGCGCTCAACAGGATCGCCTGCTCAAGATGGCGGCGGTGCAGGCGAATGTTGAGATAGCCGAGGAGTCCGAAGATCACGACCATGGAACCAAGCAGAAGCAGATTCAGCTTGGCGCTCAGGCCGAGATTCAGACGCAGACCGGTATTGCGCGGCCCCGAATCGCGAGTTGGTTCAATCTCCGGCATGCTCTAAAACCGGTTCACCCAGTGGAACTGCCGCTTTCTGCTCTAACACTCTTTCGTGCGCCTGCTCTTCCTTCGGGAAGATCGGCAGGTACTTCACCGCGACGGCGAAAAGAAAGAATCCCATGGCCACGATCATCAGCGTCACGGAGAACTCCGTCCATTTCGGCATGTAATGGTGCCCGACGTAGGTTTCGAAGCCGATGAGGCTCACGTTCAGCCGATTGGTGATGAAGCCAAACAAACTGATGACCGAGGCCAGGTACAATCCGTCGGGAGATAGCCTGATTTTCTTGAAGCTGAGCAGAGTGATGGGAATGACAAACGACAGAGCCAGTTCCAGCCACAAAAAGTAGGCTTCATAGCTCGGCTGGAAAATCTGACCCAGCATGTCGCGATGGAAGTAATCTTCAAAACGCAATAGTGCATTCACCCAAAGTGCTACCAGCAGGGCGCCGCCCAGTCGAACCAGAACCGGCAGTTCCAGCTGGCGTCCAAGCGCTTTCGCGCTCTGCGTCGATTCGAAAATGGTCATGGCCAGGCCGACGGCAATCGCGGAGGCAAAGAAGAAGAACGGCAGCGCCGGCGAATACCAGAAGGGATGCAGCTTGCTGGGCATGATCAAGTACAGCGATCCGAGCGAACTCTGATGCAAGGTGGAAAGCAGTATGCCCAGGACGATCAGGATTGGATAAATCTTGTGAATCCACTTGATCGGCGCTTTCCAATTGAAGCGCTCGAACACGTTGGGAAGAAATTCAAAGAAAAGCACCGTGGTGTAAGTCATGACGCACATGCCCACCTCGAACATGACCGAGTGCGGATTCATGTAGATGAGCTGGTGCCATATGAACCAGGGACGGCCCAGATCGAACAGCAAGCCGACGATGAATAACACATAGCCGAGGAATGCTGTCAGCACCGCGGGGCGCACGACACTGTGCAGGCTCTCCACATTGAACAGGTAAACTGCGCCGACGATGCAAAAGCCGCCGGCCGCCAGCATGACACCGCACAGGCAGTCAAAACCGATCCAGAAGCCCCAGGGGAACTGATCCGTCATGTTCGACACCGCGCCCAGGCCATGCAGATACCGGACATATGTGGAATACAGGCCCAGGGCCATGATCACGAGAAATACAACTCTCCAAAAAGTCAGTTTGATTTTCATCGCGCGCTCCCGTTCTTCTTGTCGGTCTTCTCCTGCGCTTCCGCCGCGGCTACTTCTTCACGACGGTGGGAGATCCAGTAAATCCCGCCCAGCACCAGCGACCACACCGGGATGAAATCCGGAACGCGCTCCATGACTCGGCCCGTGTATTCGGGCAATGGCGTATCGCCGATCTTGGCCGAGGCCGGGTAGCCGAAATCTTCCACTTTTCCGCTGGAAAGGATGAGGACGCAGGTTCCGCCAACCTCGTGGAGTCCATAAATCCGGTTCAAATAATTGGAGGGATTCTGGCGGATACGATCCTGGGCTTCCCGAATAAGATCATCGCGCTCGCCGAACTTGGTTGCGCCGGTGGGACAGATTTCGGCGCAGGCGGTCTGCTTTCCTGCGCTCACTCGGTCGGGGCACATGATGCATTTGCGCACCCTAGGATTGAGCGAGCCCCATTCGTACTTGGGAACGCTGAAGGCGCACGCTGCCATGCAGTATCGGCACCCGATGCATTTCCATACGTCGTAAACCACGGGACCTTCCTTCGTTTTATGAAAGGCTCCCACGGGACAAACCGAGGCGCAGGCTGGTTTTTCGCAGTGCATGCAGAGCCGGCGCATGTACTTGTCGCCATGGGTTATGACCGCAGTGAGCTTGTG
>JASHOT010000428.1 GCA_030040965.1 Candidatus Sulfotelmatobacter sp. | reverse complement strand
TTATTGGAAAACGCACCCACTGTTCATGCTGTTGGGCATCGGGCTGAGAATTTGGATCGAGATGTTACTCGGCAATCGGGTAGTGGTGCGAGTCGATCCGGATAAACCGAGTCCGCTGGCGGGAGTCAGTGAATGAGCCGGGGATTTTTGCACCAATTGACCCACCCAAGCGATATTGCTATTTCTCCCATTTGCAGCGTACTCTGAAGTTATCAATACACAGCTCTCCGCCGTGCCCGCCAGGGCGTCGGTCTCTTGTGCAATTGATGAATTCCGCACAGGAGGCCGGTTATGGCACTTCGCAAATTACTCTCCCGAAAGGAACCGAAGCACCCAACTGCTATTCTCGCGATCAAATATGACGAGTTGTTGAAGGGATCACAACGACAGGCAGCACTTGCAAGGGAGATGAGCAACAAGGCACGACGGATGATTGATCATGCCGTCGAGATGAGAGGAAAGCCGCTGCGTTTCGTTGTACGTTAACGGCGCGGATTCACTCAGGCATACCGTTAAACGGGACGTTTACCCGCCAAATGTTTCTAACCAGGCGCTCACACTTAAAATGGCGGCCGCCAAATGCTCCTTTCACCCGCTTACCCTGATTCTTCTGCCGTTCTCCCCTTCCCGCTCCAGCAAAATCTCCACGTCCCGCTCGCGCACGAAGCGCGAAAACTTCTCGCCCCACTCGATCAGCAAAATGCTGTCCTCCGCTCGCAGATCATCGAGCGCCAGAGTATCCAACTCGCGCTGCGTATCGATGCGATACAGATCGATATGATAGAGATTCGCCCGCGGCCCCCGATATTCATGAATCAAAGTAAACGTCGGGCTGGTGACGTCTTCTTCCGCTGCCGCTTCGAAAGCCGCCGCAATTCCCTTGACCAGCGTGGTTTTTCCCGCACCCAGATCACCGCGCAACAGCACCAGCTTTGGTGCCGTAAGCAACTCCGCCAGAGTTCGCCCGAAGGCGATCGTCTCCTCGGCAGACTCGGTGACGATCTCCTGCAGAATCGTTTTCTGGTTTGACACACATCGAGTATAGCCGTCTGTGCGACTTGGCGAGCCGCCCTCCTGGGAGCTCGTTAATAGATCGAGAACGTCTTCGACTTGATGCCGAGCAGGTGCCGATCCGAGACGTGGTCGAGCGAGGTGCGCAGTCGCCGATGATCGTCGTCCTCAATGGCCACAAAGCGGAAGGCTTGAAGTACACCGTCATTCGTTTTGTGCATCGGGCTGAGCACTTCAGCCATGCCATGCACCGGGCCAGCCTGCGTCTGAAAGGCGACCTCGACGAAGTCTCCCTGCGTCAGCGACTGCGCCAGGCGCAGCAGCCCTCCGGTGGCCGAGATGGTTTTGAGGTTTGCTTTGGTGCGGCGGCCGTCTTCTAACCGGATCGCAGCCAGGACGGAATCGCCTAGCTGGACCCGGGCCGCGCGCCGCGAGGGGTGCGGTTGGGGGAAGTGGGTCATAAGCCAACTTCACTCTCGCACTATCTCCTGTTACGTAATAGATTACTGAGGCCCATCGTCCAGATTCCGTGCCAGACAAGCGAAGTGGAGGCATCCATCTCCTCTGGCATGAAGAATATAGCGGTTGTGTACTGATTCGATAATGGCCTACAGGACAGGTTCGCTTTCAATTCACTTCTGCTAAACCTCAACACCGTTTAGCATGTCGGTGCCGGGGTCTCAATGTTCCGTACAACATTTCTCATTTCCTTCGCATTTGCAGCTCTGATCGCCCAGGCGCAAACGCACACTCCACTTCGAGTGGGCATTGTCGGCCTCGTTCATGGACATGTCCACGGATTTCTCGGTCACTCACGCCACAGCCCGGAAATTGATATCGTCGGAATCTCCGATCCTGACCAGCAACTGCTGGATGCAGCCGCATCGCGCTACGGATTTGATCGTGCTCAGTTGTTCACCGATCTCGAAGAAATGCTCTCAAAGATCCACCCGCAGGCGGTGCTGGTTTACACCAACACCTACGATCACCGGCGCGTGGTCGACATCTGCGCACGGCATGGCGTCCCTGTCATGATGGAAAAACCGCTGGCCGTTAGCCTCGACGATGCCCTCGCCATCGCAAAAGCCGCGCACAAATCCGGAATTCACGTGCTCGTCAATTACGAGACGTCGTGGTACCCGAGTAATTACGCCGTCTATGGTCTCGTCCACGGCGGCGCGCTCGGCGAAGTTCGCAAAGTCGTTGTGCATGACGGCCATCAGGGCCCTAAAGAAATCGGTGTCGAACCGGAATTTTTCGCCTGGCTCACCGACCCCAAACTCAACGGCGCCGGCGCACTGTTCGATTTCGGTTGCTACGGCGCCGACTTGACGACCTGGATCTTGAATGGCGAGCGCCCTACCACCGTCACAGCGCTCACACAGCAAATCAAACCACAAATCTATCCCCACGTCGACGATGAAGCGACGATCATACTCACTTACCCAAAAGCACAAACCATCATCCAGGCCTCGTGGAACTGGCCATTCGGGCGCAAGGATATGGAAGTCTACGGCGCGACCGGCTACGCGATCGCCGTTAACCGCGACGACGTTCGCATGCGCCGCAGCGGAGAGGATCACGAAACACAGATCGCGGCCAAGCCCGTGTCCGCTCCCTATGATGACGAACTGTCTTACTTGCGCGCAGTGATACTCGATGGCGCGAAGGAAGATTCGCTATCGTCGCTGGAAACGAATGTGACCGTCACGGAAATCCTCGATGCGGCGCGGCGCTCGGCGAAGGAGGGAAAGACCGTGCGTTTACCGGCGGACCGTTAAGCATTGTCATCCTGAGCGAAGCGAAGGACCTATGCAACCTGTTAGCGGCATTGAGCTAGCCGGAAAAATGCCGGGCTCCGTCGGCGCAAAAACCGCTCCTCAGGATGACAAGGGACGAGAAGCCGGGTGTCTATCCGCACCAGGTGAATATATTTTCCTTCGCGGCTCTCCCGGCGCGACGAAACGCCTCCGGCAGTCCGCGCAATAAATCGGTCGCGACCATCGAATGCTCGCCCACGCTCTCGCGCATTAAGTCGCCGGCCAGGCCATGCAGATACACCGCCGCGCACACCGCCATCATCGACTTCTGCAGATCTCGCGTCTGCGCGAGCATCCCGGCAACCATGCCGGTCAGAATGTCGCCAGTCCCTCCCGTCGACATTCCCGGATTTCCCGTCGTGTTTACCCACACTTCACCTTCAGGGTGCGCAACCAGCGTGCGATGTCCCTTTAAGACGACAATCAACTCGCGTTCGCGCGCAAATCGGCGCGCCAAACCCACGCGATCTTTCTGCACTTCGGCGATCGAGCATCCAGCCAGCCGCGCCATCTCGCCGGGATGCGGCGTAATGACCAGCACCCGATCCCTGCCGATCAGTTCATTGGTGCGATTCTCAAACGCGTTCAGCCCGTCCGCGTCGAGCACGACCGGCGTTGCGCTTCTCTTGACGAGATTCCGCACCAGTTCAGAGGTTTCCTCCACGCGCGATATTCCCGGCCCGATCGCCAGCACAGACTTTCCTTTTGCCAGTTCATCGATCCTTGCCGACGCTTTTGCCGCAATCGTTCCCGCATCGGTCTCGGCCAGCGGCTCAGTCATGATCTCGGGATGAAATCCCGCAACCGTCGCCAGCACAGATCTCGCCGTCGCCACGGTCGAAAGTCCCGCTCCCGCACGCAACGCCGCCATGCCGGCCATTGCCGCTGCCCCGGCTTTGCCAAGCGATCCGCCGACGATCAGCACATGTCCGTAGTTTCCTTTGTTCGATTCCGCTGAGCGCGGAGCTACGCGTTCTAAGAAATCGCCGGGTGTGATCAGATTGAGTTGAAGCGACGAAACGATAGCTTCGTCCGGCGATCCGATCGGAGCAACAACCGTCGGCCCATCTGTGAGTCGCTCGAAAACATGCGCCGGCCGCGGTGCGGTGAAGGTCACGATCGAACTCGCACGGGCTATAAGTCCTGTATGCGGATGCAAGCCGTCCGCATCGGCGTCCGCTCCGGAAGGAATGTCAACTGCAACAATGGGCACAGAACTCGCATTGAGCATCGCAATGGCTTCTGCGTACAATCCGCTGACCGGCGGTTTGAATCCCGTGCCAAGAATGGCGTCTACGTATAAATCTGCCTCGAAAGCGCGCTGCGCTGCATCGCTTTTTAACTCTTCGCTCGAACGAACCACCATCGCCGATACCGGTAACTTGCCGTACACTACAGCCGCATCGCCTCTTAACTCCGCCGGATCAGCCAGTAGAATGACCTCGACCGTCTTTCCCTTCTCACGCAGATGACGGGCTGTTACAAATCCGTCACCGCCGTTGTTCCCCTTGCCGCAGATCACGGCAATCTTCTGCGCTTGGGAATAATGCTGAATCACGTGACCGGCAACGGCCGCGCCGGCATTTTCCATAAGTGTGAGCGAAGCAACGCCGAAGCGCTCGCTGGTGGCGCGGTCGATCGCGCGCATCTCCGCTGCCGTGACGATCTTCATGATGAGGCCGCAACTTTCACGGGACTTTCGATGCTGCGGAAGGCACACACGATCATGCTGGTGAACATGTTTTAAGAAGATGCCGCGGTCTGCTCCAGCCGCCGCAGTTGCGCCGGCTCACCCATGGCGATCAGGCAATCGTCAGCCTCAATCCGCTCGTCCGGCACGGGATTGAAGCGCATGGCATCGCGCCGCTTGATGGCCAGCACGATCACGCCGCGCTCCTGCCGGATGCGCGAACTTTCCAGCGTTTTGCCGGCAAAGCCCGACGCCGCTGCAATGTGAATCTCGCCGATTTCAAGGTCCATGCCAAGATGCGTCGTTGCCGTGTCGAGAAAGCTCACCACATGCGGACGCAACAATGACTGCGCGATCCGCTGCCCGGCAAAGGAATAGGGCGATACGACCGAATCCGCGCCCGCCGTGAGCAGATGTTTTTCCGCCGCGTCCTCGCCGGCGCGCGCAATGATCTTCAACTGCGGATTCAAGCCGCGCGCCGTCAGCACAATGTAAAGGTTGGTGGCATCGGTAGTCGTCGCGGCAATCAGTCCGCGCGCCCGCTCGATCTGCACTTGTCGAAGGGTCTGCTCCTGCGTGGCGTCGCCCTGCATGACCAGCCAGTTCTCAGAGTTGTAATGCTCAATCTTCGCATCCGCGCTATCGATGATCACGAATGGCGCCGGCTTGCGCGCCAGTTCGCGCGCCACACTGCGACCGACGCGTCCCATGCCGCAGATGATGTAATGGCCCTCGAGTCGCCCGATTTCGCGCTCCATGCGACGCCTTCCGAAGAAACTTTGTAGCTCGAATTCTAGCAAAGCCTGGCTCAGCGCTCCGACGCCCAGCAATACCAGCGACACGCCCGATAGAATTACGAAAACATTGAACACGCGCCCGGCGTGCGAAAGCGGATGCACCTCCTGGTATCCGATGGTGGTCAGCGTCGTCACCACCATGTAGAAACCGTCGAACCAGGGCCAGCCTTCGATGTAGTGATATCCCGCCGTGCCGATCGTCATGACCAGCAGCAGCAACACACCAATCGTGCGCAGATTGCGGAAGCCCTTCAATGGAGTCGTGAATCAAGCGCTGAGTCGCGGTACCGACTATAAAACAAAATGGCCCTCCGCGCCGTGCGGAGGGCCCGAGAAATCAAAGACTCAATCCGCCATCGATCGCTGCGGCGCACCTGCCGGCCTGTTGTTGGCGAGTGCGTTCTGCACCTTGCTGTGCTTGCGCCCATAGCCGAAGTAGATAGCCAGCCCGATGATGAGCCACACAACGAGACGCAATTGCGTCATCGGCGACAAGCCAATGATGAGAACACCCGAAAACAGAATGGCGAGAATCGGCACCAATGGCACCATCGGCGTCCTGAATGGCCGATTGAGCTCGGGATGCGTTCTTCGCATGACCCACACTCCCGCACTCACCAGCACGAACGCCAGAAGCGTACCCACGCTGGTCATTTCATCCAGCACGCTCAATGGTACGAGCGTAGCCAGGATCGCAACGAAAAAGCCCACAACGATCGAGCTGATATAAGGTGTGCGGAAGCGCGGGTGGATCTTACTTGCCCACGGCCAGAGCAGACCATCCCGCGACATCGAATAGAAAACACGCGACTGCCCCAGCAGCATCACCAGCATCACCGTCGCGAGGCCTGCGATGGCGCCCAGTTCAACGAGGAAGGTCGCCCACTGCTGCCCTGTAACACGAATGCCTACCACGACCGGATCGGGCACATTCAGCTCCTGGTATGGGACCAGATGAGTAAGCAAGCCAGAGACGAGAATGTACAGAACCGTGCAAATGATCAGAGATCCGAGAATGCCGAATGGCATATCTTTTTTCGGATTCTTCGCCTCCTGTGCCGCGGTTGAAACCGCATCAAAACCGATGTACGCAAAAAACACCACGCCCGCGCCGCGCAGAACACCCGACCAGCCGAAGTGGCCGTTCTCTCCCGTGTTCGCTGGAATGAAAGGGTGCCAATGATTCGGCTGCCAATTGTGCTTCATCAGAAATCCGCCAGCCAGCGCGATGAAGATGCAAACCACCGCCACCTTCAGGATCACGATCGCCGTGGTGAAGTTGGCCGATTCCTTGATGCCGATCACCAGAATCGTCGTGATCGCCATGATCACCAGAAAACCCACGTAATCGTAGGTCAGGTGGACGTTTCTACCGAAAAGAACAAAATTGGAAGAGGGCATGGGCGGCAAGCCGAGGCCGATGTCCTTGAGAAATGCGCGTAAGTGCCCACTCCAACCCACGGCCACAGTGGCCGCGCCGAAGGCGTACTCCAGAATCAAGTCCCAACCAATGATCCACGCCACCAATTCGCCGAGAGTCGCGTAGGAGTATGTATAGGCGCTGCCCGCGATCGGAATCATCGAGGCAAACTCGGCATAGCACAGTCCCGCAAAAGCGCATGCAATTCCCGCCAGAATGAACGAAAACAGAATCGCCGGGCCGGCAAACTGCGCCGCCGCCTGCCCGGTGATGACGAAGATGCCCGCGCCGATGATCGCCCCGATGCCCAGCGTGAGCAGGTTGATTGGACCAAGCGCCCGCTTCAGGCTGTGCTCGCCCGTCTCCTGAGATTCCTTCAGCAGAGTGTCCAATGGTTTAGTTGCCAGCAGTTTTGCCATCCCTGATTTCTCCTCAGCCTTGCGCGGGTGCGCTCTTCGTGCTCCGCGACCACGCATAATAGACCGGAATCCCCAGCAGCACCACGATCAATCCCGGCCACGTGTATTGCGGCTTGTAGCGCAATAGTACGACATCAATGAATAAAGCCATCACAATATAAATGATCGGCAGAATCGGATAACCAACCGCCCGATATGGCCGCTCCACATCCGGATGCGTCCGCCGCAGCACGAACAGCCCGAGAATCGTCAGAATGTAGAACACCAGCACCGCGAAAATAATGTAGTCGAGAAGCTGCCCGTAGCTACCCGAGATGCAAAGCACACAGGTCCATGCCATCTGCACCATCAGCGAAACGGCGGGCGTCTTGTAGCCAGGATGCAGCTTCGCCACCTTGCGAAAAAACAGGCCATCCTTGGCCATAGCGTAGTAGACGCGAGCTCCGGAGAGAATCAGCCCGTTGGCGCAGCCGAAGCCGGAAATCATGATTGCGGCCGCCATCAGATATCCGCCCGTCGACCCCAGCATCTGCGTCATCACCGCCGTGCCCACACGCTCTTCTGAAGCGTACTTGATGCCGCGCGCCAGAATCGTGGCGCCATGCGGATCGCCATTCAGCGGCAGCACCGTCAAATAGATAAAGTTGCACGCGATATAAAGCGCGATCACCACGCCCGTGCCCAGGGCCAGCGACAAAGGCAGATTCCGGCTGGGATTTTTCACCTCGCCGGCTGTAAACGTCACGTTATTCCAGGCATCGGCCGAAAACAGCGACCCCACCTGCGCCACGGCCAGAATGGTCACCGTGCTCACCAGCACAATCGGCCCGCCCACTCCGACCTGCACCGCGTGCTGCGCGCCGTGAATCGCGTTTCTCCAGAAATCGGTGCCGCCGAAGTTCGCCCTCAGCGCATACGGATTTCGCCCGATCGCCACACCCGCCACCACCAGTCCCAGCAGCGCGGATACTTTCGCTGCCGTGAAAACATTCTGAATGGCAGCGCCCGTCTTCACTCCGAAGATGTTGACGATCGACAAAAAAATCACCAGCAGGATCGCCATCAGATTCTGCGTGTTGATGCCGACGTCCATGTTGCCCAGCACCATCGGTCCGATCGGAATAGGAGGAACTTTCCAGAGGTGCAGAATCCAGTGCGTGGAAGAAATCGAAGGAAAGAAAACGCCCAGGAACTTGCCAAACGCCACGCCCACCGCGGCAATCGTACCCGTCTGAATTACCAGGAATAAAGTCCAGCCATAGAGAAATCCCCACAGCGGCCCGAGCGCCTCGCGCAGATACACATATTGCCCGCCCGCGCGCGGCATCATGGCAGCCAGCTCGCCGTAGCTGAGCGCGGCCACGATCGTCATGAATCCGGCGATGGCCCAGGCCCCGATCAGAAGGGCCGGCGAATCCGTTTCCCGGCCAATCTCAGCCGAAACTATAAAGATGCCCGAGCCGATCATCGATCCCATGACCAGCATCGTGGCGCTGGTCAGGCCCAGGCCCTTGATCAGCTCCTGATCCTGATGGCTGTGAATGTCCCAGTCGCTGCCAGCCTGCGTAGTTGTCGGTGTGCTCAGGAATGGCTCCTAGTTGTCGTCGGTCGTTGGTCGTTAGCCAAGCTCTGTCATCAGAACTTTCTGGCCGACGGCCAACGATCGAACGGCCAACGACCAGCGACTGCCTTGAGACTTTACCGCAATATGCGCAAAAATTCCTCTGCTGATTTGCCCGGCTGCCGTAGCAAATCCGATATCACGGCCACCGAATCGGCTCCGGCTTCGATCACCCACGCGGCATTCGCCCGCGTAATCCCTCCGATTGCCACCAGTGGCTTGCGCGTCAGAACTCGCGCCCGGCGCACACCTTCGAGCCCTACGACAGGATCAGGCCGCTCTTTGCTCGATGTTTGGAACACCGGCCCGATCGCCAGGTAATCAGCAGAGGTCAGATCGGCCTCGCGCAACTGCTCCGGGTTGTGCGTCGACACGCCCAGCCACCGATCGTTCCCCTGACTATTCCAGCCAATAATCTTTCGCACCGACTC
Source organism: Candidatus Sulfotelmatobacter sp. (assembly GCA_030040965.1). GTDB lineage: Bacteria > Acidobacteriota > Terriglobia > Terriglobales > Acidobacteriaceae > Sulfotelmatobacter. The sequence goes on along the minus strand of JASHOT010000428.1, from coordinate 11,945 downwards.
CGGGGATAGGTCGTCCTGGCCGACATGCACGCCGTCGAAATCAGCCGCCAGGCACAGATCGGCCCGGTCATTCATGATGAGATTAATGGAGCGTTGCCCCACCCTTATCGCTTGGTTTGCGACAGGGTGGGAGATAAACCGTTTCTTCAGCTCCCGCGCCTGCTCCAGCATCGCGCGCGCATTCCCCGACTTGTTGCGATATTGAATCAGCGTGCAACCGGCGTCTACCAGTTCCCCGGCAGCGGCGACCACAGCATTCGCGTCCGGAAAGCAACGCGCATCGAGAATGGGGTACAGCCGGGGAAGAATCATGAGCCTTCGGTTGTGAGCCCGTGGTCGTCCACAATGCCGTAGACGATATATGAAGAAAGCATGTATAGTACTGGCCCTAAATTGCTTGGTTCCCGGACTATTTCAGCAGGACGCTTTCAAGGAGGTACATATGAAAGGGTTCGCTCTGGCGATAGCGCTTGTTTTGGCATTACCACTTGCCGCGTTTGCTCACTCCACCTGCCGGGGCTGTCAGCCTCAGCTTAACAGCGATGGCACGCTCATTGCACCCGTCCCCCGGCTTATCTCCACCAGGCGTTCCTTATGTTGGTTCTCTCAACAATAGCGGTGGGACGCTTACAGGAAGCAACGCCGGGCTAAGTCTGACCAGCGCGAATCTCACCAAGATTCGCGGCATCACGGGTGCCGACCTCGGAACTGTGACATTTACGACGGGACCCCTGGTTTATGGCAGTCTGCAAGGCGGCGGGTTTTTCAACACTACGGGCAGCCTTCTCATCACGCTCAACCCGAACGTGTTGGGAGGCAAACTCAGTGGCGGCGCCACTTTGTTCAACGGGTCATTTGAGTACGTATACAACTTTCCGTATCTCAGTTGGACCGCTGAGGGCGGGGGGGCTCTATCTACTTCAAGGTGCGGCCTACGGCACCCTGCCAAACGGCAGCAATGGGCAGGCGTTTATCAACGAAACGTTCTATGGGTCATTTAACTCGAAAGGTATGTTTACTGGGACGGTGGTGAGCGGTTCGATCGATGTTAATCCCGAACCTGGCACTCTCGGACTATTCGCGACCGGATTGGTTGGGGTGGCTGGAGCCGTTCGCAGAAAACTGAGGACGTAAATCACAGGACCGCCGCAGGGCCCAGCATTGCAGCAACCCGCGGAAGCGACAAGCTGTGTGCGGCGGGAGGAAGTGATCAGAAAAAGGGTTCGCGGACTTGTAATTCAGTTCACCGCGATCTTCGTCATCGTGTTGCTGACGGAATTCGTCACCCACATATATGTTCCGTCGAAGGTCAGCGACGTTGGATCAGTGCCCACCTGATAGGTCGCCAGAATCGTTCCATCGGGCTGCATTTTGGTCACGCAGTTGGCGCCATCATCGGCGACCCATACGTTCGTACCGTCAAAACCGACTCCGTACGCTTTCACCGGGATGTTGTACATTCCCAGAATTGCGCCATTGCTGGGCTCGAGCTTAGTGACGTTGCTGCTTCCGTGGTTGGCGACCCAGATGTAGACGCCGTCGAACTTCACCTCGAGCGGATGCCGCCCCGCAATATATGTGGCGACCAGCGCACCCGTACTCGCGTTTAATTCCGTCACGTTATTGCTGGTAAAGTTCGCTACCCAGATATTTGTTCCATCAAACGTGATGCCGAATGGATAATCGCCCACGGTAAAAGTTCCCAGCACCGCACCATTGCTTCCGCTCAGTTCTGTGACGCTATTGCTGTTCCCGTTTGTCACCCAAATATTGGCGCCGTCGTATACGAGTTCATGAGGGGTTTTGCCCACGGCGTAGGTCCCGACCACCGTGCCATCGCTGGCATTCAGTTCGGTTACGTTATTGCTGTTCAGATTGGCCGTCCAGATGTGCGTCCCGTCATAGGCAATGCCCGTCGGGGCAGATCCTACCGGATACGTGGCCACCACGCTTCCGTTGCTCGGCAACATCTTGCTGACCGTGTTCGCGCCACGATTTGTAACCCAGAGGTAAGTCCCGTCAAACACCGACACCCACGGCCCTTTTCCGACGTTATAGGTCTGGGCAAACAACGGAGAGATGAGCATCACTGCCACAATACTGTGAATAATCGGCAATGCAGGCCGCCCCTTTCTCATCGACCTCATCCTCGTCCCCATTCTTACTTCCTCATCTCATCTCTCGCGTTTCACAGCGGCTCGCAAAAGCAAGCGCTAATGCACTTCGCGCGATTCTGCGCTGCCGGCAAAATTCAGCTCGTAGATCAACCCTCTTCGGCCCGTGCCGCCGCTTTCGGTCGCCCCATATAAGTTGCCGGAGGGATCGGAAACCATGCCAGTGTATGGATAATTCCCCAAATTTCCTGAAGCGAACGTGTGCAGCGAGGTGAACGTGCCGGTCGACGGACTTACCTCGAATAAGGTCCCGTCGTCATCGCTGTCGCCGCCTTCGGTGGTCGCGCCGTACAGAATGCCCGCTGAGCTCAAGATCACGCCGGAGGCGGGATTCGCTCCTTTCGGCCTTCCTGTGAACGTGTGCACCAGGCTGAACTTCCCGGCGCTGGATATTTTGAAAATCGTGCCCTGCTGTTCCGACCCTCCCTGATTCGCCGCGCCATATAAATCGCCTGACGAATCCATTGTTAACATCGCGCTGGGGTACGCTCCCTCAGTGGTCCCGTTGAAACTGTGCAACACCGACTCTTGTCGCTGTGCGTTGAGTTTGAACACCGTACCGTAGCCATCGGCTCCGCCGCTGTACGTCGTGCCGTAAAAATTTCCCGCGCTATCCTCGATGAGTCCGGCATACGGATATGCGCCGTCCGGCGATCCTTTGAAGCTGTACAGAACGGATTCGACGCCGCGCACAGTAACTTCGAACACCGTGCCATCGTCGAAAGCCCCGCCGCTATTGGTCGTGCCGTACAGATTCCCGGCACTATTCCGAATCACACCCGCCAGCGGATGTCCGCCATCCGCGCCATCCGTAAAGCTGTAAAGCACGGTGAGCGTCCAAGTGCCGCCCTGAGTCGCCGGCGGAGAAAGTTTGTACACAGTTCCGGCATTGCCCGCTCCACCCTGGGAGGTTGTCCCATACAAATTGCCGCTCGAATCTGCGATCAGACTGCCCACCGGATTCGCTCCATCCGTTCCGACGAACGAATGCAACGTGGTCAACGCTCCACCGGGCACATACTGGTAGACGCTCCCGCACAAGCAGGTCGCATTGCTGCCGACCAGAGTCGTTCCGTAGAGCGCGCCATTCAGATACAGGCCAACTTGCGGATTGCTGCCGTCGGTTGTGTTTTGAAATGAGTAAAGCACGCTGAAGGTCTGCGCATCAACCAACTGCGCAACTGCAAGCAGAACCACACATAAGGCGGTTACTGACGCGATGTGGGAATGGCGCGAACGTACGTGGAGTATCGCGCTTACGCGACGCATTTCCCTCCCCCCAATCGCGCGAAGTTAGCAATATCGCTTCGGGCTGTCAAATGAATTTACGTGGAATGACGATATTACAGAAGTGTGCAAGTTATTGCATGCGGGAGGGTTATTGCAAATACGTTCACTGCGCGATCTTGCCCGGATGGATGCCCTCGCCCAGCACAAAGCTTGCGCCCACAGCCCCCACGACCGCAGAACGACGAGGCAGATCTAATCTCTCGCGTATGCGGTAAACCGCCTCTATCCCGGTGCAATGCGCCCCGATGAGATAAGACACTCCAAACCCTTTCAGCTTGTCTGCGGTCCAATCGAGTTGATCGTCGGTGGCTGCGAAAAGATGGAATCCGCCCACCAGCGCGTAGACCGGCTTGGAAGGAAATTCTTTCTCGGCGAAGGTCAGCGTGTTCACGACGCCGGCGTGGCCGCACCCGGACACTACGACCAGCCCTTTATTCGTATTCAAAACCAGCGACTGATCCTCTGGAATGTTGTCCTCCACCAGGCCGTCGGGCGTTTGCACCTTTCCCGTCACCAACCAGTTGCGCTCAGGATAGGGCCGCGGGACTGGACCAGTGAGCCACGCTCCAGGAAACAATTCCGCCGGCCCGTCATGCTCCACAAACTTTCCGCCAGTCGCCTCATAGTCTTTGCGCAGGGCGATCATCACGTTGTCTTCTTTTCCGCTGTTCGGGCGGCTGTAGAAAATGCCCTTGCCCACGTGCACGATCGAGAGCGCGTCGGGATTCTTCTTCATGAACTCGCGCCGCAGCGTCAGCAGGCCTCCGACATGATCGGCATGATTGTGAGTCAGCACAACCTCGCGCACATCGCTCAGATCAAGGTTGAGTTCGCGGACATTGGTGAGCACGGTATCAGGTCTCGCGCCCGTATCGACGAGAATGCGATGCCCGTCCGCCTCGACCAGCGCGGCGAAGCCCCACTCGCCGACGCCGTCATCCGAAAGCATGGTCGAGAGAATGGTGATTCGCAGGTTCCGTACGGTGCCATGAGCCGGGGATTGTGCCGTGCAGAGAGTCGAGATGAAAATGATCTGAACGGCAAGAGTGACTAATCGCATACGCAGCGTTCGCAGCATGCCAACATGATAGACCAGCTTCGCGTTCACAGCACTGACGCCTCCGACTCAACGCTGCGGTTGCCCCCACCCTTGTCGCGTTTGTCGCGGGAGGATGGGATAATCTCTGTAGGTCCCGCTATCGGTGTCAGCATGATCACGTTCCGTATTTCAACGGCGCTATGCATCCTGATGAGTCTGCCAGTCTTGCGCACGCAGGATTCCCCAGCACCGCGTGGCCAGTTGTGGACTTGGTTTGGAAGCTGCGGGGCAGAGAAAAACATGGGACTCGAGGTTGTCCTGAATGGCGATGTTATTTACCGGGCCTCATTTCCTATTTGCCCGATCAGCGATGTTTCCCAAGAAACAGGCGCTCGGCAAAAGACTGTGGTGTTCCATCTCAAGGGAGGACATGAACTCCAAGGGGAGCACCACACCGCAAGGTCACAGACCATCGAGGGGAATATCTGGCAGGCTGGCGCCGACCCCGACGCGATCCTGCTTGGAATCTCATTTTCAACCGGCAATCAAATCCTGCTGAACACCATCCATTACGCGAAACCAACCGGTGAATCGCGCACAGTGATTGATAAAGGGATTGTCGTAAGAACGTTTCCGCTGGCTGGCAGATGACTCCGCATTACTTCCCGTTCTTCGCCAGAAATCTCTCAATAAATCCCGTATCGAATTTCCCTGCCCGGAAATCGGGATCGGCCAGAATCTTCCGGTGCAGCGGAATCGTCGTATAGATCCCTTCGACAATAAACATCTCGAGAGCCCGCGCCATGCGCGACACGGCTTCCGGACGATCTTTCGCGCGAACGATCAGCTTCGCGATCAGCGAATCGTAATATGGAGGAATCACGCCCTCGGCATAAGCCGCCGTATCGATGCGCACTCCGGTGCCTCCCGGAGGATGAAATGCCGTAATCTTTCCCGCCGACGGCGTGAACTTCTCGGGATGCTCGGCGTTGATGCGGCACTCGATCGCATGTCCATACGGCGTGACCGTATCGCGGAGTATCTCGCTCAGGCGCGCGCCCGCCGCGATCAGAATCTGGCTCTTCACCAGGTCGACGTTGGTCACCATCTCGGTGACCGGGTGCTCGACCTGAATGCGCGTGTTCATCTCGATGAAATGCAGCTGCCGGTTCTGGTCCATCAGAAACTCGATGGTTCCCGCGTTCCAGTAGCCGATGTGCGCCAGCGACTTGCACAACACATCGCCGATTCGCGCCCGCAATTCCGGCGTGACCTGCAGCGAGGGCGATTCCTCCAGCAGTTTTTGATGCCGCCGCTGGATCGAACACTCGCGCTCGCCAAGGCTAACCACGTTGCCGTGCTCGTCGGCTAGCACCTGAAACTCGATATGCCGCGGATGCTCGACATACTTCTCCATATACAAATCGCCATTGCCGAACGCGCCGGCCGCCTCCGCCGACGCGGCCTTGAAAAGTCCCGGCAACTCCTCTTCATTGCGAACGACGCGCATGCCGCGCCCGCCGCCTCCGGCGGAAGCTTTCACGATCACCGGGAAGCCGACCTGCTTTGCCCATTCAATCGCCTCCCCCTCGGAGGCGATGATGCCATCAGAGCCCGGCAGAATCGGCACGCCGGCCTGCTTCATGGCCGAGCGCGCTTTTTCCTTTTCGCCCATCAGCCGCGTCACTTCCGGCCGCGGGCCGATGAACTTGATGCCGCTGGTCTCGCACACTTCGGCGAAGTTCGCGTTTTCCGCGAGCAAGCCGTAACCGGGATGCACCGCCTCGACGTTGGCGATCTCGGCTGCGCTGATCACTGCGGGAATATTCAGATAGCTCTCGGCCAGCCGTGGCGGGCCGATGCAGATGGCCTCGTCGGCGAAGCGCACGTGCAGCGAGTTGCGGTCGGCCTCGCTGTAAATCGCGACCGTGCGCACGCCCAGTTCCTTACACGCGCAAATCACGCGCAGGGCGATTTCACCGCGATTGGCTATCAGAATCTTCTTAAACATGAAAATGCAGCTTGCAGCCGTGAGTTTTCAGCACGGATCATGTGGGGACGGCCGCCCTCGGCCGTCCGTGCCGGGCAAAGCCCGGCGGTTTGCTCGCAGCTCCAAACACAAAACGGCGCGCTTTCCGCACGCCGCACAAAAACGTTGGCTCACTTCTTCGGCCTTATCGCGAATAATTCCTGGCCGTACTCGATCGGCTGGCCATTCGACGCCAGCTTTTTCACGATCTCCCCGGCCACATCGGACTCGATCTCGTTAAGCAGCTTCATGGCCTCGACAATGCAAAGCACCTGTCCCACTTCGACGACATCGCCGACTTTGACAAACGGCGGAGCCCCGGGCGAGGGCGCCTCGTAGAACGTCCCTACAATGGGAGACTTCACGGAGTGCAACCCTTCATCGGCAGGTGCGGCCGGCGCGGCAGGAGCCGCTGGCGCGGACGCGATGGGCACGGCGCCCACTTCTGGCGCAGCCACCGGTGCCGCCGGGACTGCATAGAAGCGCGGCTCTGCATGGGAGTGCACCATGGTGTGCTCGCCCGCCCGCTTGACCCGGACTTTGACATCGCCGCGCTCGAGTTCGAACTCGGCAATATCCTTTTCTTCCAAGAACTCGATGAGTTCCTTCAGCTCTTTTAGATTCATTCTGATCTTCGATTCGACCTGGAATGCGATCGGCGGTGCCGTTGCCTCGATGCCGCTTTTCGACTGCCAGCGTTTTCGATGCAACTTCCGGTGGGACGGCCCGCCTTTTCGTCGAGCCCCGACAGCAAGTGGGCGCGCGAAGAAGCCGGGCTGATTGTCTTCGCCGCTGATCTCCTTTTACGAAGATTCTGTCTGTCGAAGACCTGCCCGGCTGAATTCTATGAAGACTTAAACTGCCAAAAAATCCTTGCTCGTGGGCGTCAGCACCTCACAGCCGGTGCTTGTGACCACCACCATATCCTCGATCCTCACGCCCCATTTGCCGGGGAAGTATACTCCCGGCTCAATCGTGATGACCATCCCGGGCTCAAGGATCTCGGTTTGCCCGTCGGCCACTCTGGGGATCTCATGAATTTCGAGCCCCACTCCATGCCCGGTGGAATGGGTAAAATAACGTCCTAACCCTGCTTTGCGCAATACCTTGCGGGCGGCCGCATCCACCTCGCCGCCGGCCACTCCCGGCCGGACAGCCTCAATCGCAGCCTGCTGCGCGTCGCGAACGGCTTCGTAGACCTTTCGCGCGTCAAATGGATCGGCACTGGAACCAGCCGGACCGGGAGCCGAGCCCACCCATACACTCCGAGTCTGGTCCGAACAGTAACCTGCGAGTATAACACCGAAGTCGCACACCACGAACGCGTCCGGGGTGAGCGTCTGCTCCGAGGCGCGTCCATGCGGCAGCGCCGCCCGCGCCCCCGAGGCGATGATGGTTGGAAATGACATGGCTTCTGCCCCGCTACGGCGAGCCATCAGTTCCATCTCGGCCGCCACTTCGACCTCGCGGAGGCTTTTTTTGCGACCTCCGTTTTTGCTACTGCGTATCACCTCAACCGCACGGTCGAAGAGCCGCGCGCCCAACCGAACCGCCTCGCGGATGTGATTCATTTCGTCGGCGTCTTTCACCATGCGCGCCCGCTCGACTACTGGGGCCGAATCCTTGAACGCCACGCCTGAAGGGCTCTGCTGGCTCAGTCGCTTCTTCTCGGCAACCGTCAAGTGTTCCGACTCGGTCGCGATCGACCACTTCCGCGCCCGCTTCCGTCGCTTGCCCAGAAACTCAGCCACGCCCGTCAGCGGCGACTTCCTGGTGATGGCGACCTTCGCTCCCTTCACTTCTTCGTGCGCTTGCGTGTCGTAACGAACGTCGGTGAAGAAGACGCTGCCAGATTCTTCTATCAGCAACAGCCCGGCGCTGCCGGTAAATCCGCAAAGGTAGCGGATGTTGGGAAGATGACTGACGAGGAGCGCGTCGTAGCGCGCGGTGGAGAGATGCTCGCGAAGTTTCTTCTGGCGCGCGGGGAAGTTCACTTACGGCAGTGTAGCAGGAGAGCAATGAGCCATGGGCTATGGGCTGCGAGCAATCGCGTTTGGGCTCGCTCGTAACTCATTGCTCATAGCTCAACGCTAAACACCACCGCCGGCTCTGGCAGTTTCTCCAGGCCGGCGGCGCTGTTACTCGGGACTCAGGACTCGCGAGTCAGGACTCGTTATGTCTGAATGATTCGCGGAGTGATGAAGAAGATCAGCTCCTGGTTCGAGGTGTTGACCTGCGTGTGCTTGAACAGATTGCCAAGAACCGGGATATTGCCCAGCAGCGGCACCTGCGTGATGTTGATCGAGTTCTGCGTCTGAATGACGCCGCCGATCACCACCGTCCCGCCATCGGTGACGAGCACCTGCGTCGTCGCCTGCTGCGTGATCAGTTCCGGGTTGCCCTGCACTTCCTGGCCGAAGTTCGGAGTGGTGTTCTCCACGTCCACGTTGAGGAAGATCGTGTTCTCCGACGTGATCTGCGGAGTCACGGTCAGCCGCAGGAACGCGTCGACGTAGGTCACGGTCGGCGGACCGCCCAACTGCGCCTGGGTCACGATTGGCACGCGCACGCCCTGTTTGACCAGAGCCTGAATATTGTTCTGGGTGACGACGCGCGGACGAGAAAGAACCTTCAGCAGGCCGCGCGACTCCGCCATCGAGAGCATGACGTCGATCTGCATATTGTTGCTGGAGTTGATGAAGCTGAAACCGCTGGTCGGCGAGGTCGATCCCAGGTTCGAGAACAACGGAATCGACGAGCCTGTGCCGCTGCCACCGGAAACTGTCTGGTAGCCCGGGGTCCCGCCATTCACCGTGTTGGGCGAGGTGCCAACCGCAGGCAGGCCGCCGACGGAGCTGTGGCCGTTGCCCCAGGCGAAGCCGAGCTGGGTGCCGATGTCGCGGGCGAACTGCCGCGTCGCGGCTACCACGCGCGCTTCAATTTCGACTTCCTGCGTCTTGCGGTCGAGCTGCGTCAGCAGGCGGTCGATCACCGGAATCACTTTCGGAATGTCGTTGACGATGACGGCGTTGGTGCGATCATCCGCCACCACATCGCCGCGCTGCGAGAGGAATTTCTTCACCGTGATGATCACGTCCTTCGCCTTGGCATAGCTCAGGAAGCGGGTCACGGAAACTTTTTCCACCGCCAGCGCTTCGGATTCGATTTGGGCGCGGCGGGCATCGGCTTCGTGCTTCAGCGTGTCAACCGTGGCGATGCGCAGGACGTTGCCTTCCAGCTCACGCGCCAGGTCGTTGTTCTTCAGCACGATGTCGAGCGCCTGATCCCACGGCACATCGTCGAGGACGACGGTCAGCGTGCCGTGCACGTTGGGATCGAGCACCACGTTCAGGCCGCTGATCTCGTGAATCAGGCGGAAGAAATCTTTCAGGTCCACGTCTTTCAGGTTCACCGAGATCGGCTCGCCCGTATACTTGGGGCCCACCGAGGCCGGCTGCTGGCCTATCTGCGCGCGCTGCTCGGCCGCAAGATTCACGGCGGGCTGTGTGCCCGTCGAGCTCTGCTGCGTGGCGTTGGCCACGGCCGGAATCAGCTCGGCAGCGGTCTTATCGGCAAAACGAGCTGCTGCTTCCTGAGCGCGAACCGTGGGCTCGTCGGCAGCGGTCGAGACTGCAGCCGTTGCAGATGCATCTGCCGCCGCATCGGCGGTGGTCTGCGCCTTGGCCTGATAAGTCGGTTCCACCATCACAAAATTGTTGGGCGAAGCCGGAGTTCTCGCACTCGACGTTTCCCCTGCGTCGGCCTTCACGGCAGCCTGAACTTCAGCCACGCGCGGAGAGAACGGTGAGCGTGGTGCGCTGGCCGTGGCCTTCGCGTCGTCGTGCGCTGCAGTCGCGGGATCCGCTTTCGCGGTCGCGCCGGAGTGCAGCGTCAGCACCACCTTTCCCGCCGGGCCGGGCGTCAGATCATAGGTGCACGCCTGGTTGAGGTCGACCACGACTCGCGTCGTCGGAGGCGTGGCGCCATCGGTACCGATGCGCACGCCCTTGACGTCGGCCGTGCCCACGGCAATGTGGCTCTGGCCGGTCGCCATGACCGTGGCCGGCAGCTCCACTACCACGCGGGCGGGCGTGTCGAGCGTCTCCACCTTGGGCGCCAGTGTGCCCGAGGACTTCATCTCAATCCGGATGTCGTCCCCGCCCCGGACTACGTCGACTCGATCGAGCCGGCTCGGTGCCTGGGCGGTGGCTATCACCGCCGTCAGCAGCATGGTTACGAAGATTGTCAGTTGATGCTTTCGCATTTCGCCTCTCCCCAACCCGCAGGCCTGGGGCCCGCGTGTGCTTCGTCAAACTTGATTTCGGTGCCGGTCGCCCGGCTGCCGTCCCGCAAGATTTCCTTCCTTACTTACACCGCCGGAGTGAAGATCCGCTTCACCACTTCGCGCGTAGAGCTCTTGCCCAGCTTGTCCTGCACCGTCTCCTGGAAAGTCACCGAGTCGCCGGTGATCTTTACCACGTAGCCGTTGAACACGGGATCGTTCTCGCGCAGGAAATAGGCCTTGTTCAGGTTGTTGGTCACGACGGCGATGAAGCCGTTATCCGACTTCACCACGCCGCGCAGGTTGATGTTGCCAATCTCCAGGCACTTCTTGCCCGTCGAACATCCCGAACCCTGCTGCTGCACCACCGGACTGAAGAAGGGGTCGCGCTTGCCGTTCATCGCCCACTTCTTGTCTTCCGGCTTCTTCTCGTCTTTCTTGGCGTCTTTGATCTCTTCCGCCTTCGCCGTCTTGGAAGCATCGGCGCCGGCATCCGCGGCAGCCTTCGCCGGTTCAGCAGTCTTGCCTGCGGTCACGGTCTTGGAGTCGGTCTTTCCATCGGACTTGGTTTCCGCCTTGGCTTGCGCCTTGGCGGTAGCGGCTGTCTTTGCCTGCAGGAACGGATCCTTGACTTCCGCCATTACGGCTGGCTTGGCCGCAGGAGCCGGAGCCTTCGCTACGACAGGAACCGGTGCAGCCTTGGCCACAACTGGAGCCGTTTTGGCCGCCGCCGTCGCCCCGCCCTCGGTGTGCAGCGTCAGGACCGTCTTGCCGGCCGCGCCGGGAGTCAACTCGTAAGCCAGAGCCGTCTCGAGATCGATGACCACGCTGGTGTTGGGAGGATTCTTGCCGTCCATGCCGATGCGCACGCCCTTCACGCCGCCGGCGTTGACCGCAATCTTGTTTTGCGAAGTCGCGGCCGCGGTCTCAGGAAGCTCGACCACAATGCGGGCCGGAGAGCTGAGTTTTTCAACCTTCGGCGTCACCGCTTCGGTCGAACTCATCTCGATCTGGATCGTATCCGCACCCGAAACCACGTTGACCTTCTCAAGCTTGTTTTGCGCCGTCTTGTTTTGCGCACTCAAGGCAGGCTTCGCCGCCGCCGCTTTCGGGGCGACCGGCTTGGCCGCA
>JASHOT010000427.1 GCA_030040965.1 Candidatus Sulfotelmatobacter sp. | reverse complement strand
TGCCCGCCAGAAAAGTTTCGAGTCGAGAGACTCAAGCAACTCTTCCAATGTGCGGCAGTTTGATTCGCCTTCCATCCCCGCCGGACCGCCGGTCACCACCGTGATCACGCCCTCTTCGATCCACGCATAACAAATGTCCCTCTGATCCACCAGAAACATCCGCCCCACGGTCTTGAGCAGGACCTTCGCCGCCGGCTGCTTCTGCGACTCGATCATTTTCACCAGCGCATCGATCTTCTCCGCCGGCAATCCGTCCGATTCCTGCTTGCCCCGCGCCTTCTGAATCGCCTGCGCCACGCGCTTCTTGTCGAACGGCTTCAGCACATAATCCACCGCATTCACTTCAAACGCCTTCACCGCATACTGATCGAACGCCGTTGCAAAAACAATTTTGGGCAGCGCGAGTTTCTTGTCGAGCAGCTTTTTGATGACGCCAAAACCGTCGAGTCCCGGCATCTGCACGTCGAGAAAAACCAGGTCGGGATTATGTTCCTTGATGAGGTTGACCGCTTCCAGTCCGTTCTTGCCTTGCGCTACCACATTCACATCATCGACATTCTTGAGCAGGTAGGCGAGTTCGTCGCGAGCCAGTTGCTCATCGTCAACTATGACTGCAGTTAAGGACATCGTCACTCCCCAGCGAGATTACCGCTTAAAAAATGCAGCCAGTTCACTGCAGATGCTTCACTTTTGATGCAAACCACCCCAAGTATAGTAATCGCCCGATTTCTCGCGCAACGCACCGTGTGCTGAGCGGCGTCTCTCGCCGGTCAAACGGAGGGATTTCCAGCCCTGGTGGAAGAACAACACCGTATGGCCGTGCGTGGCTCGCTTCCTCTGTAGCGCTCGTGACTCAGAACTAACAACTGAGGACTCGTTTCATACCGCATTTTCCAGCGCCAGCGCCATTCCCATCCCTCCACTCACACACAGCGTGGCCACGCCGCGCTTCGTATTCCGTTTCATCATTTCATGCAGCAGCGTCACCACAATCCGCGTACCCGTGCACCCAATCGGATGCCCCAGCGCAATCGCCCCGCCATTCACATTCAGCCGCTCGCGATTCATATGCAGCACGCGATCGCAAGCCAGCACCTGCGCAGCAAACGCCTCGTTCAGCTCGATTAGTCCGAACTCATGCAACCGCAACCCATGTTTCTCTTCGAGTTTCTGCAACGCCGGGACCGGCCCAATTCCCATCTTCTTCGGATCCACTCCCCCCGACGCAACTGCCGCAATCCGCGCCAGCGGCTTCAGATTATTCTGCTTCACGAAATACTCGCTCGCTACAACCACCGCTGCCGCACCATCCGTAATCCCGGAAGAATTTCCCGCGCTGATCGTCCCGGATTTGGAAAACACCGGAGGCAGCTTGGCCAGCTTCTCCATGCTCGCCTCCGCAAACGGATGTCCATCGCGCGAAAAAACTGTCGGGCCTTTCTTCCCTTCAATCGTGACCGGCACAATCTCTTCCTCAAACCGCTTCGCCGCAATCGCTCGCGCCGCGCGCGTCTGCGACACTAGCGCGAACTCATCCTGCTCTTCGCGCGAAATCTTGTATTGCTCGGCCAGCACCTCCGCAGTTTCTCCCATGACCATCTTCGCCAGCGGACAAAAAAATCCATCCCGATACATCCCGTCGACCAGTTCCTGTGTGCCCAGGCGATACCCCCACCTCGCCTGATCCAATAAATAAGGAACCCGCGACATCGACTCCGTTCCGCCCGCCAGCGCGCATGTCGCATCCCCAAGCGCAATCGCCTGATACGCCAGCGCGATCGCCTTCATCCCCGAAGCGCACGCCTTGTTGACCGTAAACGCCGGCACCTCCTGCGGCACGCCTGCGCGCACCGAAATCTGCCGCGCCACATTCGGCCCTCCGCCCGCCTGCCGTGCGTTTCCAAAAATCGTCTCTTGCACCTGCGCTGGCTCGATTCCCGCCCGCTCCATCGCCGCTTTCGCGGCGACCACGCCCATGTCGGCCGCCGTCAGCGACGCCATCGTCCCGCCAAATTTTCCAATCGGCGTCCGCACCGCCGACAAAATATAGACAGCCTGCAAGTCAACACCTCCAACCTTCGAGTCTAGCAGGACCGCCGACGTCCGCTTGAATCCCGCCCGCCTTAGGCAGACAATGAATCCTGCCGTCACTTCCATCGATCTAGCGGTAACCGCTCTAACCAACTTTCTTCCAACTGACGTACCAATCTACGCAAGGAGGCTCTCCATGTCCTACATCGAAGTCGGAAAAGAAAACTCCACTTCCGTCCATCTCCACTACGAAGATCATGGCTCCGGCCAGCCCGTCGTCCTGATCCACGGATATCCGCTCAGCAGCGCATCGTGGGAAAAACAAGTCCCTGCGCTGCTCGCCGCCGGCCATCGCGTCATCGCCTACGATCGCCGCGGATTCGGCAAGTCCAGCCAGCCGACCACGGGGTACAACTACGACACCTTCGCCGACGACCTGCACCATCTCATCACTCATCTCAAGCTCAAGGATTTCACTCTCGTCGGTTTCTCTATGGGCGGAGGTGAGGTCGCCCGCTATATCGGCAAATACGGATCGAAAGGCGTGAGCAAGGCTGTCATCATCGGCGGCGTTCCTCCTTATTTGCTCAAAACCTCCGACAACCCCGAAGGCGTGGACGCTTCCGTCTTCGGAGGCATCAAGCAAGCCGTCGCAGCCGACCGTTACTCCTTCTTCACCGAGTTCTTCAAGAACTTCTACAACACCGACGTCAATCTCGGAAAGCGCGTCAGCGAACAGGCCGTGCAGGCCAGCTGGAACACCGCTGCCATCGCTTCAGCCACTGCCAGCCTCGCCTGCGTCGATACCTGGCATGAAGATTTCCGCAAAGATGTCGCGAAGATCGACGTACCGACGTTAGTCATTCACGGCGACTCCGACCGCATCGTCCCGTTCGCCTCTGCCGGACAGCGCACCGCCAAACTGATTCCCGGCGCCGAGCTGGTCGTCATCAAAGACGGTCCGCACAACATCGCCTGGACCCACGCCGACGAAGTCAACCCTGCGCTGACCCAATTCCTGGCCAAGCCATCAGTCAAGGGACAGAAGTCGGCACCCAAGACTAGAGCCGTCGCATAAGGTCGTGTAGGGACAGCCGCCCTCGGCTGTCGCCATAATCTTACGGCGTCATCCCGAAGGCCCGCGTTCTCACGAGCGGGCCGAGATTCTCTCTCGGAGCTCAAGTTTTTTCTCTCGGAGAGATGCAGGAGAACCTCTCTTCTGTTTTTTGCGCTAGTCGATATTACGCTGGCGGACCCAGCTTGGCTCTGTCGTCGGATTGATCGTGGCGGAACATGCCCCGGCCGCGTGCAGCAGCTTGCGCATCATCGCGCCAAGGCTTGCAGCTTGTCTTTGCCGCTGCGCCACCAATCGTGGATAGAAGCTTCCAGGCTTGAATCTTGGTGCCGCAGACCGACCATCGTTAGACATCCGCCAGGTTTTCTATGCTCACCGCGTCCGAGGAATCCACGCTTCCTGCACCGCATCGACTGCCTCGCTCAACGATCCCAGCGTCGCGATACGCCACGGCCCTTAGGTGACGACGTTTCTCCTCGCATCGCTGCCCCAGCCAATATTTTTCAATCTTCTGACACATACTCCCATTCCGTTTTGTCATCACATGGACGGACGAAATCAAGCGGACGCGACACCGCCACGTGCGACGATTGGATGTCCAGCAGCGGCGGCAGAAAACAACCCA
>JASHOT010000426.1 GCA_030040965.1 Candidatus Sulfotelmatobacter sp. | reverse complement strand
GTCGATCGCTGGTGTGCCTCCTGGAAGCTTCCGCGCGGTGCAACTCTGACGATTGAACAGGCATGGAAGCTTGCCGACGCCTGGTATCGCGACCGCATGTCGCCCGACTGGCGCCGCCGCACAGTCGATGAGGCCCATGCGCTATTCCACTCTCTCGGGTTGACGTCTGACTTCTGGCGCTTCTCGTAAACTGCTTCCTGTTAGACTTTCTGCCCCTGATCCTTCAGAATACGGAGTCTCATATTTTCTTGGTTTCAGGAGCATTCATTGTCCGAACAGAGCATGAGCAAGCCGATCCGCGCCAAAATCAGCGCACTGGGCACCTATGTGCCGCCGCGTCTCCTCACTAATGCCGACCTCGAGAAGATGGTCGACACTTCCAATGACTGGATCATGGCCCGGGTCGGCATCCGCGAGCGCCACATCGTCGACAAAGGCGTGGCCACCAGCGATCTCGCGGTTGAGGCGGCGAAGAAAGCGCTGGCCCAGCGTGGGTTGTCACCGGAAGATATTGAAGTCATTATCGTCGGCACGGTCACGCCCGACATGTTCTTTCCTGCAACGGCCTGCCTGGTGCAGCACAAGCTGGGCGCGAAGGGCGCCTGGGGATTCGATCTCTCCGCCGCCTGCTCCGCCTTCGTGTACTCACTGCAGGCCGGGGCGCAACTGATCGCGTCCGGCGCGCAAAAACGCGTGCTGGTGATTGGCTCCGACGTGATGTCGTCGATCATCGACTACACCGATCGCGCCACCTGCGTGCTTTTCGGCGACGGCGCGGGGGCGGTCATCCTGGAACCCACGGATGACGACTCGGTCGGCATTATCGATTTCATCCACGAAATCGACGGCTCCGGCGGCAACTTCCTCTACATGCCGGGCGGAGGCAGTTTGAATCCCTCATCGAAAGAAACGATCGCGCAAAAGATGCACTACGTCCACCAGGATGGGCAGCAAGTCTTCAAGTTTGCCGTTCGCAAGCAAACCGAACTCTGCCAGAAGCTGCTCGAACGCAACGGCCTGAAAGGTTCTGATATCGACGCCTTCATTCCGCACCAGGCCAACCTGCGCATCATCAACGCCACGGTGGAAAGACTAGGGCTGCGGCCTGAGGCGGTGATCATCAATATCGATCGCTTCGGCAACACCACCGCAGGCACCATTCCGCTGGCCATGAATACTGCCCTAGAAGAAGGCAAACTGAAAAAGGGAAGCCTGGTGCTGCTGGCCTCTGTCGGCGCGGGATTCACCATCGGCGCCACGCTTCTGCGCTGGGCGTACTGAAAACGGCATTAGACTGGATTTAACAAAGACTTTTCTTCCAAATACCCGACCGCCGTTCTGGACTCCTCCCGGTCCGAGTCCGTGATTTCGTAGGCGGCAAAGGGAGCGTGACTACGCTCGGCGGGCCAATCGCCTCGGAAAGGGTCGGCGCTGAAGGCTCCCAAAATCCCTGATGCGTTCGGCGAGTTTCCCGCACGAGTTCAGAGTCGTCAAATACTATCTGAACTTTGCCAGGGATGTAGAGCTTCCCTTCTTCCGAAGCCCACGGAGTCTCGCTGTCGCCGGAAACGGCGTGGAAATCCCACACGCCGAGAAACGCGGATATGTCGCCTTCCATCGAGTCGAAGCACAGAATTTGGCGCTTCATCCAGCTTGCGACATTTTCTCTTGTGAATTCGCCGATTTCCCGCACCTCGCTATCGGTCAGTTCAGTACGACTAATTGTTGAGATGTCAAAGTGGAACGCACGCGGTCCGCCAGTGTTGCCTTGGCTAAAGCTTGATCCCGTCTGAATCCAAGTGCCTTGGCACGAGCATGGCGATACACGGACGATCTGCCAATACGGTTTCCGGATTTCTTCTATCCACTTTGTCAATGCCTCTCTCGTTTCGCCAAGCATCTCCCATTCCGCGACGCTCAGTTCACTAGAATGCGTTCTCAACAAGTCGATGTACGCCATCTTCCCTCCGATATCTCGGATTGCACTCGGCACGCCGTATTTTCAATCAGTCGGGAAATATTCATAGTAAAAGACATGAAGTCCGTTGTGAAAAAACTCACCTTTGATGCTTCTAACATTCGCGAGCAATTTCTCGTCTGTGACTCGGATGCCGTTGCCTGCCGGGGAATTCATTATTACCAATACTTAAGGATTTAGCTTGTCCGATCTTCGGCACGCGTGACGTTCGTAACTCGCTGCGCCGTATTTCCGTAGCGAGCCGCGCGCGCCGGCTGCTATCTTTGGCGAACGTCCGCCCTCACGTCGGGATGTCGGCAGGCGTGTACTGCAATGATTTTCCAAGGCAAGTTTTACCGTTGGCTCACCCTCATCGCCGTTGGCGTGTCTGTTTTAACCTGCACCGTGCGGACCGCCTCTGCCCAAAACACCGATCCGCGCGAAGCGAAGCTGATGGTCCTGGAGCGCATGTGGAACGAGGCGCAGGTCAATCGCGATTCGCAGGCGCTCGACCAGCTCGTCTCCAGCCGCTTCATCAACACCGAGTGGGATGGCAGCGTCAGCAACAAGTCGCAGTTTCTCGCCGACATCAAGGATCCGCTGTTCAAGCCCACCCTCACGACCATCCAGGACGTGAAGATGAACTTCTTCGGCGATACCGCGGTGATCACCGGCACTTACCACACGGCCGGCACTTACCAGGGCAAGCCCTATGACCACGTCGGCCGCTTCACCGACACCTGGATCTTCGATTTGGGCAAATGGCAATGCGTCGCCAGCCATACCAGCCTGATCAAGAAGTAAGTCCGCTGTATCGAGCCAGATTTATAGCCCCATAAAAACTTTTGATCGCCGAAATCCGCGCCCTGAGCGGATTCCAATGATCTAATCAAAACGAGTGTGGCGCGGACACTCCTGTCCGCGAACTCTTGCGCCATACACGACCCATGGAAGCCGACTCCAAACCCGCCACGTGGAAGATCCTGCTGGCCTTCGCCATCATTTACTTCGTCTGGGGCTCCACATTTCTGGCGATCCGTGTGGGCGTGCGCGAAGTCCCGCCATTCCTGCTGGCGGGCATGCGCTTCTTCATCGCCGGCCTGGTTCTTTATCTGTGGATGCGACTGCACGGCACGCCCTCGCCAACTTTTCGCGAATGGAGGGCTGCATCGGTCCTCGCCGTTCTGATGTTTGTCTTCGACTACGGTCTGCTGTTCTGGGCCGAACGCCGTGTGCCTTCGGGGATTGCAGCCGTCATGATGGCGACGATTCCTATGTTCATGGCGCTGGGAGAGATTGTTGTATTGCGCTCCCAGCGGCTGACGTTGCGCCTTGCTGTGGCGTTGCTGATTGGCCTCGGAGGAGTCGTTGTTCTCGTGGGACCATCGTCGAGCCTTGCCGGCGCTTCGATCGACACCGCCGGAGCGTGCGCTCTGATTTTCGCGGCCATCAGTTGGTCGATCGCATCGTCACTCACCCGCAAGTTTTCGTTGCCGGCTTCGAAGGCGATGAGTTCCGGCGCGCAGATGTTTGCCGGAGGTGTGTTGCTCATGCTGGCGGCTTTATTGCTCGGCGAATTCCGGGGATTTCATCTCGAAGCCGTCTCGCGCGGAGCGTGGCTGGCCCTGGCATATCTGATCGTTGCCGGATCGATCGCCGGATTTACGGCGTATGTCTGGCTGATTCATCACGAATCGCCGACGAAGGTCGGCACGTATGCGTATGTGAATCCGGTCGTCGCGGTGCTCGTCGGATATTTCTTTGGTGGCGAGCCGATCGGCTTGAGAACGATTCTTGGTACGGCGCTGGTGCTGGTCAGCGTGGTGGTGATTACGACGGCATCGAAGGAGGCGAAAGCGGCGTGGGCCGTTGCCAGCCAACCCTCAACGGAGACGGAGTAGGACCGCGACATAAACGCGGACGTTCGCCAGCAACTGCGGATCCGCCTTGGAATGGAAGGCAACAT
This sequence comes from Candidatus Sulfotelmatobacter sp., assembly GCA_030040965.1. GTDB lineage: Bacteria > Acidobacteriota > Terriglobia > Terriglobales > Acidobacteriaceae > Sulfotelmatobacter. The sequence goes on along the minus strand of JASHOT010000426.1, from coordinate 773 downwards.
TGCGCCCGCCCCAATCAATGCTCTTAATATGATCGACTAGAATCGCTCCATCTACTTTATCGACAGTGACTGGGAGCGCGAACGGGTAAGGCTTCCGTTTGCTGGTCAAGGGACAAACCACCGCCAGACCGCTGGCGCGATTGTAGGCCCGATCCGTCAACACGAGAGCCGGACGGCGCTTGCCTTGCTCACGTCCTACTTGGGGGTCGAAATCGATCCATGCTATGTCGCCGACGTCGGGAACATAGTGTTTTACCATTCGACTTTTTCCCGCCCGATATCCGGGCCCCAGTCGGTTTCCGGATAACGATTCTCCGGTGTGATCTGAGCGACCAACTCCTCAAGGGTCGGAATCCGCTCGGCACGGCACACCTCGATTTTCCCTTTCGCCGCCTTGATTTCGACTGCGTCGCCTTCCTTCAGGCGAGCCTGTTCGGCAACCTCTTTGGGAATGCGAACCGCAAGGCTGTTTCCCCACTTGGCCATCTGAGCTTTCGGCATTCTAATCGTCCTCGCTGCATGGTATATCCATAGTATACACCAAGAATCTGCGTCGTATATCCTGGATTCCTGCAATGGAAGCTCAGTGCGGTTCACGGCCTCGTCATCTTCTCCGGCTTCACCCACTGATCAAACTCCTCGCCCGTCAGATATCCCAGTTTCAGCGCGGCTTCGCGCAGGCTGGAATGATCCACGTGCGCGGTATGCGCGATCTGCGCGGCCTTGTCGTATCCGACTTTCGGAGCGAGCGCGGTCACCAGCATGAGCGAATT
>JASHOT010000425.1 GCA_030040965.1 Candidatus Sulfotelmatobacter sp. | reverse complement strand
TGAACTTAACCACTCCTACGCGCTAAACAATTACGAACTATGGAATCAGCAGCTACCGACGAGGAAGTAGCGCTGACATCCACCTCCCGCTCGAATGGGGCATCTACGGGGAACAGATCGAACAGGCCGTAGGTTTGCCGCTTAGCAGGTGTACACAAAAGCTTCTGATTCTGGCGCGCATCAGGAGCGATGACATAATCGGGGCGATTCGGGAACATCTTCACATCGATTTGAATATCTTTGGCGGTCGAGTGTCCTACATTCCTAATGGACAGTTTAAGAGGAGCAACTGGCTGGCTGCCATTGACGAAATTGACCCTACCTTTAAGTCCTACCTCAACGGAGAGCCAAGGGCATTCGGAAATTACGGTTTGCTCTTGAATAGCAATTGCAGACTTGATAGCAGCGTCGGCTTGGTCGTGAGTTGCTTTGGCCTGATCCTGAAGGATTTTCAGTTGCCTTTCTACTCTCTTAGCATTTTGGGCAGACTCGTCTGTGGCCAATTTCACCTGTTGTTGAGCGAGGTTCAGTTGCTTTTGCGTGGCAATCCCAGACTCGGCGGAATCCCTTCTGGCTTGCCTAGCGGCGATATTCAAGAGATCAGTTTGATGGGCCATCTCATTCCACTGTCCCCAAAACACAACAGCCGTTCCGACAATAGCGGCCAATGTAGCTCCGACGAAAATAGCATTGATCCGCGCCCAGAAAAGGGACGAGCGTTCAAATTCGCCCAAAGCATTTTGCTGATTTCCCTCGGTTTGATCATTGGATGGCTTGGCTGCGATGTCGTTTTGGCGCACGGGTGGTTGGGGCGGCATTTCGAGCGGCAGCTCCGGTGCTGGCGAAAGAGGGGGCTGTCGGAGGGGGAGCGCGGTCTCATCGGCGCGCTTGGTCTCATCGGGTTTGCGGTCCTTACCGTCCAAGCGATGATAATTGTAGCACAAAAATACTTGACACCCGAGCATTTATGTAATACAGTAATAGTCATGCCAAACATACTCCCAATCGACAAACAGATTGCGGTAATCGGGGCATTGGCCGAAGGCTCTAGCATTCGCTCAATCGAGCGGCTTACGGGCATTCACCGCGACACGATCATGCGGCTAGGCGTTCGCATCGGCAAGGGCTGCGAAATGCTGCTCGACTCCAAGATGCAGGATTTAGGCTGCAATTATTTGCAATTCGATGAAGTATGGGGCTTCATTGGGAAAAAGGAGCGGCACTGCTCGGTAGATGATGACCCGGAATACGGCGACGTTTGGACGTTCTGCGCGATTGATTCCGAAACCAAGCTGGTCCCCGCGTTCAAGTGCGGAAAGCGGAATCGCGTCACAGCTAATGAATTCGTGCAGGACGTTGCCAGCCGGATGCGAAATCGTGTGCAGATTTCTACGGATGCACTCAACGCCTACGTCGAAGCGGTAGAGCGGTCCTTTGGCGCGGATGTGGATTACGGGCAGATCGTGAAAGTTTATGTCCACGATGACGCGCAGCACCCAGAGCGAAAGTACAGTGCCCCACACTTTGCCTCTGCGATTCGCCGTCCGATCATGGGCAGCCCTGAGATGGAGCTAGTCTCGACAAGCCACGTCGAGCGACTGAACGCTACCACGCGGCTGCATATGAAGCGACTCTCCCGCCTTACGCTCGCATTCAGCAAGAAACTGGAGAATTTCCAAGCGGCTGTGGCGCTACACTTTGCCTACTACAATTTAGTGCGCCGTCATGCGACACTGCGCTGCACTCCAGCAATGGCGGCAGGAGTAGAGAGAGACTTCTGGACAGTAGGCGATCTTGTGGAGGCTGCATCGTGACAAGCGAAACTCGAACATTCATTGAGGCGAGTGATGTGTTCGGCATCGAAATAGGGTGTCCGAAATGTAATCTTGCTATCTTTTACCCTATTACTGTGGAGCGAGTCATTGAAATTGGTTCATTTTGCCCACACTGTAATCATCCGTTCTTTGACGTGGTGAAGGACGCTGTTTATCCCGGTCGCCATTATCCCGCCGTAGACGCACTCCAAGAGATTGCGGCTGGTCTTCGGAAACTAACAAATCCAGAACGCACAGATATTCACGCCAATATTCGTTTTCGCTTGGCAGAGCCGAAGGCCAAAGCGTGAGTTATATCCAAGAGTTGCGAGATGTAATTCGGCGCGTTCATGGTGTTGAATCGAAGCACATTGAAAGCGTACCAGTGAAAGAAATATTTCAGGGCAGAACGGTCTGGGAAGGCATCGTTGAGGTATTCGAGTTGGAAGGGCACGAAACGGCGCACCGCGTTTACGCGTGGGCGCACGATACGGACGATCCTGAGCATCCCCGCCGTCACGTCACAGTTTTGCACTTACATCCAATCAGATCGGCGCAAGACGCGGTTAAAGCAGCCATCGTACAGGAGTTTAGGAACCTTGAACCAGCCGAATAAAAAGCGGAAAGTCGGAAGGCCCAAGCTGCCAAAGGGCGAAGCAATGGGGCGAGTAATCCAGGTACGCTTTACAGCGCTGGATACAAAGGCAATCGAGGCGGCTGCGAAGGCTAGCGATCAGACTCTTTCGGAATGGGTTCGGAGCAAGATTCATGCCACTCTCAATGCCTGAAAAGGGCAAATTAGGACACTACCGACGATTGGGGGAGGGAAAGGTTTGTACTACCTCAAGTGGAGCGGTTTCTGGCAGACCCTCCGGCTTCAGCCGAGGGCGAGCGCGGCGAGGCGGAGCGACGAGGCGGAGCGACGGATTTCCCTTTAGTGTGTCTTAAGGGAGATCCCTCGGCCGCGCTCGTAAAAGCGCGGGCCTTCGGGATGACTGTCTCGGTGGAATGCGATTGTGCTAAAACCCACAACTCTACATCTGCACGTCTTTGATGTGCGTGGCGATGTACCACTTGTTGCCGAAGTTGTCGCGGACGGCCGCATTCCGGTCGCCGTAGAACTGATCGGTCGGCTCCTGGAATGAAGTCGCTCCGGCGGCGACTGCGCGCTTATACACGTCGTCCACGTTCGGCACGTAGAGATAGAACATGGCTGGCATGGTCTGGTATTTTCCCTCCGCCTCGCCCATCTCGACGACGGAATCGCCTACGCGAATCTCGGCATGGCGCACCACGCCGTCGGGTGAGGCGTACTTTGCGATTTCCTGGGCGCCGAAAGCGCGCTTGAGGAACGCGATCAGGGGTTCGGCGCGCCGCGGATGCAGATACGGATTCACGTTAAACAGACCTTTGGGCTTGTAGCTCTCGCCCTTGTGCGTGGCGATGTACCAGACATTCCCGGCGGCGTCTTTCACGGTCGAAGAGCGCTCGCCGTAATCCTGATCGCGGGGCTCGTCGACCATCGTCGCGCCCGCGGCCACTGCTTTCTTCGTGACGGCATCGGCATCTTCCACATAGACGTGCAATGCCCCGGGCTGCACCCTGTCTGGGGGGAACTCTTTGCCAGGCAGGCCGCCGCCAATCATCAGCGTTGTGTCGCCGATGCGTGCCTCGCCGTGCACGCCCGTGGGCATGATGACGCGCTCGATCTCTTGCGCTCCGAAGGCATTCTTCACGAATTCCAGCAGCGCCAGGCCGTCGGCAGCGACGAGATACGGCGTGACCATGCGGAATCCGCGCGGCACGGGGCTGACTTTCGGCTTGCCTTCCTGCGGCATTCGCCCGCCCTCAGGTCCTTCACGGAGGCCCTTCATGCGGCGATGCATTTCTTCAACCGACATCTCCTCTTTGACCGTGTACACGCCCCACTGATAGCCAAACGGATCTTGCAAGGTCGCATCGCGATGGCCATAGAATTGATCTTTGGGCTCGCGCACGAGGGTCATCCCCGCTTCCACCGCATGTTTGGCGAATGCGTCCACGTCGGGCACATTAATGGAAATCGAGATGGGCGAATTGCCCAGAGTCTCGGCGCTGAAGCGACCTCCTTCGGGCCATTCGCCGGTTACATCGATGGGCGTATCGCCAATCATCAACTCGGCATGAGGAATGCTCTCGCCCACCTGGAAGCGGAAGGTTTCCTTCGCGCCCAGAGCTTTTTTGTAGAACTCAATCGCCCTGGCTGGATCGCGGAAGGCAATTCTTGGTGCTGCACTTACGCGGACTGCGGCAACGGGCTCGGCAACGGTAGACATACGCTTTTTCCCTTCTAGTTCGGATTTCAATCGTGCCTTGAAACGCTCATTCGGCAGATTGCGCAATTCCGCCGCGATGCGCACTAGAGGTTCAATCTCGCGATCCACCTTGCCCGGCCGGCTGTTGGAGCGCGCCAACATCGCGTCCACAGCCTTACTCAGCTGCTCGATCTTCTTCGTCTCGCCATTCCCTGGATGTAGAGAGCGCTTAGGCATCGGCACCCTCCATGCGCGCGCGCAAACTGGTCAGCGCGCGAAACTGTAGTTGCTTTACCGCCCCTTCCGTCTTGCGAATTGCACCCGCGACTTCCTTGATGCTCTTCTGTTCCACGAACCGTAAAATCACGACGCGTTTTTGTTCGGCCGGCAATGTATCGACCAGCCGGAACAAGGTGGCGCGCCGCTCGACCTCTTCGATCTCGGCCGGACTCACGTGCGCCGCATCCATCGCCGCGTCGTCAGTAACTTCGCGTCCCGAGCGCTGCCAGCGGTCGGAGATCAGATTGGCCGCGATGCGAAACAACCACGCGGCAAACGGAATCCCGCGCCACTCGAAGCGTTTCAGGTTAGCCAGCGCCTGATGAAAGACTTCAGCCGTCAGATCCTCGGCTTCGGCGCGGATTTCCACCCGCCGAACCACGTACGCATAGACTCGTTCGAAATGAAGTTCGTAAAGGTCGCCGAAGCGCGCAGGATCGTGCTGCGCCGCCTCGATCAGAAGCCGCTCGTCCGCTTCTTTCCTCAGAGCCTTCACTTCGCGACCTTCAAGCTAAACTCTCCGCGGGCTGGCCGTACGTTTTTGGCGTACACAAGGATAACGGAGTTAGGGAGAAAAAGGTTACGCTCAGGGCTGCAAGGCGGCATGACTTTTATTTCCCACCGCGTCGCCTGGGCATCTAAAATGTCGAGGATCCGACGTACGACGAGGTGACATATGCAGGCTGTCAGCGCAGTTTTCAAGACAAGGAGCGATGCCGAGCACGCAGTCAGCGCGGCTCATTCGGCTGGCGTTGGAAAAGACAAAATCACGCTCTTGACGCCCGGGTCAGTCGAACAGATCAATGAAGAAGTCCAATCCGTTCCCGTCGACGACGCCGAACAACCCGGCATCGGCAAGGCATTCGGTGCGTTGGGAGGCGCCGGTGTCGGAATCACCGGGGGTGCGCTGCTGGTCGCCCTGGTGCCCGGTCTCGGGCCGGTGTCAGCGCTTGGATTGTTGGGCGCCGCTGTTCTGGGAGCTGCGGGCGCAGCCGTGGGAGCGAGGGTCGGGGATAAACTCGAGCAATCCACCGCACAGGGCCTGCCAGAGGACGAGATCTTCGTCTATGAAGATGCGCTGCGTAAAGGCCGCAGCGTGGTGATCGCGTTGGCCGAGGATGACGCTTCCGCGTCGCGTTTGCGCGAACTTTTTACGGTAGAAGGCGCGGAGTCGGTAGACGCCGCTCGCGAGCAGTGGTGGATAGGACTGCGCAGCGCCGAGGAGGAAAAGTATTCGGAATCCGGCGGCAGCTTCGCGGATGACGAAAAGTTCTATCGGCTCGGCTTTGAAGCGGCTCTGCACTCGCGCTGGCGCTGTATGGAGTTCGATCAGGTCTCGGCCGCGATGGACGCGGCTTTGGAAGACGTTCAGAAGCGGTATCCCGGTGCGAATGTCGAGGAGCCATTCACCCGCGGCTACCAGCGCGGCCGGGAACACTATCAGCACCTCTGCGACGAAGAAAAGAAGGCCGCATAAATCGAACGTTGCAATCTGGGGACTTTGCTAGAATCGCGCCCATTATGCTGGCGTTGTGTCTGCTCTTGGCCTTTAGCTTCTCATCCGCGGCGACTTGGCCGCAATCCGCGACATCATCTCCAACGCAGCCGACTCCCCCGACAGGGCAGCCGCACGGGATGAGATACACGCTGGAGCCGGTTTCAACGCCAAACGCCGTCTATCCCGAGCACGCCCGCAAGAAGAAGCTCGAAGGCAGGATAATCGCGAGGTTTGAGGTTTCTGAAAACGGCGATGTCGCCGGCGTGTGGGTATCGGGATGGGATCTCGACCTCATCAAGGCGGTAGAGGCCAATGTGAAAGATGCTGTCGGTCAATGGAAGTTCAGGCCCGTTATCCAGAATGGCAACCCCATCCGAGTATTTGGCGAGGCCACATTTATGTTCGACCTTAGAGACGCGACGCAATGGGCGAATGGCGTCCCCGGGGAGA
>JASHOT010000424.1 GCA_030040965.1 Candidatus Sulfotelmatobacter sp. | reverse complement strand
GTACCTAAAAGGGCTTGCAGGCTTGACCTTCTCCACTCCCTGACTTACATTTCCAGCACTTCAGTTTCGGGAGGTCGAACGTTATGTTAGACGGTTTCAAGAAATTCATCCTGCGCGGAAACGTTGTGGATATGGCGGTGGGCGTGGTGATTGGCGCGGCATTTGCCGCGGTGGTGGGCGGGCTGACCTCGGCGTTTCTGAATCCGCTGATCAAGCTGGCCACGGGCGGAGGCGAGAAGTTTTCAACGCTTACATTCAAGGTTCACGGCGTTGAGTTTCCTCTCGACAACTTCATCAACGCCATCATTTCTTTTGTTCTGATTGCTGCGGCGGTTTATTTCTTTGTGGTTCTGCCGGTGAATACGCTGATTGCCCGCATGCACCGCGGCGACAAGCCGGCGGATCCGACGACGAAGAAGTGTCCGGAGTGCCTGAGTGAGATTCCGATCGAGGCCAGACGCTGCGCACACTGCACCCAGCCGGTGCTGGGCAAAGCGGCGTAGGATTTTTCAGTCCCCACGCTTCAAAATCGCCGTTTGGTCGCTTTCGCTCTCTCAGAGCAGGCTTCGGGTCGGACAGCCGGACTGCATTCTTTGGCAAAGCCTGCTGCGCTAAATCGCGTACGATGATGCAATGACACGTGGGCGATTCGTCCTAGTTGCTGGCGCTTTCTGGGTTGTGTTTGCAGGAGGTGCGCTCACACCGCCTGCGCGCGCCCAGACTCCTTCGTCCCTGCAGAAAAACGCCGGAAAGCCGGGGACTTCGACGCAAGCCGAAATGAATTCTGGCGCGGTGACGAACGGCGTGTACCGTAATAAGACATTCGGCTTCAGCTGCAAGATTCCGGAGGGGTGGGTGCTGAGAACGGAGGAAATGAACGCGCAGGACGAGGGTGCGCCTGCCGCGGCCGACTCTGGCGGGCCTCCGCCCGCCCGGACAGCCGAGGGCGGCTGCCCCCACGCGTGCAATAAGGTGCTGCTCGCGGCGTTTTCGCGGCCTCCGGAGGCGCGTGGCGAAGATGTGAACAGTTCGATTCTGATTGCGGCGGAGAGCGCGGCGGTGTATCCGGGGCTGAAAGAGGCGGCGCAGTATTTTGGGCCGTTGACGGAAGTCGCGAAGGCGCAGGGATTCGAGGCGGATGGAGATCCGTATGGGTATGAAATCGGGACGAAGACTCTGGTGCGCGGAGATTTTCATAAAAACGTGGGAACGAGGGTGATGCGACAGTCGACGCTGGTCATGCTGGAGCACGGATACGCGGTGTCGATTACGGTGATTGGCGGGACTGAGGATGAAGTGGAGGAGTTGCTGGACGGGCTTGAGTTCAGCTCGCCGAAGACGCGAACGCGATGAACTTCAGCCCTAGCTGTAAAAAAAGGGGGCGCTATTACTCGAGCGGCTCTGAGTAGAGGCTCAGGTCTTTTTCGCCGGCGGCTTTCCTGGCCGCGTATTTTTTCATCCAGGCTTCCCAGGATTTGCCGGCGGCGGTGTCGCGACCGGTGAAAGCGAGGGCAGCGATATCGGCATAGGAGATGGCGATTTTTTCGTTCGAGTTTTTCGGGTAGAGGCGGACGAGGGAATCTTTCAGCGTGGCGGCAGAGCGGCGATCGAAAAGGTAGCCTTCGATTTTTGCTCCGTCTTTGCGGGTGATGGTGATGTCGCCGCGGTAGTCGAAGGCTTTTTCGAGCGCCTGGCGGAGTTCTTCTTCGCTGGCGAGCGCGGGAATCCAGCCTTCGAGTTGTTCGTGGGCTGTGCCGGGGGCGATTTCGAGCGCGTCGGGGTTGGCGTGCGGCGGATGCTGTTCGATGTGGCCTGCTTCTTTTCCAGTCATTTTAGCCGTGAGTCCCGAGTCCTGAGCTGTGAGCAAAACCCTTTTCACCACAAAGGACACAGAGAACACAGAGGAATTCCTAAGCGTGCGTTCCCTGCAACGATTCACCCGGTGCTGGAATCGGCGGCGTGATCTGGACCAACGGATGCACCGGCGCTTCGGGCTGATCCAGCATGCGCAGGGCTTCTTCGTCGCGATAGCGGGTGAAGAGCGTTGATTTTACCGTGGCCAGGAATCCGCTGAGAGAGCTGAAAGTCGCGTTCACCGCCGAGGCCTCGTATCCGCTGTGGACCATGCAGTTGGCGCAGGCGGGATTGCCCGATTCGGTGCCGTAATTCTTCCATTCGGTCGTCGCCATGAGCTCTGCAAACGTGTCGGCGTAGCCGTCTTGCAGCAGGTAGCAGGGCTTCTGCCATCCGAAGACGTTGTAGGTGGGCATGCCCCAGGGCGTGCAGGGATAGGTGCGCTTGCCCATGAGAAATTCGAGAAAGAGCGGCGACAGATTGAACTGCCAGCGTTTCTTGCGATTTGACAGGATCGCGCGGAACATGCGGCGGGTGCGGGCGCGGCCGAGGAAATGTTTCTGATCGGGCGCCTTGTCGTAGGAATATCCGGGCGAGAGCATCATGCCCTCGATGCCAAGATCCATCATTTCGTCGAAGAAGGCGCGGACGGATTTGGGATTCGCGCCGTCGAATAAAGTGGTATTGGTGGTGACGCGGAAGCCGCGCTTGAGGGCTTCTTTGATGCCGTCGACGGCAAGATCGTATCCGCCTTCGCGGCAGACGGCGAGATCGTGCTCTTCGCGCTGGCCGTCGAGGTGCACGCTGAAAGTCAGGTACTCGCTGGGCGTGAAGAGATCAATTTTCTCTTTCAGCAGCAGCGCGTTGGTGCAGAGATAAATATATTTCTTGCGGGCGACCAGGCCCGCGACAATCTTGTCGATCTCGGGGTGCATGAGCGGCTCGCCGCCGGGAATGGAAACCATGGGCGCGCCACATTCTTCAACGGCGCGGAAGCATTCTTCCGGCGTGAGATCTTTTTTTAGAATATGGGCGGGATACTGGATCTTGCCGCATCCGGCGCAGGCCAGGTTGCAGCGAAACAGCGGCTCGAGCATGAGCACGAGCGGATATTGCTTGCGCCCGGCGAGCTTCTGGCGAAGCACATAGCTCGTCACGGTCCACATTTGTGAGACGGGAACTGGCATTCAGTCGTAGGTTATTCCTTAGTTAATTATTCTATCAGGCGGGGCGCTGGGGCTAAAGCCTCTGATTGGGTTCTTGGTGAGGCAGGTTAGCTTGGGCGATAGGCCGGTTGAGCGGGAGATCCCTCGGCCCGCTGGTGAAAACGCGGGCATTCGGGATGACGCTGAACGAAGGAACGGAGACGAAATGAATCCACGGTTTTTTGATCGACGGTCATTTTTTGAGCTGATCAAGGGTGCAGCTGTGATCTTGGGATTGAGCTCATCGGGAACAATCGGTGCCGTCGCTCTTCGTCAGTCCAATGGTCGAGAGAAAGACGCACACTCACAGAAGGCGACGGCTATCAAGCCTGCTTCTCCGGAAACATTGTTGCTGAAGGATTATCGTCCGCAATCGCTCTATAAGATTCAAGTCACGAAAACTTCGAAAGCGAAATTTCCGATTATCGATATGCATTCGCATCCCTATCCCAGGAGCGAGTCCGAGATCGATCAGTGGGTACGCACGATGGATGAGGCGGGAGTGGAGAAGACGATCATTCTGACCATGGCGACGGGCGGGGAGTTTGACGAGATTCGAAAGAAATATGCGAAGCATCCGGAGCGGTTTGAGACCTGGTGTGGGCTCGATTTTTTAGATTACGACAAGCCGGGATTTGGGCCGTTGGCGGTGAAAGAGCTGGAACGTTGCCGCGAGGCGGGCGCGCGCGGCGTGGGAGAAATTCACGACAAGGGAAAAGGATTGCGGTCGGGAAAATCGAATGCGGTGGGGATGCATCCGGACGATCCGCGCATGGATGCAATCTGGGAGAAGTGCGGCGAACTGGGCATGCCGGTGAGTCTGCACGTCGCAGATCCGATCTGGATGTATCAGAAGATGGACAAACATAACGACGGACTGATGAACGCGTACTACTGGCGGCTGGACAATCAGCCGAACATTGTAGGACTTTCGGGGATGGTCGATATTTTCGAGCGGACGCTTGCGCGGCATCGCAACACTACGTTCATTGCGTGTCACTTCATGAACCTTGATTACGATTTGACGCGGCTGGGCGAGGTGCTGGAGCGGAATCCGAATTTGTATGCGGATATTGCGGCGCGGTATGCGGAGACGGCGCCGATTCCGCGATTTGCGGCGCAGTTTTATGCTAAGTACGCCGACCGGCTGGTGTATGGCACCGACATGGGTTTCGATAAGCCGATGTACGAGATCACGTTCAGAATTCTGGAATCGCAGGATGAGCATTTTTATGAGATCGAGCAGTTCGGATATCACTGGGCGCTGAATGGATTGGGGTTGAGCGATGACATCTTGAAGCGCGTGTATCTGGAAAATGCGGCGAAGATATTGACGCGGAGAAGAAAGTTGAGCAGGGGCGTGGCGGCCAAAAAACCCCTGTCGAGCTGCGCTCAACTGGACAGCCGAGGGCGGCTGTCCCCACATGATGCTCGACAATCGACAATCTGAAATGGCGCGCCTACAATCGCGTCATGGGCAGCCTCGGTCAACCGGATGTGGGAGAGCCTAAGTTGGAGCGATCGCAGCTGGACGGGCCAAAGATCGGAGGGCCTAGTCCGGCCGGCGAGGAGAGCGATTCGAGCCGCATCATCATCGTGGTTGCGGTTGTGGCTGTCATCGCGATCATGGGTGCGCTGGCGTTTTTCATGCGCGAGAAGCCGCAAGCGCCGAAGCCGGTTTCTCCGTACCTGGCGAGCGTCAAGCTGTCCGATTTGAAGATGAGCGCGGCGGAGAATTTTATTGGGGCGACCGTTAGCTACATCGATGGCACCCTGACTAATGCAAGTGACAAGACCGTGACGCATGTCGCGGTACAAGTCGAGTTCAAAGACGATACCGGACAACTGGCGCAGCGCGAGGATGTGCCGCTGCAGGTGATCCGCAACAATGGGGCCTATACGGAGCCGGTGGATTTGAGCGTAGCGCCGCTGGGCCCCGGTCAGTCGCAGACATTCCGCCTGACGTTTGAACGAATTTCGGCGCAGTGGAATCATGCGTATCCGGATATACGAGTCACGGATGTGACGGTGAAGTGAGCCACAGGCATGCAACGCCGCAGTTTTCGGTAGCCTCGTTCGTTTTCCCACCGACAACGGAACAATTTCAAGGATAGCTGCGTAGTAAGCCCTCATGGGACGCGGTCGATTCTTCATAATCGCCACCATTTTGGCAGTTTCCTGCCTGTGCCTCGGCCAGAGCACTGACAATTCCGACCAGATGGTCGCCGTTAATGGCCGCCAGGTCCACGTCGTACTTGCCGGCCGCGGAGCACCGACAGTGATTTTCGAAGCCGGCTTCGTAAACAACCTTGGAAGCTGGTCGAAGGTTCAACCGCAGATCGCGACCTCACGCACAACACTGTCCTACGATCGTGCTGGCATCGGACGTTCGGAAGAGTCGCCCTCGCCTCGTACCGGCGAGCAGATCACCCAAGATTTGCATGCTCTGTTGGTTCGGCTAGGGCTCAGGCCTCCATATGTTTTGGTTGGCCATTCTGCAGGTGGACTGTACATCCGCTCCTTCGCCCGGCGTTATCCGAAAGAAATCGTGGGGATGGTCTTTGTTGATGCTGTGTTGCCGGAATATCTGAGATGGTTGCGCGCCAACGACGCGAAAAACTGGGCGGAATTGGAGAAGATCGGAACTCAGTCCGGAGACGTGGTCCGCGCACAATGGCTGGGGCTGGAACCAACTCTTGAGGAGCTAGAACAAGCCTCTTTACCACAGCTCCCGGTCGCAGTTCTGGTGAGCAATCAGCCGGATCTTCCATTCAAGCCGCCGAATGCAATGGAAGCCTTTCTGCAAACTCAGCGTGCGTTTGCTGGGCGAGTCAAGGGAGCGCAAATGAAGATCATCAATGCAGGACATGAACTACCCACTCTCGCTCCCGAAACAGTGAGCCGGGCGATCGATGAGGTTGTGAAGCGGGCACGATCCAAGACTCCCTAATACGAAGCCACAATCCTCTACAATGGCCTCGTGCCAGAGACGAAACCATTTCGGCTGACGGAGTCGGTGAAAGCGGCGGGTTGAGCTTCCAAGCTGAGTCCGGCGGCGCTGGACAAGGTGCTTGGGAAATTAGCCCGGCAACAGGATCCGAACGTTCTGGTCGGCTTTGATCATGCCGACGACGCGGGCGTGTATCAAATCGCGGCCGATCAGGCGCTGGTGCAGACGGTCGATTTCTTCACGCCGATTGTGGATGATCCCTACACTTTTGGGCAGATTGCGGCGACGAATTCGTTGAGCGATGTCTATGCGATGGGCGGGAAGCCGCTGACGTCCTTGGCCCTGGTTTGTTTTCCCGAAAAAGCGGATCTCGAGATTCTGGAACGGATTCTGGCCGGCGGATTGTCGAAGATGATTGAAGCCGGATGCACCGTGATCGGCGGGCACAGCATTCGCGATGAAGAGACGAAGTTTGGATATTCGGTTACGGGGATGGTGCATCCCAAAAAAGTCTTGGCGAACCAAGGTGCGAAACCGGGCGATACGCTGGTGCTGACTAAGGCGCTGGGCACCGGGGTGATTTCGACCGCGATCAAGAAGGGAAAGGCCGAGGCCGCGTGGATTGATGCGGCTGTGCAGTCGATGACCACGCTGAATAAGCGCGCGGCGGAAGTAATTACCAGTTCCCGTGCCGAGAAAGGCCGTCTAGCTTCGCTCGGCACGACCGGGTTCCCTCGACCAGGCTCGGGACAGGCTGACACCCGGTCCCACGAGTTGTCCTTCACAGTGAACGCGATGACGGACGTGACCGGCTTCGGGCTGATCGGGCACCTGCGCGAAATGCTGCTGGCGTCAGGTGCATCGGCCGAAGTCTCGGCGGGCCGCATTCCCTTGCTGGATGGTGCTCTCGAGTGCGTGCGCGCGGGGTATCTTCCCGGTGGGCTGAAAAATAATCGCGATTTCGCGGAGTGCCTGGTCGAATATGACGAAAACGTTCCTGAGGATGTGCGGGCGCTGCTGTTCGATCCGCAGACCGCCGGAGGATTGCTGATTTCGACCCCTGAGTCCAAAACGCTGCTCGACGCGCTGGCGCAGGCGGGAGTTGAAACGGTCGAGATCGGCACGATTCATCCTGCCCGAAAACCGACGATCTCCATCCAACAGTAATTCCCCATTACCAGAAAATGTCGGATTCCCGACGCTCGATTGTAAGGGCGTAACCTCGTGTGCCGATCGCTGGATGATACGTTTCTGAGGATCACCCAGCCCGGCGCCTCCCCGGCGACTCCCACGAACGGCTGACACTCACCCTGGAGGTGTATACATGTCCGCAGGAACTGCCCTTGCGCCGGTGCCAGCGAGCCCGGTGAATCAAGCGTTACTGGAACAAAAACTTAAACTCGAAAGCCGCGTGCGCAGCGGTGCGGGATGGCTGGCCGCCATTGCGCTGTTCTCGATCGTGAATTCCGCGGTCAACTTTTTCGACGCCAACCTGCACTTCATCGTGGGACTGGGAGTCACCCAGATCGCAGGTGGAGTGGGCAAGGTGGGCGGCGCGGCGGGGAGCATGGCGGGATTTGTGGTGACGCTGTTTGCAGCGGGATTGTTTGTGACCTTCTGGAGGTTTGCCCGGAAGGGAGAAAAATGGGCCTACATCACGGCGATGAGTCTTTACGGCGCGGACGGGCTGATTTTTCTGGGCCTGGGATTGTGGCTGGATTTCGGCTTCCACGTCTTTGCGTTGTACAGCATGTTCAAGGGCCTGAGCGCGTTAAGCGCGTTGAAGCAGGTGGAAAGCCAGATGTCTGCTGCGGGTCAATTGGCGCGGTAGCGGCAGAGAAATGATTCTCGATGGGAGGTGGATAAGCGGACGGAGAAATCCGTCCGCTTATGTTTGCGATCAGAATTTCCAGTCAACTCTGGTGGACGAGCTTCCAAATGTGAGCGAGGTGATGGTCGTCATGCTCGGCGACGAAGTACAGGTGGTCGACCAATCGCATGGGCGTCTTCATGCGGGGATGAATCAGCGTATGGGAAAACTGGGCAGGATCGAGCTCATCGCATCGCTCGACGAGGCGCGAGCGAGCGTGGCGGAATTCTTTGAGGATCTCGTCGGTCGGGCGGGCATTGTGATTGGCATTGTGAGTTTTCCGGTTTTGCAGATCGGCGACGGTAAGTTCCACTCGCCCGTGGGCGAAGTCTTCGACGCGCGACATCCATAGCGGCTCGAGATCGTCAAGGTGTCCGGCGTGCTCCTGCGCGGACCATTTCCCATCGTCTTTTCGGATCAGCGTTGCGTGGGCGCGGCCGCGCACGATTTCTTCGAGTCTCGCGGGAGTGCCGCGCAGGCGCATGGCAAGATTGGGATAGATTTCCGTGGGGAAAGAGAAACTAAATTTGCGCTCAAACCAGGCTGGGACGTTGCTCATATCGGCCTCTAACGCTACGACACGGCTCGTGCAATAGATGCTGATGAATTTCCGCGGACTCACTTTCGTGCAGCCGATTGACTAGCGGACTGTCTTGCGATTAGATTCTTGGCACGGTCGTTGTTGATCTTTGCCAAACTACTCGGAGTGCGCGTCTTTGCCGCTCGGTAAAGACAGGGAAGCGGGTGGGAATCCCGCGCTGCCGCGCAACTGTAAGCGAGGAAATTGCCTTTGGCCACTGGAATGATTTCCGGGAAGGCCCGAGGCGGAAGTGGATGACGTTCCGTGAACGATCATCCTTACTCGCGAAGCCAGGAGACCGGCGCATTCCGTCAACCTTAACCTCTTTCGCGTGAAAAGGAGGATGGTATGCGTGTCGTTCTTCTTTGGTTTTCGGTTCTACTTTTCTCTCTCTCAGCGTCGGCTGGAGATCTCAAAGTCAAAGTCGTGGATCCGCAAGGCGCGTCTGTTGCGGGCGCGCAGGTGCGACTGTCGGACCTCAGCTCGCGAACACCCGTGGACATACAAACGACGTCGGCGGAGGGGATTGCCGTCTTTCGTTTGAAGGTCGACGTCCGCCCCTCGGGCGATCTCTTGCTCACGGTTGACGTTCTTGCTGCGGGATTCGCTGCCGAGGCAGTGCCGGTGCCTGCCAAAGCGATCATGTCCGGATCGGTGATAACCGTGAACCTCCGTCTCGCGCCGGCGTCGGAGACCGTGGTGGTGAGTGCGACGCGCTCGCCTGTGGAGGCCGGAGCGGCGGGCGCGGATGTGGACACGCTGAATGGCGCGCAGCTGACTACGATGCAGCCGATCGCCGCGGACGACGCGGTGCGATTTCTGCCGGGTGCCGTGATCAATACGGCGGGGCAGCGCGGAGGGTTGTCGTCGCTGTTCGTGCGCGGCGGAGAGTCGAATTACAACAAGGTGATCGTCGACGGAGTGACGATCAACGAGCCGGGAGGAACATTCGACTTCGGCACACTTTCGCTGGCGCAGGCCGACCGCATGGAATTTGTTCGCGGAGCGCAGAGCACGCTCTACGGAACCGACGCGATGACCAGTGTGCTGCAAGTCTGGACGCGCACGGGCAGCACGCCGCTTCCGGAATTACGTTTCGGTGCTGATGCGGGAAATCTCTCGACGCAGAGCGGGCATGCTTCGCTGGCCGGAGCGCGCGGTGAGTACGACTACAACGTATTTGGCGATCAGTTCAACACCGAAGGATCGGGAATCAATGACGCGTACTCAGATTCGCTCGAAGGCGCAAATGTGGGCGCGTCATTGAACGAGAAGACTTTGCTGCGAGTGAGATTTCGACATTCCAATAGTCATACCGATCTGCCTGGAGAGTGGGATTTCAACGGCTACGATCCGCTGGTACCGGTCAATGGATTCGGGGCGCCCTACGCACCGTTGCCGCCGAATCCTCAGGCGTGGTCCCAGCTTAATGACCTGCTCGGCAGTGTGGAACTGGCGATCAATGCGCCTTCCGGATGGCAGCATCGCGTGACCGGATTTAACTACCTTTATCGTTATTTCGATCTCGATAATGGCGATGCGCAGCGCGTGAATACCGAGAACTGCGCGACCTCGGGTCCTGCGATTCCTTGTGCGATCGACTATCCCTCGAATGAAGTGGATCACATCAATCGTGGCGGGTTTGAATACCAGGGCGATCATGCGGAGCGAGTATGGGCGCACACCACGTTCGGATATCGCATCGAGAATGAGAATGGGTTCGTGGGAGATCTCGACTATGGCGCGCAGAATCACGGGCAGAGACTGAACCAGGATGCGTACGCCCAGCAGGAATTGACCCTGGGCCGTTTGGGAGTGATCGCGGGCGGGCGCTTCGTTCACGACAGCGCGTTTGGAAACACCGGCGTTCCCCGAGTCGCGCTGACGCTGCTGGCCTTGCGTGGAAATGAAAAGTTTTCTGGAACGCGCCTTCGTTTTTCGTATTCGACGGGATTCAAAGAGCCACGGCTGGAAGAAACCTTCAACGGACTGCCGGGACCGGACCCCTACAACATTCCGAATCCTGGCCTCAGACCGGAGCGGGTGCGGGCGTTCGAGGCGGGTTTTCAGCAACTTTTTTGGAATGGCAAGTATGAGTTCAGCGGAACCTATTTCAACAATCTTTTCCACGACCAGATCAATTACGTGACGATGAACCTCCCGCCGAATTTCCCGGGAGAGTATGTGAATGTGAACCAGGCTTTCGCGCAAGGAGCGGAGGCGGTGCTGCGAGCGAAACTGCTGCCTCGGCTTCTGCTGAATACCGCCTACACCTACACATCGTCGGAGTATCTCGACAACCCCGCGCCGTACGATCCGGTTTACGACCCGGGCCAGCCGCTCTTGCGCCGGCCCAAGCATTCAGCGACCGAGTTGTTGTCGTATCTGGGAAATCGCTGGGGCGCGAACTGGAGCGGGAGTTTCGTGGGCAGCCGCGCGGATTCGGACTTCGACGACTTCAATATCAATCACGCTTCTGGGTATGTGCGCGCGGATCTGGGGGGATGGTACCAGGTGCATTCAAGAATCACGATGTACGTGAATGTCCAGAACGCACTTGATCGACGCTACAACGAAGTTGTCGGGTATCCTTCGCTGCCGCTGAATTTCCGCACGGGACTGCGGTTTCGTGTGGGCGGAGAATAAGGAACGAAGAAAGACACGCTCCGAGATGACAAAATCCTGGCTAATCAGCTGACTTTTTGCGGAGCGCGGGGCAGCGGCATGGAGGCCGCGAGCTTGGCTCCGAAGTACCGGCTGCGGGCGAGCAGAAGCTTTTCGATTTCGACTTCCTTGAGCGGCTGCTGACGTCCCAGAAGATGCGTAACCAGCGCGATCTGGGCGAAGTGCTCGACGGTCTCCATCTTCATATAGGCGTGTTCGAGGGTATCGCCGTAAGCGACCACGCCGTGGTTGGACATCAGAATCGCGTCGTAATCAGGAACGTAGGGCTCGAGAGTCTGCGCCAGTTCCGACGTTCCGGGCGTGCCATAGCGCGCGAGCGGGATGCAGCCCAGTCCCATCACAACTTCGCACACCAGCGGTTCGGTAAGCGCCATGCCGGCCGCGGCGAAGCCGGTTGCGGTCGGCGGATGGGCGTGGACGATGGCTTCGACATCGCGCCGCAGGCGGTAAATGAGCAGATGCATGCCAATTTCGCTGGTAACGTTGCGCCGTCCCGAAACGCGGTGGCCATCCATGTCGACGATCACCATGTCAGCGGGACGCATGGATCCTTTGCTGACGCAAGTCGGGGTGACCAGGATGCGATTTTCTCCCAAGCGCACCGAAAGATTGCCGTCCATGGCGGCGACGAAGCCGCGCTCATGCAGCATGCGTCCGTAGCGGACGATTTCTTCCCGATATTTGCGCTCCGTAGGCATGAAAACCTTTCGGGGGAGATGGTCGAAAAGCAGGCCGCAAGCGGGCACTCGCATAGTAGCAGCACCTCGGTTCCACAGACAATCCAAATTTGCACGTAGATCGGGCGATTTGAGTCGGCGCGAGAGACCGGTCAGGCGACGGAAAACGGGCGTCTATCCCTATAATCGGACTGCGTGCTGGTCTCGGAATTTCATTATCACCTGCCGGAAGAATTGATCGCGCAGGAAGCATTGGCCGATCGCGCGGCGTCGCGTTTGCTACGGCTGGATGCGGCGACCGGGCGAATGGAAGACCGGCAATTTCGCGAACTGCCGGAACTGCTGCGTCCGACTGACCTGGTCGTCTTCAACAACACACGGGTTTTTCCCGCGCGATTGCTCGGTCGGCGGGGAGGGTTGCGGTCGCAACCGGTGAGTGCGCGCAATCCGGCGGCACGGGAGTTTCTGCATGGGCGAATTGAGGTGCTACTCACGCGCCAAACGCGGCAAGAGCCGAACGAATGGGAATGCCTGGTAAAGCCGGGTCGGAAGATTGGGGTGGGGGAGCACCTTTTCTTTGGCGACAATGACGAACTGCACGCCGAGGTGATGGCGCGGGGCGAGTTCGGGGAGCGCAGGATTCGTTTCGCACCGTGCGAAGATTTCTTTGCGAAAGTCGAGACAATCGGCCACGTACCCCTGCCGCCATACATTGCTCGCGAGGATCGCCTTGGAGACCGCGAGCGATATCAGACGATTTATGCGAGAGAGCGAGGTTCGGTCGCGGCTCCGACCGCGGGCCTGCATTTTACCCCCGAGATTCTGCAGCAAATTTGCGAGCGCGGAATCGAGACGGCGGAAATTACTTTACATGTCGGCCTGGGAACTTTTCAGCCGGTGCGCGTGGAAAAAGTGGAAGAGCACGCGCTGCATGGCGAACAGTACTCGATCTCGGCAGCGGCCGCGGAGAAAATTAATCAGGCCAAAAGGCGAGGCAGGCGGGTGGTTGCCGTCGGGACCACGACGGTGCGCACGCTGGAACATGCAGCGCAACTTTGTGCGAGAGAAGCTGACGCGAGAGAATCTTGCGCGGGAGACGTGAAGGCGGGATCGGGTGAAGCGAGATTATTCATTTATCCGGGATACAAATTTCGGGTGATCGGCGCGTTGCTGACCAATTTTCATCTTCCGCAGTCGACGTTGCTGATGCTGGTGTGCGCCTTCGGAGGGAAAGATAACGTGTTGCGAGCCTATGAACACGCGGTTGGGCAGCGGTACAGGTTTTATTCGTACGGCGATTGCATGCTGGTGGAGTAGGCGGACTGGCCACGTGTCGCTTAAGTGTCATGATGATTTCTCGCCGCCTGAGAAGGCATTCCGGGGAAAATGCTTGACTTGTAGCTCGGAATCCGATATATCTATTTCCGACCATGTCCGAACGACTGGATTCCCATTTGCCGCTGTCCCCGGCGGCCTTGCACATCCTCCTCGCTCTGGCCGCGGAGGACCTGCATGGCTACGGCATCATGCAGGAAATCGCAAGGCAATCGGAAGGAATATACAAAGTGGGCCCCGGTACTCTGTATGACAATTTGCAGAACCTCATTCAGCGCGGATGGGTTCAGGGGCTGGGGGCGCGCCGCGGAGACGATGATCCTCGCCGGCGCTATTACCGACTCACTGATTCGGGACGAGATCTACTCAGAGCTGAGACCGCGCGCCTGACCCAGGTTGTCCGCGAGGCGCGCTCGCGACTGCGAATCCCGAATCCCAGGAGAGCGTGATGCTCAGGCGACTATATCGTTGTGCCGTGCGTTTGCATCCCGACAGCTTTCGCCGACGTTTCGGAGATGAGATGCTGTACATCTTCGATCAGCAAAAGGGAATACGCGCTGCACTCGGGGTAACGCTGGATTGTGTTTTCTCACTTTTGAGGCAGTGGATTTTGCGGCCTCAAGCCAGCGCGGAGTTGGCCGCTGCACCTCTGCCATGTCCGACGACCGACCATATCCCTTCCTTTGGCACGCTCGATGCGTTCCGGCCTCGCACATCAGCAATCATCAACGGCGCGGTGCTCTCGGCGATTCTGTTTTGCATGACCGTCGTCGCAATCCGCCACAGCTGGATTCACGTCCTGCATCTGCATATTCGAGAGATTGGCACCGACTGGGAGCAACAGGTTCCTGCCGCGGCACGCCCCAGCCACTCAGCATGGCTTCAACTTGATCCGTATGTCGGGGAATACATCTCTAAATTCCCACCGACAAAGATTTCAATTCAGATTGAAGGCGATCATCTCTCCCTGGCTTTCGCAGGACACACGGGCCTTGCCCTCTCTCCGGTGTCCACCAAGAAGTTCATTATCGAGGGGATTGCGAGTGATTACGCGGACTTCACCTCTGACGGCCAGGGCAGAATTTGCTGCCTGTCTTTGGTTATAAGCGGCAAGGTGATTACTGCTCAACGCTAAGTAGCGATCTTCGGGATAATTCGGACAACCGCTTAGCCGTCTCCATTTACCTTAGCCAATGACGTTAACGCTTGGCGTAGTCCACGCCGCCTTGATGCCGCGCGGTCCTGCTAGACTATTCGGTCGCACGTTGAGTTCTGGAATTCCTGGGGAATTTTTTGCCAACCGATCCAGTTCTGGTGGTTCATGGCGGCGCCTGGGCGATGCCCGACGAAATGGTCGAGGCGCACATTCGGGGTGTGACGAATGCCCTGGCTGCGGGATGGCGCGTGCTCGAGCGTGGAAGCACGGCGCTGGACGCGGTCGAGGAGGCAGTCGTCATCATGGAGGATGACGAGACTTTCGATGCCGGGCGCGGCAGTTTTCTTAATCGTGACGGCAAGGTGCAACTCGACGCGCTCATCATGGATGGAGCGACGCTTCGCGCCGGAGGCGTCGGGTGCGTGGAGCATTTGCGCAATCCGGTGCGGGCCGCGCGCAAGATCCTGAGTGAGAGCCCGCACGTTTATTTTGTCGGCGAAGGCGCGGAAAGATTTGCCGCCGAACACGGCATCCCGCTTTGCAGGAATGAGGACCTGATTATTCCGCGCGAAGTCGAGCATCTGGGGAAATATCAGGCGGAGCTGGCGCAGCGGGATGAGTCGCACCACGGCAATGACTTGTTTGCGCCGAGCGGCGAAGATGCGACCATTTCGCACGACACGGTGGGAGCGGTTGCGCTCGATCGTCATGGCAATATCGCCGCTGCGACGTCGACCGGCGGGACGCTGAACAAAGCTCCCGGACGTCTCGGAGACTCGTCGCTGATTGGCTGCGGCTGCTATGCCGACAACGAAAGTGCAGCGGCATCGACGACCGGCTGGGGTGAGCCGATCATGAAGCTGGTCCTGGCGAAGTGGACGGCGGATCGTATCGCGGCCGGCAATCTGCCGGAGTGGTCCGCGCAGGAAGCGATGAATTATCTGAAGCAGCGCGTGAATGGACACGGCGGGATTATCGTGCTCAATCGCGAGGGGCATATCGGAATCGCACACAACACTCCGCGCATGGCGTGGGCTTATAAGACGGTGAAGAAACAGGAAGCGGGCGTGGTGCGGGAGAGCTGATTATCTGCCGCGCATGGCGCGACGATAGGCGGCCACGTTCTTGTTGTGCTCTTCAAACGTCTGCGAGAAGCGATGATGTCCCTGGGCGTCGGCCACGAAATAGTAGTAATCGCTTTGCGCGGGGTGCATGGCGGCTTCGAGCGAGCTCCGTCCGGGATTGCCAATCGGGCCAGGCGGCAGGCCGGTGTTGCGATACGTGTTGTAGGGCGAACTGAAGGACATGTCGGCGTGATGCAGAGCGCCCTGATAAGTGCCGGCCAGAAGTTCGGCGTAGATGATGCTGGGATCGGCATCGAGCGCGATCCTCTTATTAAGACGGTTGTAGTAGACGCTGGCCACGAGAGGCCGTTCTTCCGGAACAGAAGTTTCTTTTTCAACGATCGACGCCATGATGACGGTGCGTTCGAGCGGAGTCTGTTCCTGCGCCGGAGTGGGATCCACGCTTAAGTTGCGGAGCTGAAAAGTGACGCATCCGTTCGAGCGGCTGGAACCGGCGGGTTTGCTCGAAACCTCGGACAGGGCAGCGCCTTGCGGTCCCTGCGTCAGTCCAATCTGTTGCGCGACCAGGCGAAATTGGCAGACCATGGCGGCGGCCATTTCCTGCATGGTCATCATGCGAGTGAATTCGTAAGTTTCGGGAAACAGATAGCCTTCCAGCGAATGAGCGTTGGGAGCGATATCGGCGATGAGAGCGGTGTCGCTCTGTGCTTCCGTGACAAAATCGGCAGAGGAACCGAGTCCGGCGGCCTCGATGGTGCGGGCAATGTCGAACATCGTGTAGCCTTCCGGGACTACGACGGTGTGAAAGTAGACATCGCCGTGAATGATGCGCCGCTGAACGTCGATCAGGTTGGCAGGTTTTTCGAAGAGATATTCTCCGGCCTTGAGCGAACGCTTGCGATGAACGTAATGCCAGAGAATGAAAGCGTCTTCGCTCTTGATGACGCCAGAGCCTTTTAATTCAGCCGCGATGCGGCGCGTCGACCAGCCGGGGTGAAGCAAGACGATAGTCTGGCCTGAAGGCTCGACCGGCGTCAACGCGGCCCAGGTGAACCAGCCACCGGCGGCGACGACTGCAATCAATATGAGCCAGACGATCTTTTTCACAAATCAACCCTACTTCTTCACAAATTGCCCCTGCTTCGTAAATTAGCCTACCGATTCACGGAATCACCGGGGCTGTTGTCGCAAGTCAGGTAATCAGCGCCGCAAACACAGAATGCATGCTCAGTTTAGATGATGGGCGGGAGGGAAACATCCCGATGATAGTCGGGTTGACTAACGTAAGTAACTGATTCCGGGAGTGATCGCCGATCTGGAGGGCTCCCATCCGAACGCGGGGAAGGGTTCGGCCTTTGGCCGCGAAAAGTCCTCAGGACTCTTGCATCCTTACCTTCGCGTTATACTCAAATGGGGTTGAGGCATCTTAATATCTTGATGAGACGTAGCTCGTTCACCTGGGTTTTATTGTTGATTCTGGCCGAGTTAGCCACAACGGGCTGCTTGTTCCGCACGCGTCCGGTCGAAGACCAATATTCCAAGGCTCCGCTGAAACAGGCGTCGCAGCAGCAGTTGATCGACATCGTTAATCAGCAGGCGGAGGCGGTCCAGTCGTTAAAGGCGACGGTAGACATTGACACTTCAGCCGGCGGCGTGAAAAAGGGGCAGGTCACCGATTATAAGGAGATTCGCGGTTACGTTCTGGCGCAAAAGCCGGCATGGCTGCACATGCAAGGCCTGATGCCGATCGTGCGCACCGTAGCGTTCGACATGGTGAGCGACGGCCAGGATTTCAAGCTCTCGATTCCACCGCAAAATCGTTTTGTGGAAGGGCGGAATAAGACGCCGGCGTTCAACAGCCAGCGACCAATGGAAAACATCCGTCCACAGAACATTTATGATGCGTTGCTGATACCGGCGATCAATCCGGATTCCAACCTGGAGATTGCTGTGGTCGAGAACGGATATGAGACGCTGCATGATGCCAAGGGACATCGCATCCTGCAGGAAGATTACGAGCTGATCGTGGTCCGCAAATACGACAACGGCTGGCGACTCTCGCGCAAGATTGTTTTTGGGCGCACCGATCTGAAACCGCATCGGCAATACATTTACAACGAAGAAGCGAAAATGAATACGGATACGCGCTATGCCGAGTACAAGGACGTCAACGGCGTGAGCTATCCTTCGCGTATCGAAATCGCCTGGCCCCAAGAAGAGTACGACATCACGCTGAATATGACGAAGGTGGAAATCAACACGCCGCTCACGGATGAACAGTTCACCCTGGAGCAGCCGCCTGGCGCCGAGGTTGTGCATCTCGACCAGCCGCAATCGAGCAGCATCGCGCCGCTTTCGGAAAACCGTCCGCGCTGAGATCGGCGAGCGGCAGTTGCATCTAGCGTCTTTTTAAACTCTCCCTATGATGAACAAAATGGTGGTT
>JASHOT010000423.1 GCA_030040965.1 Candidatus Sulfotelmatobacter sp. | reverse complement strand
ATCGTGTATCACCTGTTCGGCATCAAGCATTATTCGCTGCTAACCAAGGCACAGGAAAAAGGGCTCCATCGGATAGACGATCGATTGTTTGAGGCGGAGTGCTTAGGAAAGGCTTACAAAACAAGGAAATAGTGCGCCGAGCAGACAGCTAATCGATTTTGGACATTAGATTTCGAAAATACTCGACCTCGGCGCATGGCAAGTACTCAAGTTTCTATCACATCTTGCCGATTCATTATTCAGGTCGGGCCGAGAGCGCCAGTAAGCTTCAAACCACCGTCCTGGGGAAACGTGGGATGATCGGCGTTGAAATTGCGCGGAAAGACAGGACGCTCGAGAGCCCGAGCCCTAGGGTCGATTTGAGTCTAGGCAGTCAATTCCGAGGCTACACTAATTACCTGGTGGATGCGCGCCGCCATCCTCGGTTTAGCCTGGACGTTGGCGTTTGCGTGTATCCGCGAGGCACATCGGTCGTGCGCGGGCACACTGTCGATATCAGCGAATCGGGTGTGGGCTTGATGCTGCGCGACGAAATTCCAGTCGGCGAAGTCGTGCGCCTGGAGTTCACGGTTCCGCTCGGGTCAGTCGATGTTCACGCCCTCGTTTGCCATCGCAACGCCTTCCGTTACGGCCTCCAGTTTGTCGAGTCCGCCACAGCGCAAGACGTCATCGGGCGCACCTGTCGTCAGCTCGCCCTTGATCAGGCCCTCAAGCTTCCGAAACAGTCGTAGCACACTTGTTTGCACGTTCTGCGGAACAAGTTCTTTCGATTGGCCGTGATACTGCCCAGAAAATCCAAAACCGAGCCCACTGAGAGAAACATCCTTCCGGAATCTGGGTTCTTCTAAACGCGCCTGAGTTGTTGAAAACACTGCTGACTCTGAACACGTAAGATGAATCTATGAGGACGTGGGGACTCGCCTTCATTCTGCTCGGAAGCTGTCTCGCCACGGTCCTTGCGCAGGAGCAGCAAACCTCGCCGCCTCCCTCCGCGCCTGCAAGCCCCAGCCCGACATCCCAGGAAAAGGCTTCTCCGGAAAAGACTCCCAGTTCGAGCGCTCCTCCCGCAACGACCGGTGAAGCTGCAGCTGCGCATCCGGCACTCGATTTGACGCCCGACGCCCGGGGCAAACTTTCCGAGCAACAGATGCAGGCGCTGATCCGGGTGGTCGCGCAAAACTATCGCGATAATTCCAGGAAGCTGCACGACTACACCTACATTGAGCGTGACGTGCAGCATAAGCTCGGCAGTTCGGGACAGATCAAGGCAACCGAAACCCAGACCTACGAAGTGATGCGTCTTTACGATGAGCAGGTGATGCGGCTGATCGAAAAGAACGACCAGCCCCTAACCCCGAAAGATACAGCCAAAGAGGAGGAAAAACTCCAGAAGCTGGCCGAAAAGCGCAAGAACGAGTCGGACGAGGAGCGGCGCAAGCGCGAAGAAGAACGCGAGAAGCAGCGCGAAAAAGCTCGTGAATTCGTCAGCGAAGTGGCCGACGCCTACAACTTTCGCATGGTTGGCAGCGAGATGTTGAATGGCCGCGACGCCTGGGTAATCGACGGCGAACCGCGGCCGGATTTCCATCCCGGCGTCAAAGAAGCCGAAATGCTTACTAAAATCCGCGGCCGGGTTTGGATCGATAAGAGCGAGCAGCAATTGGTGAAGTTCGATATTTCGGCGGTCAGCACGCTCTCGTTTGGATGGGTGCTGGCGCGAATTCATGCCGGCACAAACTTCGTCTATGAGCAGACCCGGGTGAATGATGAAGTATGGCTGCCGCTCCGCTACTCCGGCAAGATCGATATGCGCGTGGCCCTATTCAAATCAGATAACGAACTGGACGAGGGCAGCTATCGCGATTACAAGAAATTCCGTACCTCGTCGAAAATACTCGGAATAGTGCAGGATCCCCAGCAGAAATAGCGATCGCCACTCGCCGTTGAACCTCTTCGGAGCCTCGACGCATCTAGTAGACTTCAACGTTATAGACCATTCTGATGGTCAGGGTAACCGCATGTCCTCTCAGACCGTTTCTTACACCTATCCCGCGGTCGATCATTCGCACGCTTTCCCGGTGCTCACCCCGGTGCAGATCGAGCGGATTCGCTTGGTTGGGCACGTGCGCAAGGTGCAAGTGGGCGAAATCCTGTTCGAGCCGGGGGATATTAATGTGCCTTTCTTTGTTCTGCTCTCTGGAGCCCTGGAGATCGTGCAGTTGGATTTGGACGGCGAACGGCCGATCGCCACGCATGAGACTCCGGGCGCCTTTACCGGAGAGATGACCATGATCTCCAATCGGGGGGCCTTGGTACGTGGGAGAGTCGCAGCATCAGGAGAATTCATAGAACTCTCGTCGCCACAGTTCCTCACACTTATCGCGCGCGATGCGGAGTTGAACGAGATCTTTATGCGCGCCTTTATCATGCGCCGCATTCTGCTGCTTTCGAGCGGCCTTGGAAACATAATTCTTCTCGGCTCGCGGCACTCATCGCAAACCTTGCGCCTGCGGGAGTTCCTGAGCCGCAACGGACATCCGCATCAATATATCGATCTGGATGTGGACAAAGGTTCACAGGATCTGCTTGACCGCTTTCACGTGAAGGTGGAAGAAATTCCCGTCGTGATCTGCAACGGCCGGACGGTGCTTCGGAATCCAACGACGCAGGCTCTAGCCAAGTGTTTGGGATTAAATGCGGCCATCGAGCCGACGCAGGTGCGCGATGTGATCATCATTGGGGCCGGGCCGGCGGGGTTGGCTGCTGCCGTCTATGCAGCATCGGAGGGACTTGACTCGCTGGTCATCGAGACCGAATCGCCGGGTGGCCAGGCAGGATCGAGCTCGAAGATCGAAAATTATCTTGGATTCCCCACTGGCGTGTCGGGTCTGGAGCTGACCGCGCGAGCACAGACGCAGGCGCAAAAGTTTGGCGCGAAGATCATGGTCGCGGCCAGCGTTACTCGGCTCAATTGCGATCAGCGTCCGTATGAAGTTCTTCTCGACGGCGGCCAAAACATTCCCACGCGTACCATCGTGATTGCCAGTGGCGCGCACTACAACAAGCCGGCCATCGAAAACTTGCGGCAATTTGAAGGCATGGGCGTCTACTACGGAGCAACCTTCATCGAGTCGCAGGTGTGCGGGGATGAAGAGGTGATCGTGGTGGGCGGCGGTAACTCCGCCGGGCAGGCGGCTGTGTTTCTCTCACGGACCGCAAGAAAAGTGCACATGTTAGTGCGCTCCAACGAGCTTTCCGATACGATGTCGCGTTATCTGATCCGGAGGATTGAAGAAAATCCCGTGATTGATGTGCGGTACTGCACGGAAATTGTGAAGCTTGACGGCGAGACGCACCTGGAAAGCGTGACGCGGCGCGACAAGAACACTGGCAAGACGGAGACAAATCCGATTCGGCATGTATTCATTATGGCGGGAGCTTCGCCGCGCACGAAGTGGCTGAGCGGCTGCCTTTCTCTCGACGAAAAGGGATTCATCCTGACCGGTCGCGACTTGGATCCGATGCTGAAGGAAGTGTGGAAGCTGGAGCGGCGTCCGCAGATGCTGGAAACCAGCTTGCCGGGAGTCTTCGCCGTCGGCGACGTGCGCGCCAACAGCGTGAAGCGTGTGGCATCGGCGGTGGGCGAAGGAGCGATCGCGGTGTCCCTGGTGCACCGCACATTAGCCGAGTTGTAGGGGTGGAGTTTCAGTCAAGCGTGGCTTGAGGACTTTTCGCTAGCCATGCCGGTTCCATGCCGGAAATCTCTCCAAGAACTTCCAGATGTTTTTGTATTTGCACGCTTGAATATAGGCTACGATGATGGCTTTTTCCTTCTCGTCCTCCGAAATCATGTCGACATAGTATTCAGTCGGAAACCGAACGTCTTCAAAAGTCGTTAGTCCAGCTTGAATGAAATGCTCAAGACCATCCAGATAGTAGAACAATAGATCAAAGCAATCTCTCACATAAACTGTTTGGCTATCCTCTCTACGGAAGGAATCTACGTGCAGAGCTTCGATGACATCGGCCCAGGCAATCTTAGCTTCAGTCCCGTCGGGAAGAGTATAAGACCTATGCCAGGAATCGAGCATGAGGGTGGCCGCATTCGACCCAGGCTCGCGAAAAATCTCGTCAATTAGCTGTTTCCCGGACTCCGCTTGCCTCCAGCGGAGTTCCCTCTCGCGCAGTTTTCTATTTTCGAATGCCTGATAAATCGCGAGTCCGGCGGCGATCAAGCCGCCTACAACCGCCACGATCCAAGCGGCAACTTGCCAAGGATTTGGATTCATTGACGGGATCATCCTAGCCGCGATCACTGTTGTCAAGATTAATGCCGCTCCCCCCCGCGCTATAATAAAAGGATTCTCTGGCGGCAAAATCCGGTTCTGTGCAGCTGTCGGCGAAATGCAGGTTCCTCACCGCCGCTTTGCGCCGGTTCGGAATGACAAAGAAATTGACGAAGATTCATGACAAGTAGTGTCCACACTGCAATTGATGTTTCACGGTTTCAAGCTGAAGGCTGATGGCTGAGAGCTGACGGCTGGGTTTCCCCATGGACTTCAAACTCGTTTCCACCTACAAGCCGCAGGGTGATCAGAAGACGGCGATCGAGGCGCTGACGCACGGGGTATTCGATCGCGAGCAGCATCAGGTGCTGCTCGGCGTCACGGGATCGGGCAAGACGTTCACCATGGCGAAGGTCATCGAGGCGGTGAACCGTCCGACGCTGGTGATGGCGCACAACAAAACGCTGGCGGCGCAGCTCTATCACGAGTTCAAGAGTTTCTTTCCGCATAATGCGGTCGAATATTTCGTTTCCTACTACGACTATTACCAGCCTGAGGCGTATGTCCCCGCGGCGGATCTCTACATTGAAAAAGAAGCCACCATCAATGACGAACTCGACAAGCTGCGCCTCTCGGCCACGCGCTCTTTATTTGAGCGACGCGACGCGTTGATTGTGGCGTCAGTGAGTGCGATCTATGGACTGGGTTCTCCGGAAGCCTATTACGGCATGATGCTCTTTCTTGAGCGGGGGCAGAAGGTCAAGCGTGAGGACATTACCCGAAAGCTGGTTGACATTTTGTATGAGCGCACCAATGGCGAGTTCCGGCGTGGCACGTTTCGCGTCCGTGGAGACGTGATCGAGGTCTTTCCCACGTACGACGACATGGCCTACCGCATCGAAATGTGGGGAGATCAGGTCGAGGCCCTTTCGCAGATCGATCCGTTGTTCGGAACGGTCAAGCAGAAGTATATGCGGCTGCCGATTTATCCCAAGACGCATTATGTGATGAAAGATGAAACGCGGGCTGCGGCGGTCGACTCGATCAAAAAAGAACTGGCGTGGTGGGAAGTCGAACTCGAAAAGCAGGGGCGGCTGGTCGAGTCGCAGCGCATTCATCAGCGGACCATGTTCGACCTGGAAATGATCAAGGCGATGGGCTACTGCCACGGCATCGAAAATTATTCCCGGCATTTTACCGGACGCCTGCCGGGCGAGCCTCCGCCGACGCTGCTCGATTATTTTCCGCGCGATTATCTGCTGTTCATCGATGAATCGCACCAGACCGTCCCGCAGTTGCGCGGCATGTACGCGGGCGACCGCTCGCGAAAAGAAGTGCTGGTCGAGTACGGCTTCCGCATGCCGTCCGCGCTCGATAATCGTCCTCTGACCTTTGAGGAATTTGAGCACCGCACCAATCAGATCGTCTACGTCTCGGCAACGCCGGGGCCGTATGAGCTGACCAAATCGGCGGGAGTGGTGGTCGAGCAGATCATTCGCCCGACGGGATTGATCGATCCGCCGGTGGAAGTGCGTCCCGTCAAGGGACAGATCGACGACCTGCTGCACGAGATTCGCGCCCGCGCGGAAAAAGGCGAGCGCGTGCTGGTGACGACTTTGACAAAGCGCATGGCCGAAGATCTAGCGGAGTACTACGCCGAAGTCGGCGTGAAGTGCCGCTACATGCATTCGGAGATCGAGACGCTGGAGCGGGTGAAGATTCTGCGCGATCTGCGCAAGGGCGAGTTCGATGTATTGATCGGCATCAATCTGCTGCGCGAAGGCCTGGACCTGCCGGAAGTGTCGCTGGTCGCGATTCTCGATGCCGATAAAGAGGGATTTCTACGGTCTTCGGGATCGCTGATTCAGACCATCGGGCGCTGCGCGCGGCATTTGAATGGACGCGCGATTCTTTACGCCGACCGTCAGACTGATTCTATGAAGCGGGCGATGGATGAGACTTCGCGGCGGCGCGCAATTCAGTCGGCGTACAACGAGGCGAACGGAATTACACCGGAGTCGATCGTGCGGCCGGTGGACATGTCGCTGGCGGCGATCGTCGCCGCTGACTATGCCGACTTGACCGCGAGCGAGGCCGAAGGCATGCCTGAGTTCAAGTCGCAGGAAGAAGTCGACAAGTACATTGCCAAACTCGAAGAAGACATGCGCGAGGCGGCGAAGCGATTCGAGTTTGAAAAGGCCGCGAAGATTAGAGACACGATCAAGGAGTTGAGGACGAAGGAGTTTTTGTTCGCGTAGGAGAGCTAGGGCAGGTGAGCGTAATTAGGTGGAATTTGATATGGCTTGGGCTTGTCGTCTGGTGGTGCTGCGGTCATTCGTAGCAGGGCTGGGGAATGTCGGCTTCGCTGCCGACGGAATCTACTCCAAGCATGCTGTTTCGCTTTGGTACTCTCGCAAAAGAGCACAAGGTATTGTCCTCCCCTGATGGCCTGAGCAGGATTGTCGCCGAATCTTCCTCCGATGGCTGGCCTCTACACGTCCAGGTTATCCGGAAAGGAAGGACGTTTCCGACGGACCTCGAAAAGGTCGTGAGTGGGGAAGCCGAGGCCGCTTGGGCCCCGGACTCATCCTCTTTCTTCGTCACCTACAGCGATGCGGGAGCCGTCGGGACCTACCATGTCGTGATTTATCGGGTGGATGACGAGGGGCTTCACTCCCATGAACCGATCCCGAATGGCAGGACGATCTTCCCTCCGTATTGCCTTGACCCTGAAATCCCGAACGTCGGGGCAGTTCGGTGGGGGTCCGGGTCTTCGACCATTGTGATTGCGGTCGAAGTTCCACCTCACAGCAGTTGTGCAGACATGGGCACATTTCGGGCAT
>JASHOT010000422.1 GCA_030040965.1 Candidatus Sulfotelmatobacter sp. | reverse complement strand
GTGATGTATCCGCGATGCGGATTCGTACGCGCCGTGAACTCCGTCTCAAAACACTTGTCCGTCTGGCGATCGTCGAGGCCGGTAATGCGCACAAGTTGCGAGTACCGAGTCTTAAGTCGCGAGTCGCGAGCAAATCCTGCGTCATCCCGAAGCGCGGCGCTTTCACCAGCGGCGCGAGGGATCTCCCCGATCATGGGCGCCGTGGGTGCCCCATTCCAGTCGCGTTCTTGGCGGCTTGAGTGGGAAACGCAGTTGTCTGCGTTCTCCAACCGCCCCAGCATCTCCGGCAGCTTCGTGTACGACGCCGAGCCGCACACCAGCGATACATGCGGAGCGCGCTCGAAAATCTTTTCACCTTCCTGCTGCGCCACGCAACCGAGGACGCCGAATTTCTTTCCCTGCGCCTGCAGCTTCTTGTAGTCAGCCAGGCGATGAAACACCTTCTGCTCAGCCTTATCGCGGATCGAGCACGTGTTGTAAAGAATCAGGTCGGCCTGCTCGACGGTCTCCACCTGCCGGTAGCCCTCGTGAATGAGCGTCCCGATGACCTTTTCCGAGTCGTGGACATTCATCTGGCACCCGAAGGTTTCCAGGTAGAAGGTCTTCCCTTTTCGCCCGTCGTTCAACGGAACCCCAGACATGTAGCCAGTATAGCGCGGGGCAAAAGCTTGCGGCTTCTAGGACTGAAGTCCCTGGAAACGTGCCATAGGGCAAGCCAGTCCTTGGCCATGCCGGCAGGCGACGGCGATATTCATATTTTGGGCGGCGGAGGCTGGTGTATAGGGATGGACCTCCAATTGAATCATTGAGCCATTTCGTTACTTCGACGGGACGACTGCATGATTAGTTTTTTTCCGCGAACGTCTTGAGTTCCTGTAGCACTCCTGGCCAGCCTCCGGCGTAGTCTTTGCAGGCGGCAGGCTCGCTCGCCAGTCCGCTGTGCGTGACCTTTACATGCGTACCGGACTTGGTGGGCGTCAGCTCCCAGCGAACGACGCTGAGGTGATTGGGATCTTTGTGGAAGTTCGCGGTCCAGGTGTAGACCAGAAGACGAGGAGGGTCGAGCTCGAGAATCTCTCCGCCGTGGTGGACGACCGGAACACCGTGATGTGGCTTGGGCATGCGCATTTCGAGGCGCCAGTGGCCACCAACTCGCAGATCCATTTCAAAGACACTGAGATAGGGAGCGCGGCGGCGAACCGTTTCTGCATCGCAGATTCCCTTGAACACGAGTTCTGCGGGAGCGGCGATATCGATCTCACTGACGATGGTGTCTTGATCGGGTGTAACGATGGCGGATGACATGATTTTCAACCTCAGCGGCGGAAGCCGCTCTTCCCTTTCGAGATGGATATGGCATTTCTCATTTCTGTTTGCGGCGCGCGGTGCGTACGCCTGACGCATGCATCTCTTTTGCGTATTCGGCCTCGACGAACGATTTCAAGCTGGCAAGATTCGCGCTCCAGAACTGGCGATATTGTTCGATCCAGCTATCGACAGCGCGGAGCGGTTCGGGATTGAGCTGGTAGATGCGGTTGCGCCCTTCGCGATGCTCGCGGACCAGGTGAGCGCGGCGGAGCAGGCGGAGATGTTTCGAGATGGCAGGGCGTGAGACGGGAAAAGCTTCGGCGATCTGGCCGGCGGGCTGGCTGCCGCGACGCAGAAGATCGAGGACGGCGCGACGGGTGGGATCGGCGAGGGCCTGGAAGGTCGCCTCCCGGGCCTGCCTCGATGAATATGTAACCGAATGGTGACGCATGATGTGTAACTGTACGGTTACGCGATACGGATGTCAAGAAGAATTTTCGGATTTTTTGCGCGCCCGCTTTAAAGCTGCCGGACGCCACACCTATCGAAACCAGCCCTCGCTCATGACGTATTTGGTGCGCCCCATTACATCGCCGCCAAGATACACGAGTTCGAAGACCTGATGGCCTTTGCGAAGCGCGATCAGCACGTGCCCTCTATCGCCGGGGTAACATTTCTCGTCCGTTTGCAGCCAGCCTGAGGATATTAGAAGAGAAGCGTAAAAGTCACACAGCTCTTTTGGGTGAATTCCGGCAAGAATGGTCCGACTAGCTCTGCCTCGACTCCACGGTTGGTATCCCGAACTGAAATCTTCATCAGCAACATTTGCAGGCAAAGGAAGGGTCTTCAGTTCTTTCACCACTGCCTCCTGTCGGCTGCGGGATTCTCTGTCGAAGACGTAGCCGAGGATAAAGAGCGCGACCATCAGCGCCGCGAGTACAACAACGAGGCGCTGACTACGCAACCGTCGGCCTTCTCGATCTAACGCTTCCTTCACTTCCGGCGAGAATGCCGGCCCCACTGCGTTCGCGAAATCACTCTGACCATTAGATTTCGTCATGGCTCCGATCCGTTTTTCACCAGGTCCAGAAAGGCCTGATGAACGCGCGTGTCTTCGGATAGTTCGGGATGAAATGTCGCAGCGATCGCTCTTCCCTGCCGGACGATGACGGGATCGGTGCCTTCGGTGGCGAGCACTTCGACGCCCGCGCCGACCTGAATAATTTTCGGTGCGCGAATGAAGACCATCTCGAGCGGAGACTCGCGCTGAGCGGCGTCATGCGGATCGCCGGAGAATCCACTCGTAACCAACAATTTTCCCTCGCGAATGGAGCTGTCGATCTGCCGTCCGTAGGCGTTGCGGCGAATGCGGATGTTGAGTGCGCCGAGCCCGGCCTGCGGAGGATTTTCCACTTCGCTGGCCAGCAGGATGGCGCCCGCACAGGTGCCGAACGTGGGCCTGGTGTGGACGAACTGCTTGAGCTTCTCGAAACCGACAGCACCGAGAAGTTTAAGGAAGGTCCCGGATTCACCTCCGGGGATGATGAGGCCGTTGATCGAATCGAGTTGCTCGGGCTTGCGGACGAGCACAACTTCAGCGCCCAGCTCTTTTAGACGGCGGCGATGGGCATCGAAATCACCCTGGAGGGCGAGCACACCGATTTTGGGCGCGGCCGACATTGCCTTCACATACGCATTGTAATGGGTGACAGAAAGTCTGATTGAGGGCAACACCACGAGATTCCCCACTCAAGCCAAACCCGCGCTTGAATGGGGCACCGTCCGTGATTCCTATGCCTGTGATTGTTGCAGATCGGGTAAAAGAAAATGAATCGGCAAAATGAAAAGGCGTAGTCTCGTGGCGGGCAATTTTTCGCGATCCAGGTTGGTGTGGAGATTTGTCATGGAAAAGAAAAGGTCGTCTAACACCCTTGCGGGCAGCCGCAGAGCATTTCTAAAGACCAGCGGCGCGGCCGCGGCGGCAGCGCTTGTGACTTCTGCGGCAACGAACTCGCGCGCGAGGGCAACACTTCCGGCTCTGCCATCGAATCCGGCGACATTGACTGCAATGCCGACAAGGAATCTGGGAAAGACGGGGTACAAGGTTGGAATCTTTAGCCTGGGCGGGCAGGCGGCGATCGAGCACGCCAATAACGAAGCCGTTGCCGTGCCGATTGTGGAGAGAGCTCTGGATCTCGGCGTGAATTATATCGACACGTCGTCGATTTATGGCGGTCCGGAACGGTGGAGCGAACGTTACATCGGGCAAGTAATGAAGAGTCGGCGTTCGGAAGCTTTTCTGGCCAGCAAAACGAAAGAGCGGACGCGCGAGGGGTCGCTGCAGATGATCGAGCAATCGCTGAAGCTGCTGAATACCGATCACTTGGATCTGTGGCAGCTGCACGATATTGGAACGATGACGGATGTAAATGAGATTTTCGCGAAGGGCGGCGCGATGGAGGCGCTGCTCGAGATGCGCGATCAGAAAGTCGTGCGCTATTTGGGAATTACCGGGCATTACCGGCCGGACGCGTTGATGGAGTGCATTCATCGGCATCCGTTTGACACGATTCTGATGGCGGTGAATGCGGCGGACCCGCACCATTTTTCGTTCATCCAGGAATTGCTGCCGCTGGCGGTCGAGAAACAGATGGGTATCATCGGGATGAAAGTTCCGGCGCGCGGAAGAATTCTGGCGACGTGGACGCCGCCTCCGATCGAACAGCAGAAGCACTCGTGGGAAGGGATGGTGCTGGCGCCGACGCCGGGCACGCTGAAAATGCAGGAGGCGATGTATTACTCGCTGTCGCTGCCGATCAGCACGGTGATCATCGGATGCGACTCGATTGCACAACTGGAAGAGAATGTGCAACTGGCGCGCGAGTTCACACCGATGAGCCAGCAGCAACTCGCCGCACTGACCGAGCGGGCCGAGCCTGTAGCCAGGCAGTCGCTATTCTTCCGGTTCTACGACAGGGCGTGAGTCGGATCTCACTTCTGTTGAAGAGAGGGATCGTCGATTGGCTCGTTTGATTTCTGGAGATCAGTTTTGATCTGCACTTTTTGATTGGCGATATCTACTACGAGGAATTCGTCTATTCTGACGCTGCCATCAATCGCGAAAAGGAAATTAAAGCGTGGCGTCGCAGCAAGAAGATTCGCCTGATCGAATCGATGAACCCACAGTGGTATGACCTGGCCGCGAGGTGGGCCGACATATACAAGCCAGATGCACCTTCCGCCCTGCGCCAATAAGCGCCACGCAAGATCCCTTACGTGGCTGAGGCAACGGTCCAACAGCTCAAACCGCAAGTTCCTCCCTACCTCCCGTCCGATCCGCCCGCCAGCCAGTAATCTCCGCGATTGATCGCTGGAGGCGTGTGCCGGGTGCCCCATCCTTTGCGCCCTTTGCAAAGGGTGGGATTCCCGAATGCCGAAAGCGCGGGCTTTGGGGCGTACCGCTTTCAGCGCTGCGATTCAAGCTCCCGTATAGTCAACCGTCTACCGCCCGTCCGAGCCGCCCGCCAGCCAGTAGTCTCCGCGATTGATCGCTGGAGGCGTGTGCCCGAGGCTGCGAATCATGCCAACCACCTGTCCGCGATGAAATTGCGAGTGGTCGAGCATATGACGCAGGATCTTCCAGCGCGTGAATCGCGGAACGGATCCATCCGGAATCTGCACGAAAACTTCTGCTTCCAATTCAATCTTTGTACCGGACAATCCCTCCAGCCACTTCTCATAGCCTTTCCAAAGCTCCGGCCAGATCTGTCCTAGGTCAGCCAGGGTGAGATTCGGCGCGGGTAACGTCGGCAAGATCCATTTTCCTCCCGCCGCGGTCGTGCTCAGGCAATCGAGCCAAACCTTTTCCGCATCGCAAACATGTTGCAGAGTCGCCAGAATAGTGCGGTGCGAAAGCCTGAGGTCGCGCTCCAATTCCTCCCCCGTCCGGTCCGCACAAGCGTCCAGCAATCGCTGATTCGCCCATGCCGAGTAGCGAAGATCCGAAGCGAAAAGTTGTTGTACGGAAATCCCGTGTGCGAAAGATTTAGATGCGGAAGATGTATATGAAGACATGCGCGAAGTATAAACTCCCGGCGGCCATCGCGATCACAATCGCTTGCCGGAGCAGAATCAGAGCTTACGCCGAGGTACGGATTTGCCCTTATGGTGCTTCTTCCCAATGAAAAATAGAGTAGAAATCAGATTTATGCATTCGAAGGCGACAACGCAAACAGCGCGTCACCTAACGCCATGGCTCTTGGCGTTTGTCGCGATTTCTGCGCTCCTGCTGCCGGCGGCGATCCATGCCGACAACAAGATCATGGGCGAGATCGAGTTCATAGGTAAATCCAAGGTAGAAAAAACTTCAGGCGTATGGGTCGACGGCCAGTACGTCGGATATCTGAAAGAACTGAAGGGCGCGAAGAAGGTGATGCTTCTGCCCGGCGAGCACGTCATCAGCGTGCGGCAGGATGGCTACCAGGACTTCACCAGGAAAATTGTCGTGCAGCCGGGAGTAAAAGAGACGATTGCAGTAGCAATGCTAAAAGCTCCCACCGGGCCTATGCCCACGGTCACGGCGGAAATAAAAATCTCCGTCAACCCATCCCGCGCGGCCGTCTTTCTTGATGGACAATTCATCGGACACGTCGGCGAATTTCAGGGCGCGGGTCGTGGTCTGCTGGTCGCTCCCGGTGATCACAAAATCAAGATCGCATTGCCGGGATACAAAACCTTCGAGTCGGACATCGAGGCGTGTGAGGTTATAGCGACTGGTGAACCCTGGGATGAGTTTGTTCTTGTGCTCGAAGACACGATGAGGCAGATTGCCGGTGATTCCGGTGTAGAGGACATGGGAGCGCGGCCGGTTGGTCATGATGTAGACGAAGAAGCGTCTGTTCTTTGACATGCCGGGTGTCGCCCCCTGCTGCGTCATCCAGACCGCGCCCGTTACATCCTCACTGAATACGTCATCCCTCACGCGGCGTTTTCATCAGCCGCGTGAGGGATCTGGCGTGGAGTTCATCAGCTTTATAGCGTAGCGCGATACGCTTGTCTGTGACGGATGAACATCGGCTGGACTGGCGGCTGTGGATTCGCGCGGTTCGGCTACGCTACGCGCGAGATCCCTCGGCCCGCTGGTAAAAGCGCGGGCCTTCGGGATGACGCAGGGTTTGAGTCCGCCCGCAGTCAGGGTTCCCACCCTCTTTCGCAAAGGGCGCGAAAGAAGGGTGGGGCAACCGCGGCTTCTTTGTGCGGAAAGGCGGGCCGGCCCCTATAAGCCGTGGCTACGGTAGATGCGCTCTGTCTCCTCCTCGAACTCTTTCCAGAGCGATTTCTTCTCTTCGAGAGGCCAATAGCCTGAGTAGACTTCGTGGAGTGAGTCCAGACGCTGCTGTTCCTCTGCGGTGATAGCCGCGCTGTATACCCGATCATCATGCAACTGCATAAGGCGGACTGTGCCGACCAGAAGTGGGATCCAAAGCAGCGGCGTTAATACGAGCACCCCGGTCATCCACACGACTGCGGAAACCCAGCGCGGCTCGGACGACAGGAAGGGTTTCAAGGCAAGGCCCACGGAGGAGTTGAGAAGGACTGGTCCCGCCCACTGCCAGACGAGGAGAGCGCCTAGAAAGGCAACAGTAGCAAACCATCTCCGGATCACCTTTCCCCATCCGCTTCGCTCAAAGGTGAAGACGGTGGGTTTGTAGGCGTTGGGTGTCTGCTCCCCAGCCTTGACATTCCGATGCATGCCTACCATCCCCTGGTCTGCAGCATCTGCGCTTCATCCAATGCGCTGACGGCGAGGCCTTTCATGGCTCCCTGCAGGTCTTCGCTGACTTCAAGCAACACTTTAGGGTCCTGATAATGCGTGGCCGCGAGCACGATGGCGCGGGCGCGCTTGGCGGCTTGCTCCGGCGGAGCGAAGGCGCAAGTCTCATCGAAGGGATGCGTATCCAGGGAGTGCGTACACGTCGTACGTGCGCCCATGAAGATTCCGCTGCCGACGAAAACCGCTTCGGCTCCCAGCTGCATGACGAGCGAGGCGTCGGCGGGTGTGGCGATACCTCCCGCGGAGAAATTCGGCACGGGGAGCTTTCCTGCTTTCGCGACCATCTTGATCAGTTCGTATGGCGCCTGGTGCTCTTTGGCTTTGGCGTAAAGCTCTTCTTCGCTGAGCACCGTGAGGATTCTCATCTCCTGGACAATCTGTCTCATATGCTTCACCGCGTGGACGACGTCGCCGGTGCCGGCTTCGCCCTTGGTGCGAATCATGGCGGCGCCTTCGGCGATGCGGCGCAAGGCTTCGCCGAGATTGCGCGCGCCGCAGACGAACGGCACAGTGAAAGCGTGCTTATCGACGTGATGGGACTCGTCGGCCGGGGTGAGCACTTCGGATTCATCGATGTAGTCGACACCGAGTTCCTGCAGAATTTGCGCTTCGGCAAAATGTCCGATGCGGCACTTGGCCATTACAGGGATGGAGACGGCTGCCATGATCTCGCGAATCTTCTTCGGCGACGCCATGCGGGCGACGCCGCCTTCGGCGCGGATCTGTGCGGGCACGCGCTCAAGAGCCATGACGGAGACGGCTCCGGCTTTTTCGGCGATGGTGGCTTGCTCGGCATTGGTGACGTCCATGATGACGCCGCCCTTGAGCATTTCGGCGAGGCCAGTCTTGAGGCGAAGAGAAGTGGTGGTTGAGTTGCCGTTGTTTTGGGACATGTTGGGAACCTGTGGATACCTTTTCGCAAGCGCGAAGGATGGGCAGCGCGACGCCGCCGACTTCTTCTATTTTACAGTCCATTCGTCAATCGCGGTACCCCGGAGGGCGGCTGTTGCGCAGAGCGGGGCGCGAGGGCCCAAGGAACCCCAGCCTACGAAAACCGCGTAGGGTGGGGCAACCGACATTTGTGGAGTGAATCCATTCATTGCTTGCTGGCGGTGAAGTTCAAGGTCGTATCGTGGAGCTTGTCCTGGATGGCAAGCTGCATAGTTTTCCCGCCCGGTTGGACAGTCCAGCGCCAGATGTTGATGATCTTGCCGTCGCGCTTGTAGCTCTCCTCAAACGTATGGTCGTCGATTTTTTTCAGCGAAACGCCGGTGGTGCCGGGATCGCCGCGGTACGGATAGTCTTTTCCATCGAATTTGGCGTCGTAGGAATCGCCCTGGCCATCATGCATGGCCAGACCGTTCTCTGTGACCTTGTAAATGATGTCTCTCAGACTGTCGGAGGCGTTTTCTATCTTCACCGGCTGCCAGGTGCCGGAAATTTTGTGAGAGCCCGGTGGCCCGTCTTCCAGGCGCTTCCAAAGATCGCTTTCGTGGTTTTTTTGGCCACTTTCAGAAACGAAGTTATCGTCGCGCGTGGCCGTCTTGTTGTCTTCCGAGATGGTCACTTTCGAATCGTCCACCAGCTTACCGTTTCTGGTGGAGGTGTAGTCGACGGTGCAGTCATCGATCACGCGAACCGTGACGGAGTCATAATAGGGCGCGCCATTTGCAGGATTAGGCTGGCCGTCGGCCTTGACGTCTTTTATCGGCGGGTCGTAGGCAGCAGAGCTGAAAACCCCGTCCTTGAGCAAAAACCTTTCCGTGACGTTGACTTGTGCATCGTTGGTGTTCAGGCGCCAAGTGCCGTCGAACACGCTCTGTGCAGATGCCGAGATGCTGGCAAGGATCAGGATTAACAACAATCTCTGCATTGAATTCCTCCGCTGCGACTTCAACTGGCCGCCCATAGATAGACGAACTCAGATTGATTTTGGTACCGCTTCGCTTGAGCTGGCCTGGCGTTCGTCGTCCAGTCTTTAGCCACGCTCCGGGATGAAATTGCCGAGGGTTAACCAGTGGCCCGCCAGGCGGGGTGGCTCAGGGAATCACGGGAGGGCACACCTAAGTTCGATCTCAGGCGACAGATTAGCAATCTTACCGTTTCCCCTGCATTGGAGCGGGTTAGGGCTAAGGCTAGAATCGCACAGAGGAGCATCCATGAAACCGATTCTGCGATTTCTTGCCTTACCAATTGCGCTGCTGGGTTTGGCGACGCTCGGCTGGGGCCAGCAAGACCAGCAGACGACTCCGCCGGCGAATTCCAATCCGCCGGTCGCGCAGCAG